>NZ_JAMFLC010000039.1:0-44994 GCF_023501985.1 Nocardia sputi | reverse complement strand
CCTCCCGCGGCTTGCGGAACGCGCCGGTGAAGAAGATCCGGAACAGATGCACGATGATCGACGCCGCGAACAGCAGCGCCGCCCAGTGATGCACCTGCCGCACGAACAGGCCGCCACGCACCTCGAACGAGATGTTCAGCGCCGTCTCATACGCCCGCGACATGGTCACACCGCGCAACGGCTGATACGCGCCGTCGTACACGACATGACTCATCGAAGGATCGAAGAACAGCGTCAGGTAGACGCCCGACAGCAGCAGGATGATGAAGCTGTAGAGCGCGATCTCGCCGAGCAGAAACGACCAATGCGTGGGGAAGACCTTGTTGATCGATCGCTTCATGAACGCCGCGGCGCGATACCGCTCGTCCGCCTCGTTGGCTTGGGCTGCGACAGAAGGACTCATGAACGGCGCTCCCAGTAGGCCGGGCCGAGCGGCTCGATGAAGTCGCCGTTGGCGACCAGGAAGCCCTCAGCGTTGACGGTGATCGGCAGCTGCGGCAGCGCGCGAGCGGCGGGACCGAAGATCGGCTTGCCCCACTCGGTCGCGGAGAACTGCGACTGGTGGCAGGGGCACAGGATCCGGTTGGTCTGCTGCTCGAACAGCGAGGTCGGGCAGCCGAGGTGGGTGCAGATCTTCGAGTAGGCGAAGTAGTCGCCGTAGTTGAAGCTCTCCTGCCCCTTACGCTTGATCGCCTTCTGCGCGTCTTCGGTGCGCAGGCGGATCAGCATGACGGCGTTGCGGATACCGCGCAGGGAGTCCAGCGTGGCGTGCTCGTCGCCGCGCCACTTCTCCTTCCACGGGAACACCGTCTCCATCGCGCCCGCGTCCAGATCCTCCGGACGCACCAGCACCACGTCGTCGGGCCGACCAGTGTCGCGCCGGATGTAGATGGTCTCGCCCGGGAAGTCCGGAGTCCAGCCCGAGACCCACAGCGGCGACTTGTCGCCCTTGGCCCAAGGATTCTTGATCAGGCCGCCGACGAACACCAGCAGCGCACCGACGCCGAGCACACCGACGCCCGCGCCCGCGGTGCGGGTGATCATCTTGCGACGTCCCAGGGTGGAGGTGTCCAGCGCGTCCTGCAGCTCGGCGACCAGGGTGCGGCGCTCGACCTCCGGCGACGGACCGTCGTGCCGCTGCTGGATGGACAGCTCGGCGGGGATGAACAGTTTGCGGATCAGCACCACCGCGACGCCGATGACCAGTACCGAGATGCCGAAGGTCAGGCCGACCAGCGGGGTGAACAGCGAGTAGGCCACGTGGCCGTCCTCGTTCTTGCCCTTGAACTCCCACGGCCAGAACAGGAACACGCCGACCAGCGCCGCTGCCGCGATGCCCGACACGGCGAACCAGAAGCTCACCGCGCGCTCGGCGCGCTTCTCCGCCCGGGTGCCCGGGATCGGGAAGCGCTCGCGGCGGTAGGCGACGTCGACGCCGTCGCGCTCGGTACCGAGCTTGACCAGCTCCTCGCGCGTCATCTTGTCGAGGTCCGCCTCGGTGGGCTCCGCCGGAGTGGCGTTCACCGGCTGCTCCTTCGACTGCTGCGCGTGGCCCTCATCCGGGCGACCCATGTCGTCTCGCTCCTTATTGCTCATGACCTGTGTCCTTTCGGCATGACCGGGGCGCCCTCCGTGGTCACGCGAGCTGCCTGCTCCGGGCGCTGACCGGTCATGACCGGGATCCGATCCACATCGCGGCGCCGACCACGAGCGTGATACCGACCACCCAGATGGCCAGGCCTTCGGTCGCGGGACCGAAACCACCGAGATCCCAGCCCCCCGGGCTGTGCTCCTCGGTGGCGTTCTTGACGTAGGCGACGATGTCGCGCTTTTCCTCCGGGCTCAGCTGACGGTCGGAGAACTTCGGCATGTTCTGCGGGCCGGTGAGCATGGCGGTGTAGATCTGCTGTTCGCTCGCGGGTCCCAGCGGCGGTGCGAACTTGCCGGAGGACAGCGCGCCGCCGCGTCCGGTGAAGTTGTGGCAGGACGCGCAGTTCATCCGGAACAGCTCCGAGCCGCGGGCGATGTCCTCACCGCGCAGCGACTCCTGGGCGATCTCGCCGTTGGCGTCGCGGATCACGGTCGGGCCGCCACCGTTGGCCGCCACGTACGCGCTCAGCGCGTCGGTCTGGTGGGCGTCGAACTTCGGTGGCTTGCGCTCCGCCTGGGCCTCTTGGGCGGCCATCGGCATACGGCCGGAGGACACCTGGAAGTAGACGGCGGCCTCGCCGACGCCGATCAGGCTGGGACCGCGGTCGACGACACCCTGCAGGTTCGCGCCGTGGCAGGTGATGCAGGACGTGTCGTAGAGCTGCCTGCCCTCGCGGATCAGCGCGGACTGGTCCTCGTTCGCTGTGGCGCGCTGCGGGTCCGGCGTGAAGGCCGATGCCAGGAAGCCTGCTCCGACGAGGCCCACCAGCAGCGCAAGCCCGCCCGCGATGCGACGGCGAACGCGGCGCTGCCTGCGCGTCTTGCTGGCCTGGCCGTTCCCGTGCGTGGCGGGCTCTGGCGCTGACGGGGGAGATGAACTCATCTGTGTCCCTTTGGAGTAGACGGAACCGACTTGTGCGAAAGATCTTGGGTTCAGCCGCACCCGCTCGGCGGCGCGGCGTCCACGATCAGCGGACGAAGTAGATCGTGGCGAACAACCCGATCCACACGATGTCGACGAAGTGCCAGTAGTAGGAGACGACGATCGCCGCGGTGGCCTGCGCTGGGGTGAACTTGCTCACCTTGGTGCGGGCCAGCAGGAACACGAACGCGATCAGACCGCCGATGACGTGCAGACCGTGGAAGCCGGTGGTGATGTAGAACACCGAGCCGTAGGAACTGCTGGAGATCGACGTCCCCTCGTGCACCAGGTTCATGTACTCGTAACCCTGGCCGAGGACGAAGAACGTGCCCATCGCCAGCGTGACGACGTACCAACGGCGCAGGCCGAACACGTCACCCTTCTCCGCGGCGAAGACGCCCATCTGGCAGGTGAACGACGACGCGACCAGCACGGCCGTGACCGGCACGGCGAGCTTGAGGTTCAGCTCGGTCGGCTCCGGCGGCCAGTTACCGTTCGCCTGGGCGCGCGCGACGAAATACATCGCGAACAGGCCTGCGAAGAACATCAGCTCGCTCGACAGCCAGATGATGGTACCGACGCTGACCATGTTGGGCCGGTTCAGCGAATGCACACGCTGGGTAATGGCCGATCCTGGGGTCCCTACTGCGGTCGTCACGGGGGTAAGTATGACTCGTCGTAGTACGACGCCAGTACCCGGGTACGAAACTCGTTCCTCCGTGTCGAAAAACGCAGGGAAGGGCGGGTGATCGACCAGGCGGGGCGCAGGCTGAGCTGCGCGGCGGACCCTGGAACCGGTCGCACCCGCGACCGAACGCCCGGTCAGCATGACAGGCCCGGGTAAGGAGAACCTGAGATGGAGACGAATGTGGCAGCACGATTCTGGCGACGGCTGCGGCGGCGGGACCGGAGCACAGCCCTCGAGCTTCACCAGGCTGATCTGGTCGTCGTCGCGTCGAGCTTCGACGACGCGGAGGCGTGTTCGACCGCGCTGGCGCGCGCGACCGACCTGACACCGGACGCACCAGCGGTGTTGCGGCACCACCTGCGCATCCCACCACGGCACATCGAGACCGTCTGCGCGATCGCCGCGCAGGACGGATACACCCCCGCCCCGCACGTCGGCGGACCGGGCACCGACGCACTCGAGACGGTCATCCTGCAGCGGGTCCAACTCCTCGACGCCCTGCACTGCTCGCAGGAGCGCTCGCGCATGGCCGGCCTCGCCCAACGCCACGACGGCACCGCCGACGGTTGGGACGCCTTGCAACCGGGGCCACATCAGCAGGAGCCGTAAGCAGACGGCGGCGCCGTCACCGCCGACGGCGAAACCTGGGTCGTGCGATTGCCGACCCGACCACCCACCCCGACCCCCGTTTCCAGCGAAGCGAAACCGAGCATGTGCCGTTCGCGGCCCGGCTCGCGTCCGATCGGCCGTCGCGTGGGCGACGAAGAAGCAAGTGGCGACCACTCCGGCGCGAGCCACCAAAGCCGCGAACACCCAGCGACCCAGCCTCCGGACAAACCAGCACTGTCCAGCACCCGCCCGAGTGGCGACCGCACACGCCACAGACACCGCCGCCACCCACCCAACAGCCGAACCCACGTCGTGCGCTTACCCCCTCACGGGACCACACCAGCTCGACTCCAGGTTTCGAGCGAAGCGAGACCGAGCATTGGCCGCGAACACGCCGCGACGCAGTCGCGGCAAATACAACCCAGCTAGGCTGCTTGCGGACGAAACTGGTGCGCGAACCAGTGTGACGGGAGATGTGTGGAATGAGCGTGCGCAGCTGGCCCCAGGTGCTCGGAATCCTCGCCGACGGTGGCGACCTGGCCGCGGACGACACGGCGTGGGCGATGAACGAGATCATGTCCGACAACGCCACCCCCGCGCAGATCGCCGCGTTCGGTGTCGCGATGAAGATCAAGGGCCCTACGCCCGCCGAGCTGACCGGTCTGGCCGCGGGCATGCTCGACCACGCCCGGCTGGTCCGGATCGATGGCGACGCGGTCGACATCGTAGGCACCGGCGGTGACCGGTCCGGCTCGGTGAACATCTCCACCATGTCCTCGATCGTCGTGGCAGCGGCGGGCATTCCCGTGGTCAAGCACGGCAACCGGGCCGCGTCGTCGAAGAGCGGCGGTGCGGACGTGCTGGAGGCGCTGGGCGTGAAGCTCGCCCTCGGCCCCGAGGCGGTGGCGCGGTGTGTGCGGGAGGTCGGTATCGGCTTCTGCTTCGCGGCGGTGTTCCATCCCGCTCTCCGGTACGCCGGGGCGGCGCGCAGCCAGATCGGCATTCCAACGGTCTTCAACGTGCTCGGGCCGCTGACCAACCCCGCGCAGCCGCGTGCCGGCCTGGTCGGCTGCGCGTTCCCCGAACTGCTGCCGGTGATGGCGGGCGTGTTCGCCGAACGCGGTGCGAGCGCGCTGGTGGTGCGCGGCAACGACGGGCTCGACGAGATCACCACCTCGGACACCACCGAGGCGTGGATCGTCTCGGGCGGCCGGACGCGCCGGACCACCATCGATCCCACTCGCATCGGCGTCCCCCGCGTGGATCTGGACGCGCTGCGCGGCGGTGATGCCGAGGTCAACGCGGGTGTGGCCCGCGATGTGTTCGCCGGTCGCGCCGGCGCGGTACGGGACGCGGTACTGCTGAATTCGGCCGCCGCGATCGTGACCTACGACTGGTCGCGCGGCGCGGGCGATCCGGAGGCGGACCTGCATACCGCGCTCGCCGCCGGCATCGACCGCGCCGCCGAAGCGATCGACACGGGCAGCGCCGCCGCGCTGCTGGAGCGCTGGGCGAAGCTGACGCAGACGCTCGGCGACGCCTGAACCGGCGCACGGAGCGAGCCGTCACCCGCCGGGCTACTCGCCCAGCGAGAACCCGGCTTCGACTTCGGCGCGCGAGTACGACTTGAACGCGATGTGCGTCGTGGTGCGCACGACGCCCGGCGTCTTGTCGATCCGGCCGGTCACCACCTCGGCTATCTGCTCGTGGTCGCGCACCCGCACGATCGCGATCAAGTCCACGTCACCCGCGCAGGAGTAGACCTCGGCGACGCCCTCGGTGTCCGCGACCGCTTGCGCGGTCTCGGGGATGCGGCCGTTGTCGGCGTGAATCAAGACGATCGCGGTAATCATGGTGCTCAGCCTAAGCGGTCGAGGTAGGCCTGTTCGGTCGGTTGGGCGCGTACCGCCGCATCGGCGAGATCCGCCCAGCCGAGCCACCGCGCCGCGCCGAATATCGGCTCGCGGTATCCCTCGGTGGTCCGCACGATCCGCACCCCGGGCCGCGCCAGCCAGCGCGCGACCAGCGCCACCTCTTCCGGCGAGGCGCCGCGCAACGGTGGGGCGTCGTCCAGGTGCGCGGCGGCCTGATCCGAAGCATCGGGGCGCGATCCGACGAGCATCGACGACTCCGACAGCGGCGCCATCTCTCGGGTCGAGCGCGCCGATGCGGCCGGTGTCGAATTCTCTTGCCGCTGTGCGTGCGTCGGGTCGGCGGTGGGCGGATGCGGCGCTGTGGTGCGGTGCAAAGCCTCCGCCCCGGCTGTCACAAGGGGTTCCGTAGTCGGCTCGGCATGGACGTGTCCTAGCGTCGTCTCCCCGGCCGGATGTGCCTCGACGAAAACCGCTGCCGGAACCACGGTCTCGGCGGACGCGACGATCTGTTCCACGATTGGCATCGGCGGCACGCCGCGCGGGGCGGTGCCCGCGCCGGCCAGACGGCCGTACCGGATGACCGCGAACTCCCATCCGCCGTTGTCGTCGGGATGCGCGGCGACCAGTTCGGCTATGCGTGCCACCGCGGCCAGTCGCTGTGTACGGCGCAGCGCGCGCACCACCCGGGCCGCGCGGTCGCGCACGCGCGCGGCCGCTTCGAAGTGCTGTGCCCGCGAATGGGTTTCGATGCGATCGAGCATGGAGCGGATCGGCGCGTCGCTGCGCCCGGCGAACAGCGCGCGCACGAGCGCGGGCGCGGGGGCGTACTCCGCCATATCCGACACCCTTCCCCTCGATCCCGCCGGACACCCGCCGACGAGCGTGGGCGGACATTCGTGCACCGCCCTCCGGGACAATCGCGTCGTGCAGGTGCGCAGCCCGGTGAACTCCGCGATGATCAGGCCGAGGTCGGCCGCGTCGTTACGAGAGTTGAACGGTCCCAAGGCGTCCCGCGTGGGTTCCCGCACCACCGAGAACCGGGGGAACGGCTCGTCGGTGAGGGTGAGCCACCAGGCCCGCTTCGGGAACTTGGACCGGCGATTGTAGGGCGGGGTGTGCGCCACCAGCAGCCGCAGTTCGCGCACCCCCGCCTCGAGCGCGTGCGCGCACACCACATGGTCGACCCGGGTCGCCAGCGACACCATTTCCTTCATTCGGCCCCGGGTCTCCGAACCGGTGAAGTAGTTACGGACGCGTCGGCGCAAGTTCACGGCCGTCCCTATATATAGGACTTCATCGGAAGGACCGCGGAACAGATACACGCCCGGACCGGCGGGGAGATCGGCCGCGAGGACGCGTTTGGATCGCTGCCGGGGGGTGATGTCGGGCAGATAGTCGAGCAGCTCGGTGAGACTGTGGACGCCCTGGTTCCCGACTCGTCCGATGAGCGCGTGCAAGACGTCGACGGTCGCACGGGCGTCTTCGAGGGCGCGGTGGGTGGGCTGTGTGGCGGCGCCGAGCAACCGGGCCAGCGAGCTCAATCGCACCGAGGGCGCTTCGTCTCGGCCGAGCACCCGCCGGGCCAGTTTCACGGTGCACAGCACCGGCGCGGCCGGCCACGCGGTGTCGCACTGCGCCGCGGCGGCGCGCAGGAACGCCATGTCGAACCGGGCGTTGTGCGCGACCAGCACCGCGCCCGACGCGAATTCCAGGAAGCCGGGCAGCACCGCCTCGATCCGCGGGGCGGCGTACACCATCGCGGTGGTGATACCGGTGACGTGCACGACGGCGGGCGGTATCGAGCGTCCCGGGTTGACCAACGTCGCGAACTCGCCGAGCACCTCCCCGCCGCGCACCTTGACCGCGCCGATCTCGGTGATGCCGTCCGCCCCGGGACTGGTGCCGGTGGTCTCCAGGTCCACGACCACGAACGTGGTGTCGTAGAGCGGGGTGTCGAGCTCGTCGAAGGCCAGTTGCTGGGCAGCGGCGGGGCGCGGCGCGGGGTCGGACACGGCGTGCAGCGTAGGGCCACGGTCCGACAGGAACGGGGCGTCCCAGCGCGCCCTGATATGCCCGAATGACACCGGGGGGATTCGAGCGCGGTACCCGGGAAATGATCTAGAAATGCGCAAATGAGATCCAGATCACAAATCAGAGAAACCTGTATCAAACATTGCGGCGAGTCCATCGAAATGAGAGCGATCTAGGCCGGGCGTGTCGGCCGCCGGTGGCTCTACAGCGTACAAACCGGCGACCGTAGTGCGATTTACGGCCAATTTTCCCTTGCGACCTGCCTAAACGCTCGCCAGACCACCGCGCGGCGACCAACCGGTTCCACCCACTGCATCCGGCCGCGGAGCGGGCTTACTTCTCGCGATTTCGCAGTCGTTATCTTTTCGTGATGCGCTGGGACGCATCTCACACCGAATCGACCGCCAATTGTTGAGCGACCCCTTTTCGCATTCCCTCTGCCTTTACAAATCACCGTGATGTGTTCGTAACCTTTTCGAGACCTCACGGAGTCCGCCGCACCCACCGGTGCGGCGCCGACGAAGTCCGCGGCACCACCGGGTGCGGCGTCGTGAGGCAGATTGGGAGTACCGCATCATGACGACCAACGCCGTCAAGCGTCACGCACAGCGCGCTGTTGCCGCCGGGGCCGTCGGCGCTGCCACCCTCGGGGCGTTCCTGCTTCCGGCAGCGCCCGCGTCTGCCCAGCCGGTGACCATCCCCGGTGTGGGAACCTTCGAAGTCCCGAACGAACTCCCGGTTCCGCCGGCGCTCCCGGGCGTCGAGCTGCCGGGTCCCGCTCCGCTTCCCTTCGCCGCGCCCAAGAGCTCCGGCGAAGTCGCCCTCGACGCCGCTCTGAGCAAGGTCGGCTCGCCGTACGTCTACGGCGCCGCGGGCCCCAACTCGTTCGACTGCTCCGGCCTGGTCCAGTGGTCCTACCGGCAGGCGGGCGTCGAACTGCCGCGCACCAGCGGCGCGCAGCTCGCCGCGGGCAGCCCCGTCTCGGTGGACGACCTACAGCCCGGCGACCTCGTCTCCTTCTACGGCGGCGGCCACTCCGGCCTGTACGCCGGTGACGGCAACGTGGTGCACGCGGCCACCTCCGGTACGCCCGTGCAGGTGGCGCCGATCTCCTCGATGCCGATCGCGGGCGCTCGCCGCTTCTGAGAAGCAGCTGGTCGGGCCGCACCCGCGCGGCCCGACCGCACCACGGCCCTGTGATCGTTTCGTGCTCTACTGGACACCGACGAGGACCGTTCCGTAACCTAACCGAGACCTTCGATTGATTACCCCGGTTCGCGGCTCGCAAACCACGGGTTCGAACGAAGGCCGATGCGTCGGTTTCACGAGAGATCGCTTCACGAGAGAACGGGGCACTGCGGGCTGTGGCTGAACATCACCGGAGACAGCGAACCAAACGTCTCATGGGAGGAGGGCTGGCAGCCGGGATGCTCGCCGCCGCTCTCTACAGCGGCGCTCCGGCCGGCGCGGATCCGGTCGCCCTCCCAGCGACGGCCTCCGAAGCCGTGCAGCGGATGATCGATCTGTCTCGTCAGTCCGAACAGCTCAACCAGCAAGCGCTGGGAGCGGAAGCCGAACTCGAGGCCAAGCTCGCCGTACAGCGTGACGCCGATGCCCGGCTGGCCGCGAGCACCGACATGGTCGATCGCGCCCGCGACGAAATCCGGCGGTATCAGCCGGTCATCGACCGCACCGCGATCGCCGCCTATCAAGGCGCCCGCACCAACCGCCTGTTCGCCGTGCTGGTCAGCGACTCACCGCAACAACTGCTCGACCAGATGTCCACACTGGACGTCGTCTCGGCGCAGACCTCCGAACAGCTCGACCGGTACGACAAGGCCACCGACGCCGCGACCGCGGCCGAATCGGCGGCCCGCGCCGCCGCCGACGCCGCCCGTTCCGCCGCGCAGAAGGCCGAGGCCGTGCGCATCGATCTGGAACACAAGCGCAGCGATCTCGGCGGCGCCATCGCCGAGGTGGTGCACGCTTGGGGCGCGCTGTCGGCGAAGGACAAGTCGGCCCTGGCCGGCTCGCCGTTCCCACCCGGGTTCGACCGGGACACCCTCCTGCAGGGCCTCGTTCCCGGCAGCGGCACCAGCGCGCTGGCGGCGGGCCTCACCCGCGTCGGCGACCCCTACGTCTGGGGCGCCACCGGCCCGGACAAGTTCGACTGCTCCGGCCTGGTGCAGTGGGCGTTCAAGCAGGTCGGCAAGAACGTGCCCCGGACGAGCTCGCAGCAGGCCGGTTACGGCACGCCCGTCGCCCAGAAGGATTTGCAACCCGGCGACGTCGTCTTCTTCTACTCGGACATGTCGCACGTCGGCATCTACGCGGGCAACGGTCTCATGCTGCACGCCTCCACCTTCGGCGTCCCCGTCGCGGTCGCGCCCATGGGCTCGACGCCGTTCCATTCGGCTCGGCGATACTAGACGCCGTGAGCGAGCCAATCAGCGGCATTGCACTACCCGCGGCACAACCGACCGGCGACGGGCGACCGTGACCGACCCGCGCGGTCGATACGGCACCCTGGGCCTCGGCACCGTGACGGCGGCGGTGACGTGCCGATGACCGGTTTGCGCAGCTTGCGCGCATGGTGGTCGGCGCGACGGCGCTTCGAGTTCTGCCTCACCGTCGCGATGGTGATGGCGCTCACCGGCGTATGTGTCGCGTTGATCATGTTGCCCAACACGGTGCTTCCGAAACCGCGGGCCGCCGAACCCGGCACCGCCGAGGCCGTCGGCCAAGCGGCGGCCGCCGATCCGCGACTGGCCGAGGTGCGGCGCCTCATCGAACCGTTCGGACCGATCATCGCCCGCGAGGTGGCGACCGGCGACGGACGGCAGTCGGTGGTCGTCGGGCACCCCGACCAGCGGAGCGACATCGAGGTCCTGGAGAGTGCGCTCGCCGACGCCATCGCCGCGGTGACCGACGTGTGGGGTCCGAGCTGGGCGCAGTCCGCGCTCGTCGTCGTCGCCTCCTCCCCGTCCGAGTTCGCCGCCCTGGTGCGCTCGGCCGGCCTCCTGCCCGCCGAAGTCGCCGCCGCCTCGGTCGCCGACCCGTTCACGCCGGGTACTCGACCCACCGGCCAGCGCGTCGTCTTCGGTCCCGACGCGGGGCGCCGCCTCGATCCCGAGGGCATGGCCACCCTGCTGCGGCACGAACTCACCCACATCGCGGCCCGCGCCGACACCGTCGACGGCGCCCCGCTGTGGATGCTGGAGGGTTTCGCCGACTACATCGCGCATCACGGCCAGGGCGAGCGGTTCACCGATATCGCCCCCACGCTCACCGCCCATGCCCACGCCGGCCGGATCCCCGAGGTTCTGCCCGCCGACGCCGACTTCTCCGGCCCCGACGCCGCGCTCACCTATGAAATCGCCTGGTCGATCTGCGCTTTCGTCGCCGAGAAATACGATCAACCCCGCCTCGTCCAGCTCTATCACCGCATCGCGGCGGGCAAGCAGGACCCGGCTGGCGAAGAGCTCGTCCTCGGCGAAGTACTCGGCACCACCCGCACCGCTTTCCTCGACGACTGGCGTTCCTGGCTCCGAGCAGTCGCGTAGGCCGAGACAGAGCGAGCGGCGATCGCTCGGACGCGAGCCACAAGGGGCCACGAACACGCCGCGACGCAGTCGCGCAGATCCGACACAGTATTTTGTTGCGCATGGCCCGAACTTTGCTGGTTACCAATGATTTCCCGCCGCGGCCGGGCGGTATCCAGTCGTATCTGCAGGCGTTGGCCGGTGAGCTGCCGCCGGATGACCTGGTTGTCTACGCTCCGCGCTGGCGTGGCGACAGTCATCTGAAGTTCGATGCCGAACAGAAATTCCAGGTCGTTCGCCATCCCACGACGCTGATGCTGCCGACTCCGCTCGTGCTGCGCCGGGCCACGCGTCTGCTGCGGAGCGAGAACTGCGACACGGTGTGGTTCGGGGCGGCGGCGCCGCTGGCGCTGATGTCGCCGGCGCTGCGCCGTGCGGGCGCCGAACGCATCCTGGCCAGTACCCACGGTCACGAAGTCGGCTGGTCGATGGTGCCGGGAGCCAGGCAGGCGCTGCGAGCCATCGGCGAGCACACCGACGTGGTCACCTACGTCAGCCGCTACACCCGTCGCCGATTCGCCTCCGCGTTCGGTGCGAACGCGGCGATGGAGTATCTGCCGCCCGGGGTGGACACCGATGTGTTCCGTCCGGATCCGGCGGCGCGGGCGGAGCTGCGCGAACGTTACGGCCTGGGCGACCGTCCGACCGTCTTGTGCCTGTCCCGGCTGGTGCCGAGGAAGGGCCAGGACGCGCTGATCCTGGCGATGCGCGAGATCCGCGAGCGGGTCGAGGGCGCGGTGCTGGTGATCGCGGGCGGTGGCCCCTTCGCGGACAAGCTGCGCGCCCTCGCGGTCGCCGCGGGCGTCGACGACGACGTGGTGTTCACCGGCCGCGTCCCGTCCGGCGAACTGGCCGCGCATCACACGCTGGCCGACGTCTTCGCGATGCCCTGCCGGACCCGGGGCGCCGGCCTGGACGTGGAGGGTCTCGGCATCGTCTACCTGGAAGCGTCCGCGTCGGGCGTTCCGGTGGTGGCGGGCAATTCCGGCGGCGCGCCGGAAACCGTGATCGAGGGCGAGACCGGGCGCGTGGTGGACGGCCGCTCCGTGCGGCAGATCGCCGACGCGGTGGTGGAGATCCTGTCGGATCGGGATGCCGCCGCACGGATGGGCGCGGCGGGGCGCGCGTTCGTCGAGCAGCAGTGGCGCTGGGACAACCTGGGCGCGCGCCTGCGACAGCTGCTGCGGTGATCCGCGTCGCATCTACTACGCTCAGCGGAGTGAGCAGTATCCAGGTCGCAGATCAGACCTTCGTCGCCGCATCGGGGGCCGCCGTGGCCGAGCTGCTGGCGGGACCGAACACGTGGCGCCGCTGGTGGCCGGACCTGGACTTGGAGGTCCGGGAGGACCGGGGTGAGAAGGGCATCCGCTGGTCGGTGGCCGGGGCGCTGACCGGGACCATGGAGGTGTGGCTGCAGCCCGCGCTCGACGGCGTGATCCTGCACTATTTCCTGCACGCCGAACCGCGGCCCGCGCTGCCCGTTGGCAAGCTCGCCGCGGCCAACCGGGCACGCCGGGTCGCCGGCAAGAACATGTCGTTCGAACTGAAGTCCCGGCTGGAGGCGGGTCGTCCGGCGGGCGTCGCTCCCGCGCCGCTTTCTTGATCCACCAGCACCGACGCTGAAAGGAATCGCTGTCCGCATGGCCGACAGGACCCAGAGATCGATCGTTATCGAGGCCCCGTCGCAGCAGGTGATGTCCGTCATCGCCGATCTGGAGTCCTACCCGGAATGGGTCTCGGCGGCGAAATCGGTCGAGGTGCTGGAAGCGGGGCCGGACGGTCTGGCCAGGACCGCGCGATTCGTGCTGGACGCCGGGGTGGTCAAGGACACCTATGTCCTGTCCTACGACTGGCGCGCCGATCGCAAGGCGGTCAGTTGGCGGCTGCTCAGCGGTGAGCTGCAGAAGGCGCAGAACGGCACCTACGAGCTGATCGATCGGCCGGGCGGCGGCACCGAGGTCGTGTACACGCTGACCGTCGACCTGAACATCCCGATGATCGGCATGTTCAAGCGCAAGGCCGAGAAAGTGATCACCGACACCGCGCTGAAGGAACTGAAGAAACGGGTCGAAGGCTGACCGCGCACCAGACCCGGGTCGAACTGTTCATCGGCAAGGGTGGGGTAGGCAAGACCACGCTCGCGTGCGCCACCGCCATGGCCGAGGCCGGAGCGGGCCGTCGCGTGCTGGTCGCCTCGCTCGACCAGGCGCACTCACTGGGCGACGCGCTCGGCTTCCGTTTCCCGCACGACCCGGGCACCGTGACCGGTGTCGCCACCGTGCTGCCCGGACTGGACGTGATCGAGGTGGACTCCCTCGCGCTGCTCGAGGACCGGTTCCGCGACGTAGTGCGGATGATCTCGACCGGCCGCGGGCACGAGCACGGTATCGATCTCGCCGCGCTGAACCCGGCGGAGCTGACCGGATTGCCCGGCGTGCAGGAACTGCTGATGCTGGTGGAGATCGCCCAGTTCGCCGCCGAGGACGACTGGGATCTGATCGTCCTCGACTGCCCGCCGTCGGCGGACATGCTGCGCATCGTCACCGCGCCCGGCACCCTGCTCGGCTACGTCGAGCGGATGTGGCCACCGCATGCCAGGGCGATGAGCGCCACCGGCACCGACCTGCGCCGCGCCGTGCTCGCGGCCACGGTCGAGCGGATCGTCATGGCCGTCACGGAGGTTCGCGATCTGCTCGCCGACCACCGGCGCACCGGAGCGCGGCTGGTCACGGTGCCCGAGCGGGTCGCGGTGGCCGAATCGGAGCGGGTTCGTTCCGCCGCGACGCTGCTTGGCCTGCGGCTGGACGCCGTACTGGTCAACAAGGTGCTGCCCGACCTCCCCCCGCCCACCGATCCGGCCGGAGCCGAACATCCGGCCGTGCAGTGGTATTCGCACCGGCGGGCCGAGCAATCGGAGGTCATCGCGGATTTGCGGAGCAAGATGCCGGGTATTCCGGTGGTGATCGCGCAGCACACCGGTCCCGAGCCGATCGGGCTGAATTCGCTGGCCGCGCTGTCACGGGCGATGGAGTCGGCGGGCGATACCGGCGACGCTGCGCTTATGCTGAGCGACAATCAGACGGAGGTCGACGCGAGTTCCGGCGAACCGCTGGTTCTCCGGGAATCCGGCACCGGATTGCAGTCGGTGTACGCGCTGCGCATGCACCTGCCGGTGGTCGACGCCGCCACGTTGCGCCTTGGCCGAGTGGAGGACGATTTGATCGTGGGAGCGGACGGTGTCCGGCGCCGGGTGCGCCTGGCGCCGGTATTGCGGCGGTGCACGGTCGACAGCGCCGAACTCGATGACGAGTTCCTGGTGATCCGCTTCCGGCCCGATCCGCGGGTCTGGGCGCACGCGTCCGAAAGTGACGGACATGACCGGTGATCCGCATTCGCCCGAGGGCGACGGGCCCGACGGCCGCACCGCGCCGGACGGCGTCGCCGAATTCGCCGAGGAATTGAAACTGCTGGCCGAGGCGGTGCTGGAACGGGTCGAGCCGGTGCTGCGCCGCGCCGCCGACGGTCAGGTCGAGTGGTCCAGCTGCAGCTGGTGTCCGGTGTGCGCCGCCGCGGCGCTCGTGCGCGGTGAGCACCACGACGTGCTGGCCGCGCTGGCCGATCACGGCACCGCGATCGTCACCGTGCTGCGCGAGGCGCTGGCGGGGGTGCCGGTCGAACCGGTGATGCCCACCGACGCCGACCCGGAAACCGGTGCGCCGCATCGCCACGGTCGACGCGAGGACGCCGAGGACGGCGAAGGCCCCGGTTACGTCGACATTCCCGTGACGATCAAGGTATGACGCAGCAGATGGCCGATACGCGACCGCTGACCGTCGGAATCGATGTCGGCGGCACCAACATCCGGGCGTCGGTGATCGACGACAGTGGCGAGGTGCTCGACACCGTCCAGGCTCCGACGCCGCATTCCGCGCGGGCGCTGGAGGACGCGCTGGACCATGCCGTGCGCGACCTGTCCGGCAGGCACCCCATCGGGGCGGTCGGCCTCGCGGTCGCCGGGTTCATCAGCGGTGATCGCTCCACGGTGCGCTTCGCCCCGCATCTGCCCTGGCAGGACGCGCCGGTCGCCCAGCGCCTCACCGAACGACTGGAACTGCCGGTGATCCTGGAGCACGACGCCAACGCGGCGATGTGGGCCGAATACCGGTTCGGCGCCGCCGCGGGCGGACACAACGTGGTCCTCATCGCGATCGGCACCGGCATCGGCGCCGCCCTGCTGATCGACGGCCAGCTGTATCGCGGCTCGCACGGCGTCGCGCCGGAACTCGGTCACCTGCAAGTGGTTCCGCAGGGTCGGGCCTGCCCGTGCGGCAAGCGTGGGTGCTGGGAGCGGTATTGCAGCGGAACCGCACTGGCCGAAACCGCGATCGAGATGCTGGCCAGCGACCCGGTGCGGTCGGTGCTGGCCAGGGATGTAGCACGCGATCCCGGCTCGCTGACCGGACGGCGGGTCGCGGGCGCGGCGCAGGACGGTGACCCGCTCGCGGCACGGGTGATGGCCGACTTCGCGCGCTGGCTCGGGCTCGGACTGGCGTTCGTCAGCGACATCTTCGATCCGGATCTGGTGGTCATCGCGGGCGGCGTCAGCAGTTCGGCGCCGCTTTTCCTCGACGAGGCACGCGAGGAGTACGCGCGCGCGATCACCGGCGCCGGGCACCGGCCGCTGGCCCGCATCCGGACCACCCAGCTCGGGGAGGCCGCGGGCATGATCGGCGCCGCCGATCTCGCCAGGGCGGCCCTGCCCACTGGAGCGCACAAGCCCGCGCGGATCGCGCGGACCCACCGTTGACGCCGGAGCGCACGACCTCGCGGCGTGGCGCGACACGCCGGTGTCCACCATCGGTCGGCGTGGGGGCCGAAGTGTGGTGAGATTCGCCGCTGCGGTTGGATGTGATCTTGCACCAACGGTAAAGTCGGGATTTGACGCAGGTGCCCGCTACTATCCCGGTCCCGGGGGAAGGACGTCATGTTCTACTGGCTGCTGAAGTTCGTGCTGCTGGGACCGTTCATTCATCTCTACAATCGGCCTACGGTCGAGGGTGTGGAGAACATTCCGGCGGACGGGCCGGCCATTATGGCGGGTAACCACCTCTCCTTCGCCGATTGGTTGTTCGCTCCGTTGCTGAGTCCGCGGCGGATCAACTACCTCGCCAAGGCCGAGTACTTCAACACCCCCGGCATCAAGGGCCGGTTCCAGAAGTTCTTCTTCAGCGCCTCGGGCCAGTACCCGATCGACCGCAGCGGCGCCGACGCCGCCGAGGACGCGCTGAACGCCGCCCGCAAGCTGCTCGACCAGGGCCGCTTGGTCGGCCTCTACCCGGAGGGCACCCGCTCCCCCGACGGCCGCCTGTACAAGGGCAAGACGGGCCTGGCCCGCCTGGCGCTGGAGACCGGCGTTCCCGTCATCCCGGTCGCCGTCATCGGCACCGACCAGGTCAGCCCCCCCGGGCCGTTCCGCTGGCGCCGCAGGAAGGTCACCGTCAAGTTCGGCGAGCCCATCGATTTCTCCCGCTACGAGGGCATGGGCGGCAACCGCTTCGTCGAACGCGCCGTCACCGACGAGGTCATGTACGAACTCATGCGGCTCACCGGTCAGGAGTACGTCGACGTCTACGCGCACAGCCTGAAGGAGGGCGTACCCAGCGGCAGCCGCCCCGCGGCCGTGTCCGTCCGCATTCCCGACACCGCCGCGGGCTGATCCAGTTCGTCTCCGGCCCCGAGACCGCACGGTCTCGGGGCCGTTTCGTGTCCGGCCCCGGGCGATACGCTGAGCGAGCGATAACGCGACAGCGAGAAGCACTGAGGCCGAGCGCCTATTGGCCGCACGGACCCAGCCCGTTCACGTGGCGTTGACGTAGTTGCGCCAAGGTGTCCCACATGACTGGCTCAGGACCATCCCGGCGCACCGTCTTACGGGCCTCCGCGCTCGGACTCGTCGCAGCCCCGGCGCTGGCGGCATGCGCTCCGGACAGCGGCCCCGGGCTGGTCCGGCCGCGACCGGTGCTCACGCACGGCGTAGCGGTGGGCGACCCACGCGCGGACGGCGCACTGATCTGGGCCCGCGCCGATCGTCCCGCCACGTTGATCGTGGAAACCGCCGCCACGGAATCGTTCACCGACGCCAAGCGTTTCACCGGTCCGTTGCTCACACCGGATTCCGACGGCACCGGCCGGGTGCGGGTCGACGGGCTGCCCGCGGGACAGCTGGTGCACTACCGGGTGACCCTGCGAGGCGAGGACGGCGCCACCTCCGAACCGGTCACCGGCGTCTTCCGCACCGCGCCCACCGCCGCGGCGGACATCAGGCTCCAGTGGTCCGGCGACGTCGCGGGCCAGGGCTACGGCATCAACCCCGACCTGGGCGGTATGACGATCTTCGCCACCATGGCCGCCCGCGACCCGCACCTGTTCCTGCACTCCGGCGACTCCATCTACGCCGACGGACCGCTGAAGGAATCGGTGGCCCTGCCCGACGGACGGATCTGGCGCAATATCGTAAGCGAGGCGAAAAGCGCTGTCGCGCAGACATTGGACCAATTCCGCGGTAACTACGCCTACAACCTGACCGACGAGAACTACCGCCGCTTCAACAACTCGGTCGCCCAAGTGGTGCAGTGGGACGACCACGAGACGGTGAACAACTGGTACCCCGGCGGACTCGTCGCCGAATCCAAGGGCTACACCGAACGCGGCATGGACACCCTCGCCGCCCGCTCGTGGCAAGCCTTTCACGAGTGGATGCCGCTGGAGCCGAGAGAAGCGGTGGACGGTCGCCTGTATCGCAAGATCGCCTACGGTCCGCTGCTCGACGTCTTCGTGCTGGACATGCGCACGAACAAGGACGCCAACGACGCCAACAACGGACCCAACGGCCGCATTCTCGGCCCGGCGCAGACGCAATGGCTGATCGACGGCCTGCGCGTGTCCACCGCCACCTGGAAGATCATCGCCAACGACTTGCCCCTCGGCGTAATCGTCCCGGACGGCGAACAGAAGAACACCACCGCATACGAAGGCTCCGCCAACGGCGACCCCGGTGCGCCGTCGGGCCGGGAACGCGAGATCGCGCAGGTGCTGTCGTCGATCAAGGCGAACGAAGTGACCGGCGTCGTGTGGCTCACCGCCGACGTGCACTACACGGCGGCGCACCGCTATTCGCCCGAGCGCGCGGCCTTCACCGACTTCGACGAGTTCTGGGAGTTCGTCTCCGGTCCGCTGAACGCGGGCGCGTTCGGCCCGAACCAGCTGGACGGGACATTCGGCCCGGAAGCGGTCTACGTCCACGCGCCGCCGGCGCAGAACAGTTCGCCGCTGGACGGCTTTCAGCATTTCGGCGAGGTGCGCATCGACGGAAGGTCGAGGGAACTGACCGTCGACCTGTGCGATGCCGCCGGATCCGTCCTGTTCAGCAAGAGCCTTGCGCCCGCCTCGCGATAGCCCCCGAGTTCGGGGAAGCGGCGCGGGCCGCGCTGTGGTTAGCTTTTGGGCCATGAGCACGCCGCAAACTGTCTCCAACGCCGAGGAATACCTCCCCCGGGACACCGCCGATGTCGTTCGCACGGTACGGGATTCACGCGGCCGATCGGAACGGCTGATGGTGCGCGGTGGAGAGCTGCTCGACGAGGGGCTCACGCTGCCCGCCCAGCCGACCGTGGTGTCGCTGCGCCGGATGAATCAGGTGCTGGACATCAACCTGGGCCGGCGCACCGTCCGGGTGCAGGCGGGCGCCAAACTGTCCGACATCGACCGCAGGCTCGGTGCGCACGGTCTGGGTCTGCCCGTCGTCGGCGACCACCGAGACATCACCGCGGGCGGCTTCGCCTCGGTCGGCGGCGTCAGCGCGGCCTCGCACAAGCACGGCCTGTTCATCGACCAGATCGTCGATCTGGAGTACGTGGACACCGACGGGCGCATCGGCACCTGCGGGCGCACCCACCACACCGAGCGCTTCGGGCGCATCCTCGGCGCGGGCGGGCGCGCCGGCATCATCACCGCGCTCACGCTGGACGCGATCGAGATCGACAAGGACCGCACCTGGCTGACCACCGACGCCGACCGGTTCCTCGACTTCGACTCCTTCGTCGAACACGCCTACGCGGAGATCGCCCGGCCCGGCAACGCCGAGCTGCAAGTCGGCCGCTGGGTCGACACCGCGCCGCTGAAGGTGGCGCGTCCGGTCGGCACCGGCCACGTGCAGCTGGGCACCGTGCGCTTCGGACAGTGGTCGAGCCTGTACCCCACCGCGCCGACCCGAGGACTGCGCGCTCGGCGCGAGGTCGGGTCGCGGGCGCGGAAATCCCTCGGTGCCATCGCCTCCGCCGCACCCGGAAAGGCGGGCATGCCGGTGCGCAACGCGGCCGCCGGCGCGGTGTTGTTCGCGCCGAAGGTCCAGACCCTGCGCGATGCCGAATATCTGGCCGACACAGCCCTCAGCTCGTCCGAGCGTGGTCCCGCCTACCGGGTAGGCGTTTTCGCGCCCCTGTCGAGCTATACGTCGGTGTTCTACCGCCTCCACGATCTGTTCGCCGGGCACCGGGAACGCACGGGCTGCTTCACCGTCATATCGGCGATGACCTACGGCGTGCGCTCGCGCTACCTGCGCGCGGAATCCGCCGCCCGCGGCCTGCCCCCCGAAGACCACGGCCTGATCACCTTCACCTGCCGCCTGCGCCCCGCCGCACTGCCCTCCGAACTGCTGCGCGACATCATGTCCGGAATCGAGGAGATCTGCCGCTCGGAGAACGCGCTGCGGTACGAGGCCGAGTGATTTTGCAGCGCCTTCGGCGCTGCGTGTTCGCGGCCCCCTTGGGGCTCGCGTCCGAGCGACCGCCGCTGGCGACTTCGTCGCGGACGCGGCGGCCACTCGGACGCGAGCCGGGCCGCGAACGGACAATGCTCGGTCTCGCTTCGCTCGGAACCTGTGGTTGAGCTGGTGTGGTTGCGACCAGCGGTGAGCTCGCTACCTGAGCGCGCAGACGTGTGAACGGGTGGCAGCCTGCGGATTCGATCCAGACCGGCCCGCCGACCCGCGACCGCGAGCCAGGCCGCACCGCGACCGTTCTCGAGGTGAGCGGCCGACCTGCTCGGCTCGAGCGGCGGATCTCGGCTCTGTGCTTCTTCGGCACGGATGAGTCGCCGCGCACCCTGGTTGGGGTTGCGCACGCACGCTGCTGACCCGTGAAATACGAGCAGAGCGCCCCACCGGAATTCCGATGGGGCGCTCTGCGAGTCTTCAGCTCAGTGCTTTTCCGGCCCGAGGTAGTACTCGAACACCAGACCGGCGGCGGCGGCCAGGACGCAGACGACGCCGATGCCGATCAGCCAGAACTGGAAGAACGCCAGGCCGAGAGCCGTCACCGAACCGGCGGCGGCCAAGGTGATCGGCCAGAAGCTGCCGGGCGAGAAGAAGCCCAGGTCACCGGCGCCGTCCACGATCTCGGCGTCCTCGTAGTCCTCCGGGCGCAGGTCGACACGACGTGCGACGAACCGGAAGTAGGTGCCGATGATCAGCGACAGGCCCGCGGTCAGCACGGTGGCCGTGGTGCCCGCCCACTCGACGCCGGTGCGCGACTGGCCGGTGAAGAAGCCGTAGACCACCGCCACGATGACGAAGAACACCGTGAGCAGTTCGAAAATCCGCGCTTCGATCTTCATGTCAGATCAAATCCTCACTTGCTCTCGGCCGAGGCCGCGCTCTTGACGTCGCGCCTGGTGTTGAACGGCGTGGTGGAGGTGGCGACGGGGGACTCGCCGATGGACTCGAGCGCCTCGGCGTTGGTCTTGCCCGCCTGGCGCGCGTCCAGGTACTTGGTGAACTTCTCCGGCGTAACCGCGCGGACCTCGAAGTTCATCATCGAGTGGTAGGTGCCGCACATCTCGGCGCAGCGGCCGACGAACGCCCCCTCCTTCTCGATCTTCGTGATCTGGAAGACGTTGTCGGACTGGTTTTCCTTCGGGTTCGGCATCACGTCGCGCTTGAACAGGAACTCCGGCACCCAGAAGGCGTGGATCACGTCGGCGGCGGCGAGCTGGAACTCGATGACCTTGCCGGTCGGCAGCACCAGCACCGGGATCTCGCTGCTGGAGCCGATCGTCTCGACCTTGTCGTAGTGCAGGTAGGAGAGGATGTCGTTCTCCGGCTTGCCGTGCACCGGGCCCGGCTGCGGGTGACCGTTCTTCGTCCGCTCCTCGTACTCGTCGAGCTGTTCCTGGCTCAGCGCCTCACGCGTGGTGTCGATGCCGTCGAACTTGTAGCCGTCCTTGAAGTCGACGTTGCGGTAGCCGAACTTCCAGTTCCACTGGAACGCGGTGACATCGACCGTGACATCGGGGTCGGCCACCTTCTCGTGCACGTAGTTCTGCACGACCACGGTGAAGTAGAACAGCACCGCGATGATGACGAACGGGATCGCCGTGTAGGTCAGCTCCAGCGGCACGTTGTAGCCGGTCTGGCGCGGGAACTCCGGGGAGTCCGCCTTCTTGCGGTGGAAGGCGACGGTCCAGAAGGTCAGGCCCCAGACCAGCACGCCCATCGCCAGCGCGGCGACGACCGACCAGGTCCACAGTTCCCGCATCCGGGTGGCCTGCGGCGTGACACCCGAGGGCCAGCC
Organism: Nocardia sputi; assembly: GCF_023501985.1. NCBI lineage: Bacteria > Bacillati > Actinomycetota > Actinomycetes > Mycobacteriales > Nocardiaceae > Nocardia > Nocardia sputi. The sequence goes on along the minus strand of NZ_JAMFLC010000039.1, from coordinate 22,990 downwards.
GAACCGCAGCCAGACATTGTCGATCGAGCAGCCCGAGACGAGCAGCGCGGTGATCCCCAAGGACACCGCCAGCCCGGCCCGCCGGAGGATGCGGCCCTGGGGACGGTAGGCCCGCGGAGCCGGCGGGGCGGGTGAATACCGCCGACCCCGGGCGGGTCGTGCCCCGATCTCTTCGCTCGCCTTGTGCGCCACGCTCACGCCTTCCTGGTCGCCACACATTTCGACAGTGCATCCTCAGGGCTGCGATCGGCCCCGACGATACGTTCAAAGCTCATTTCAGGGCACTCCCAGGGCCAGCGCGTTCGCGCGGGTCGCCTGAGAGAGACCTGAGTACTACGCAGCGTAGACCAAACGCGCCTCCCCTTTGTCGTCGGGTCGGCTTCGACATCCCACCGGGCGCGCACGGGTCACCGTCACCAGTGATTCCGGCCGGGACGTGATGCGCACGACGCGCGGATCCCGTGGGTGCGGCATACTCGGACACTAGATTTCGTCCCCTTGCGTTCCATCCGGTGAACGCGTATCCCGACTGCGAGAAATGAGGTTGCCGACGCCGTGTGTGGACTGCTCGGATTCCTGGCATCTGACGAGGCGGCACCTGGCACGGTGGAGCAGGTCTACGAGGCCTTGCACTGCGTGCGTCACCGCGGCCCGGACGAGCGCGGTACCTGGCACGACGACCGCGTGATCTTCGGTTTCAACCGCCTGTCGATCATCGACATCGAGCACTCGCACCAGCCGCTGCGCTGGGGCCCGCCGGAGCAGCCCGAGCGCTACGCGCTCACCTTCAACGGCGAGATCTACAACTACCTGGAGCTGCGGGCGGAACTCACGGACGCGCACGCCGCCGAATTCCCCGACGGCAAGATCTTCCGGACCGAAGGCGACAGCGAGGCCATCGTCGCGGCGTTCCACTACTGGGGTCCGGAGGCGGTGCGGCGGCTGCGCGGCATGTTCGCCTTCGCGATCTGGGACACCGTGACCCAGGAGTTGTTCCTGGCCCGCGACCCGTTCGGCATCAAGCCGCTGTTCCTGGCCACCGGGCCGGGCGGCACCGCCTTCGGCAGCGAGAAGAAGAGCCTGCTGGAACTGCTGCCCGCGCTGGGGTTGAGCGACGCGCTGGACCCGCGGGCGCTCGAGCACTACACGGTGCTGCAGTACGTGCCGGAACCGGAGACGCTGCACAAAGACGTGCGAAGGCTGGAATCGGGCAGTTACGCCACCGTGCGACCTGGCGCGGCTCCGGCCGTCACCCGCTACTTCACGCCGAAGTTCTCCGTGCGGCCGTTCACCTCCAGTTCGGCGGCGGCGCGCTACCGGGAGATCGCCGCGGCGCTCGAGGACTCCGTCGCCAAGCACATGCGCGCCGATGTGACGGTGGGCTCGTTCCTCTCCGGCGGCATCGACTCCACCGCGGTCGCCGCGCTGGCAATGCGGCACAACCCGAAGCTGATCACCTTCACCACCGGGTTCGAGCGCGAGGGCTACTCGGAGGTGGACGTGGCCGCCGAGAGCGCCGAGGCGATCGGCGCGCGCCACATCGTGAAGGTGGTCTCCCCCGCCGAGTTCGCCGAGGCGATCCCGGAGATCGTCTGGTACCTCGACGACCCGGTGGCCGATCCGGCGCTGGTCCCGCTGTACTTCGTCGCCAAGGAGGCGCGCAAGCACGTCAAGGTGGTCCTCTCCGGTGAGGGCGCCGACGAACTGTTCGGCGGATACACCATCTACCGCGAGCCGTTGTCGCTGAAACCCTTCGAGAAGCTGCCCCGTGGCTTGCGCAGGCTGGCGGGCAAGCTGTCGGACCGTATTCCGGAGGGCACCAGGGGCAAGAGCCTGCTGCATCGCGGTTCACTCACCTTGGAGGAGCGTTACTACGGCAACGCGCGCAGCTTCAACGACGCCCAACTGCGGGCCGTGCTGCGCGAGTTCCGGCCGGAGTGGACGCACCAGGACGTCACCGCGCCGCTGTATGCCCAGTCGCGTGGCTGGGACCCGGTGGCCCGGATGCAGCACCTGGACCTGTTTACCTGGCTGCGCGGCGACATCCTGGTCAAGGCCGACAAGATGACCATGGCCAACTCGCTGGAACTGCGCGTGCCGTTCCTGGACGCCGAGGTGCTGAAGGTCGCCGAGGGTCTGCCGTTCGACCAGAAGATCACCAAGGAGACCACGAAGTACGCGCTGCGTCAGGCGCTGGAGGGCATCGTGCCGCCGCACGTGCTGCACCGCGCCAAGCTCGGCTTCCCGGTTCCGCTGCGGCACTGGCTGCGCGGCACCGAACTCTACGACTGGGCGCAGCAGCAGATCGCCGAGTCGCAGACCGACCACCTGCTGAACAAGGCCGCGATCAGCGAGATGCTGGTCGCGCACCGGGCCGGGACCGCCGACCACAGCCGCAGGCTGTGGACGCTGCTGGTGTTCATGGTGTGGCACGGCATCTTCGTCGAGAACCGGATCAAGCCGGACATCCAGGAGCCGGTCTACCCCGTCTCGCTCTGACCCGGGAACAGACGAAGGCGCGCACCCGGCTGGGGTGCGCGCCTTCGGCGTCTCTACCAGGTCACAGCAGGGGCTTGAGGTCGGCAGCGGCCTCCGGACCGTAGGCCAGGGTGAGACGCTCCAGAGCCGACTCCTTGTTCAGCGTCCACTCCTGCGTGCCCATGGTCTCCAGCACGAGCACGGCGATCAGCGAACCCAGTTGAGCGGAACGCTCCAGGCTGAGCCCGGCGGTGTGGGCGGTGAGGAAGCCGGCGCGGAAGGCGTCGCCGACGCCGGTCGGCTCGACCTTCTCGATCTCGGGCACCACGCCGACGGTCACCTCGGTGCCGTCGCGGTCGACGATCCGCACACCTTCCGGGCCGAGGGTGGTGACGCGGATGCCGACCTTCGACGCGACCTCTTCCTCGCTCAGGCCCGTCTTCTGCAACAGCAGCGCCCACTCGTACTTGTTGGTGAACAGGTAGGTGGCGCCGTCGATCAGCTGCACGGACTGGTCACCGTCCAAGCGAGCCAGCTGCTGGGAGGGATCGGCGGCGAATGGGATGCCGAGCTCACGGCACTCGGCGGTGTGGCGAAGCATCGCCTCCGGGTCGTTGGCCCCGACCAGGACCAGATCCAGTTCCCGGGTCTCGGCGAGCTCGGCGATAGAGATGTCGCGGGCCTCAATCATCGCGCCGGGGTAGAACGACGCGATCTGGGCCATGTCGTCGTCGGTGGTGCAGACGAAACGGGCGGTGTGGGCGCGATCGGACACCAGCACGGTGGAGCAGTCGACGCCGTGCTTCTCCAACCAGGCGCGGTACTCGCCGAAATCGGCCCCCACGGCGCCGACGAGCAGGGGCGCGCGGTTGAGCAGGCCCATGGCGTAAACGATGTTGCCGCCGACACCGCCCCGACGGATCTGCAGATCATCGACGAGGAAGCTCAGCGACACATGGTCGAGCTGATCGGCCAGCAGTACGTCGGCGAACCGTCCGGGAAAACGCATGAGATGGTCGGTCGCGATGGACGCGGAAACGGCGATGGACACGTGGCTGGGCCCCTTCAACGGTAGGCGGCAAGCGGTGCAGACCGGGACGCGAGTCCCGGTCTCACCGTAGCTGATCCGCCTCGCCGGGTCTGCAGGCCGTACGGGTCCCGTGACGCGAAATGCGCGCTCAGGTCCCGCTTTCGGCGCCCCTCGGGTTGGGTGTACTCGGCGAGTTACCCATGTCCTCGCGGCATCAGTCGTCGCGTTCGGCCACACTCACGCGCGGCCGCGGGCGCTCAGTTGAAGGAGTCGCCGCAGGCGCAGGAGCCGGTGGCGTTCGGGTTGTCGATGGTGAAGCCCTGCTTCTCGATGGTGTCGACGAAGTCGATCGAGGCGCCCTGCACGTACGGCGCGCTCATCCGGTCGACGGCCAGCGTGACGCCACCGAAGTCGACGGTCAGGTCGCCGTCGAGCGAGCGGTCGTCGAAGAACAGCTGGTAGCGCAGGCCGGCACAACCACCCGGCTGCACCGCGATCCGCAGCGCCAGGTCGTCGCGACCCTCCTGGTCCAGCAGCGCCTTCGCCTTCGCGGCGGCGGCGTCGGTCAGAGTCACACCGTGGGTGGCGGTCTCGTTCTGCACAGTCATGAACTCTCCTCGAGGAACCTTTGGTGAACCCGTGAACAGCGCACGGGTCGTGTCGGTCAACACCACTCGGCCGGCTGCTATTCCTCCATCTTGCCACCACCTGATCCGCTCTGACACGCAACCTCCGTGACCCCGCACACTCCCGGCGAATCGGACCGCATTTCTCGCCGCGACACCCATCGAATAGCCTGGTCGGTGTGAAATTGTTCCGTCGCGGCGAGTCCAGCACCACCGACGCGACCGCCGAATCGACGGTGGTCACGGACGGCGACTCGGCCGCGGGCACCACCCGCACGACAACCACGTCCACCGCGGGCAAGGGCCGCCCCACCCCGAAACGCCGTGAGGCGCAAGGCAAGCGCCGCGGCCCGGTAGCACCCGCTCCGCTCACCGCGAAGGAAGCTCGCGCCCGGCGCAAGGCCGCGCGGGGCACCAAGCAAGACCGCAAGGCCGCGGCCGCCAAACGGCGCGAAGCCGCCGCGGATCGCCGCGAGCGCATGCTCGCAGGCGAGGACAAGTACCTGCCGCATCGCGACCAAGGCCCGGTCCGGGCGTTCGTCCGGGACATCGTCGACGCCAGGCGCAACCTGGTCGGCCTGTTCATGCCGATGGCGCTGGTGCTGATCCTGTCGATGTTCGTCGCGCCCGCGCTGCAGACCATCGTCACGCTCGCCATGCTGGTCATGATGCTGTTCATGGCCATCGAAGGCTTCTTGCTCGGGCGGGTCGTGAACAACCGGGTCAGGGAGCGTTTCCCGGAGACCACCGACATCGGGTACCGGCTCGGCTGGTACGCCTTCGTCCGCGCCTCCCAGATCCGCAAGATGCGCGCTCCCAAGCCGCGCGTCAACCCGGGCGACGCTGTGTAGTTTTTCCAGCGCCTGCGCGCGCATATGCGCGCGTGGGGACTGGTCAGCGATGGTGGGCGCTTCGCCCCAGCATCGCCGTCAGCTCGGACCGTACGCGGTCGGCGTCGCGATCGATGACATCCGACGAGCCCGCGCGGCCGGTGCCGTAGGCGACGAGAGTGGCGAAAGCCACGATGACTGCCAGGGAGATGAGAAAAGTAACCATGGCAGTAATTTTGCGGACGCTGCTTTAGTGCCGAAAGTGGCGGCACTGACATTGTTCGTAAAGATACGGCCAGTAGACTGACCACATGCTGTCGAAGGTCGCCGTGGTGCTGTCCGACCGGATGGCCATGTTCGAGTTCGGCGTCGTCTGTGAGGTTTTCGGCCTCGACCGCACGGCCGACGGATTGCCCGCCTTCGATTTCCGGGTATGCGGGGCCGAGCCGGGCGTCCCGCTGCGCTCGACAACCCCCGGACTCACGGTCACACCCGAGTACGGGCTCGCGGAGTTGGCGGCGGCCGATCTGGTGGCCATTCCGGCCGCCGCCAGCGACAGCGGATTCGATCCGCGGGTCGTCACCGCCGTCCGCGACGCGGCGGCAGCCGGAGCGACGGTGCTCACCGTGTGTTCCGGCGTCTTCCTGGCCGGGGCGGCCGGGCTGCTCGACGGCCGCAAATGCACCACACACTGGCGTTATGTCGAAAAGCTCGCCGCCGAGTACCCCGCGGCGACCGTCGACCCGGACGTGCTGTTCGTCGACGAAGGGGATCTGATCACCAGCGCGGGCACCGCCGCCGGAATCGACGCCTGCCTGCACCTGGTGCGGCGTGAGCTCGGCAGCGGCGTGGCCAACGCGATCGCGCGGCGCATGGTGGTCCCGCCGCAGCGCGACGGGGGGCAGCGCCAGTTCATCGAACGTCCCGTCGCCGCCTGTACCTCCGACAGTCTCATCCCGACCCTGGAGTGGATGAACGAGCATCTCGACCTACCCCACACGGTCGAGAACCTGGCCATGCGCGCCAACATGTCCACCCGCACCTTCGCGCGCCGCTTCGCCGCCGAGACCGGGACCACCCCGGTGAAATGGCTTACCAACCAGCGCGTACTGCTGGCCAAGCAACTCCTCGAGGAAACCGATCTCGGGCTGGAACGCATCGCCGCCCGCTCCGGCTTCGGCTCCGGCGCCCTCCTGCGCCACCACTTCCAACGTCTGGTCGGCATCGCCCCCACCGAATACCGGCGACGCTTCGGCCGAAGCCCGGAGACGTCCGCCTGATCGCGGAACGAGACATCGGTCCGCGCGCCTGGCTTCGTCGATGGTCGGCACGCCGCGCTGCTGCCGCGAGATGTGTGTCCGAATAGGGCACCGGGAGCGCGGCGTGGTTCCGGAGACGCGCGGCAGGCCGCCGTTCGATTGATACCGTGCACCCGTGTCAGACAGTCCCCCGTCGTCCGCGGCGCCGCGCAGCACCTTCGTCCTCGGGGGCGCGCGGTCCGGGAAGTCGGCGTTCGCCGAGGACCTCGCGGTCCAGGCGCGCGGCCCCGTGCGCTATCTCGCCACCGCGGTGCCCGACCCCGCCGACCGTGATTTCGCCGAGCGCATCGCCAAGCACCGCGGCCGAAGGCCTGCGGGCTGGGCGACCGTCGAAAACGCCGATCCGGCGGAAATCCTCACCGAACCCACGCCGCCCCGGCCACCCTTCACCCTGATCGATGACATCGGTACTTGGCTGACCGCCCGGATCGACGCGCGCGACGCCTGGAACGCCCCACGGGGCACGATCTCGCCCGATACCGACGCACTGGTCGCGGCCGTTGCCGCCTACACCGGCGACCTCGTCGTCGTCAGCCCCGAGGTGGGCATGGGCGTCATTCCCGCCACACGCTCCGGCCGCCTCTTCCGCGACGAGATCGGCACCCTCAACCAGCGCCTGGCGCAAGTCTGCGACGAGGCATTCTTCGTCGTAGCAGGCCTCCCGCTCCGTCTCAAATAGCTCGTTCACGGACCCGCCTCCTCATGCGTCGAACGGCGCGTTCACGGACCGGCTTCCGCTCCCGTGGTGCGGCACATGCCAGGACCGGGCGAGATTTCGCCCGTCCGGCGACCAGGGTGGCGAGTTCAGGTCACGGGGCCGACGGCACGAGAGGGCAATGGCAAGATTGGGCGGCGTAGTCGGCGGGATCCGCCATGACCGAAAGGCTCGACAGTGACGCACGGATTCGGACCGGTAGCGCCTCCGGACGCACAGTTTCGTGTGACGGCCGAGCAGCGGCAGGCGCAACTGACCAAACCTGGTGGGGCACTGGGACGATTGGAGGAACTAGGCAACTGGGTTGCCTCCTGTCAGGGCACCTGCCCGCCGAAACAGTTCGAGCGCGCGCGGGTCGTGGTCTTCGCCGGGGATCACGGAATCGCGCGGCACGGGGTCTCGGCGTATCCGAGCGAAGTCACCGCGCAAATGGTCGCGAACTTCCTCGGCGGCGGAGCCGCGGTGAACGCGCTCGCGGCGGTGGCAGGCGCGACGGTCCGGGTCGTGGACATCTCCGTCGACGCCGACACCGACCCGCAGGTGTCCAAGCACAAGGTGCGCCGCTCGAGCGGGGCGATCGATCGCGAGGACGCGCTCACCGCCGAGGAGGTCGAGTCCGCGATCAGCGCGGGCCGCGCCATCGCCGACGAGGAGATCGACGGGGGCGCCGACCTGCTGATCGCGGGGGACATGGGCATCGGCAACACGACCCCGGCCACCGTGCTCGTCGCGAGCCTCACCGATACCGAACCGGTCGCGGCGGTCGGCCGCGGCACCGGCGTCGACGACGCCGGATGGATCCGCAAGGTCGCCGCCATCCGCGATGCCATGCGCCGCGCCCGCCCGGTGCTCAAGGACCCGGTGGAACTCCTTCGAGTCGCCGGAGGCGCCGATTTCGCCGCGCTGGCCGCGTTCCTCGCCCAGGCCGCCACCCGGCGCACACCCGTCATCCTCGACGGTGTCGTCGTCACGGCCGCCGCGCTGGTCGCCGAAGACCTCGCCGCGGGCGCGAGCGCCTGGTGGCTGGCCGGGCACCGCTCCACCGAACCGGCGCACGACCTCGCACTGAAACAGTTGCGCCTCGAGCCGCTGGTCGACCTGAGCATGCGCCTCGGCGAAGGCTCCGGCGCCCTCACCGCCCTCCCGATCCTCCGCTCGGCGGTGGCGACCCTCGCCGAGATGTCCACCTTCGCCGAAGCGGGCGTCAGCACCGCCGACCCCGAACCGGCAAGCCCCGCGCCGAACCTGCGCAAGTGAAGTCTTCCCGTTCCCGCGACACCTTCCCCCACCCGCCGGGCGGGGCGCAGGCGCTCGACGGGAACTCCGGCCTCGCGACGCACCGGCCGACAGCTTCGTGCGCGAACCAACGCGCCTGGTCAGATCCCTGCCCGGCACCGCAGCCGGTCATCGACCAGGCGCCCGGCAACGCGGTCGAAGCACGGCCCGCCGCACGGGGCTCGAGATGAACGGGGTTCGCTTGGCGATCTCCTGGCTGACGGTGCTGCCCGTCCGCGGGCCGGATGACGTCGATCGGTCGGCGGCCGCACGCGCGATCCTGCTGGCGCCGCTGGTCGGTGCGCTGCTGGGTGCGGGCGCCGCAGGACTGCTCTGGGCTCTGAGCTGGGTCGGGGCGAGCGCTCCGCTGGCCGGGCTGTTGGTGGTCGGCGCGCTGGCGTTGATCACAAGGGGCATGCATCTCGACGGTCTGGCCGACACCTTGGACGGGCTCGGCAGTTACGGGCCGCCGGAGCGGGCCAGGCAGATCATGAAGAGCGGCGGGGCCGGACCCTTCGGGGTGGCGGGACTCGCGTTCGCCATCGGCGTGCAGGCCTTCTCGTTCGCGGCCTTGGCCGATTCCGGCAGATGGGTCGCGGTGGCCCTCGCCGTGGCGACCGGCCGCGTCGCGGTGATCCTCGCCTGCCGCGGCGTCCCGGCCGCACCCGGCACCGGGTTCGGCATCCTGGTCGCGGGTACGCAGTCGGCCTTCGCGGCGGCGTCCTGGTCGGTGGCCGCGCTCGCCCTCGCCGTCTTCGCCGTCCCGAGCCGCCCGTGGCTCGGCCCGCTGGCCGTGGCGCTCGGCCTGGCCGCCTCGACGGTTCTGGTCCGCCACTGCGCAAGGCGCTTCGGCGGACTCTCCGGTGACGTCCTCGGCGCCGCGGTCGAGACCACCGTGGCGCTCACGGCGGCCGTGCTGTCCCTCGCCGTCCAGCCGGGCTGACCCGCCACCGGCGTTGCCGTTCCATGCCCGAATTGAACGTCGGTCCAGTTCAAATCGAGCTCAGAGTCTGGGTCACTGGAATTTTTCCGGCCGTGGCGCGCGGATCGTCTGGGTCGGGCAATAAGGTGGGCGGTATGTCTTCTGAGCGACTGTATTTTCGCCAGCTCTTGTCGGGACGCGACTACGCCGTGGGCGATCCGATCGCGACGCAGATGCGCAACTTCGCATATCTGATCGGCGACCGGGAAACGGGCGAGTGCGTGGTGATCGATCCGGCCTACGCGGCAGGTGATCTGGTGGACATCGCAGAGGGAGACGGTCTACGGCTCAGCGGCGTGCTGGCCACGCACCACCACCCCGATCACGTGGGCGGAACGATGCTCGGCTTCACCCTGCGCGGAGTGCGCGAGCTGCTCGAAAAGACAAGTGTCCCAGTACATGTCAACGCCAAAGAGCTGCCATGGGTGGCCAACGTCACCGGGATCGCCGAGAGCGAACTGACCGGCCACGAGCACGGCGACAAGGTCACTGTCGGAGCCTTCGACATCGAATTACTCCACACGCCCGGCCACACCCCGGGCAGCCAATGCTTCCTGTTCGACAGCCGCCTGATCGCCGGTGACACCTTGTTCGTCGACGGCTGCGGCCGCACCGATTTCCCGGGTGGCGATTCCGACGAAATGTTCCGCAGCCTGCGCTACCTGGCCGGTCTTTCCGGCGACCCGGTCGTCTACCCGGGCCACTGGTATTCGCAGGAACCCAGCGCCGCGCTGTCGACTGTCCGGGACAAGAACTACGTCATGCGTCCGCAGACGCTCGAGCAGTGGCACATGCTGATGCCGGGCTGAGTGACATCCGACGTCACATCCGACGCATCCACCCGTGGGTGTCGGCGAAGGTGCCGCGCTGGATGCCGGTGAGGGTGTCGCGCAGAGCCATGGTGACCGTGCCGGGCTCTCCGCCTCCGATGGTGAATTCGCCCGCCTCGGAACGCACCCAGCCGACCGGGGTGATCACCGCGGCGGTGCCGCAGGCGAAAACCTCGGTGATCTCACCGGATTCGGCGCCCTTGCGCCATTCCTCGACCGAGATCTTGCGCTCCTCGACCGGGAAGCCGGAGTCGGCGGCGAGGGTCAGCAGCGAGTCACGGGTGATGCCAGGCAGCAACGAGCCGGACAGTTCCGGTGTGACCAGCCGCGCCTCGGAGCCGGAACCGTAGACGAAGAACAGGTTGTTGGTGCCCATTTCCTCGACATAGCGGCGATCGCACGCGTCCAGCCACACCACCTGGTCGCATCCCTTGGCCGACGCTTCGGCCTGCGCGAGCAGCGACGCGGCGTAGTTGCCCGCGACCTTCGCCTCGCCGGTGCCGCCCGGCGCGGCGCGCACGTACTCCGTGGACAGCCAGACCCGCACCGGCTTCACGCCACGCGGGAAATACGCTCCCGCCGGGGAGCCCAGCAGCAGGTACTTGTACGCCGCGGCGGGCTTCACACCGAGCCCGGCCTCGGTGGCGAACATGAACGGCCGCAGGTACAGCGATTCCTCGCCGCCCGCCGCGGGGACCCAGTCCCGGTCCACCTCGAGCAGTTGCCGCACCGACTCGATGAACAGCTCGTCCGGCAGCTCGGCCATCGCCATACGACGAGCGGACCTGCGGAAACGTGCGGCGTTGGCGTCGATGCGGAAACAGGAGACGCTGCCGTCGCTCTGGCGGTAGGCCTTGAGTCCCTCGAAGATGGCCTGGCCGTAGTGGAACACCATGGTCGCGGGATCCAACGCCAAAGGGGCGTACGGCTCCACCCGCGCGTTCGTCCACGTGCCGTCGAGGTAATCGATCGAGACCATGTGATCGGTGAAGTATCGCCCGAACCCTGGCTCCGTCAGTACCTCTTGGCGCCGCTGCGCCGCGAGGGGCGCGGGATGCGGAACACGGGTGAACTGTGCGGCAGCGGTCATGCCGACGATCCTATCCGGCCCGATTCCTGCCATACCGCCATGGTCCACGCCCCTTTCTCCCGCCGCACGTCGCGAAGGACAGCCGGTCTTCGCAACCCGTTACCGGGCGGGAGAAAGCGGGCGGGAATCACTTGGTGCTGGAGGGGACGAACGGGGGGCGGACGATTTCGCAACGCAGGCGGCGTCCGCGGACGTCGACCTCGACCTCGGCGCCGGGTTCGATGGCGGCCGCGGTGTCCAGCAGAGCCAGCGCGATGCCGACCTTCAGGGTGGGCGAGAAGGTGCCGGACGTGGTCGAGCCGACCGGCTCGCCGTCACGCAGCACGGTTTGCCCTTGCCGGAGCACACCGCGGTCGAGCGCTTTGAGCCCCAGGAGGATTCGGCGCGGACCGTCCGACTTCTCCTGTTCCAGAGCGGCCTTGCCCCAGAACTCCGGCTTCTTCCAGCCAACCGCCCACCCGCAGCGCGCCTGCACCGGGGAGATGTCCAGCGAGAGTTCGTGTCCGTGCAAGGGGTAGCCCATCTCGGTGCGCAGGGTGTCGCGGGCGCCGAGCCCGGCCACCTGCCCCTCGGCGGCGCGCACCCGCTCGGCCAGAGCGCGGAACAGCGCCTCGGCGTCGTCCCAGCGCGGCAGCAACTCGTAACCGTGCTCGCCGGTGTAGCCGGTGCGGCAGACGCGCACGGGGCGGCCGTCCCATGCGGCGTCGGCATAGGCCATGTACTCGAGGTCGGCGGGCAGCCCGAGCGCGGTCAGCACCTCGGCCGAACGCGGACCCTGCACGGCGAACACGGCGTAATCGCGGTGCTCGTCGGTGACCGTGACGCCCTCGGGGGCGGCCTCGCGCAGTCGGGCGACGACCGCCGCGGTGTTGGCGGCGTTCGGCACCAGGAAGATCTCCTCGTCGCCGACGTAGTAGGCGATCAAGTCGTCGATCACTCCGCCGTTCGGGGCGCAGCACAGGGTGTATTGCGCCTTGCCCGCCCCGATTCGGCCGAGGTCGTTGGTGAACGCCGAGTTCACCAACGCCGCGGCGCCCGGGCCGCGTACCGTCGCCTTGCCGAGATGGCTGACGTCGAACAGTCCCACCGTGGCGCGAACCGCTTGGTGCTCGGTCACGGTGCCCGCGTAGGACACCGGCATCTCCCACCCGCCGAACGGCGCGAAGGTGGCGTCCAGCTCGACGTGCACGGCGTGAATGGGTCCCTGCAGGAGGCTCGTCTCGGTCACCAGCCGAGCTTATCGGGGACCGATCCGCGAAGTTCCGGCTCGCCGCGCTAGGGCCGGAACCACATGGGGATGAGGGTCGGACCGTTCTCCGGCAGAGTGTGGGTCGTCCCGGTCGGCGCGAACCCGCAGCGGCTGTAGAGCCGAGCGGACCGTTCGGTGCTCGCCTCGAGAAACGCGGGAACAGCCGCTTCGGAGGCGGCCTTCAAGCGGTCGGCGAGGATCACCGCACCGGCCCCTTTGCCGCGGTGCTCCGGCCTGGTGACGATCACTTGCAAGTACTGGTGCGGGAATTCTCGGGGATGCTCGCGGGCGAGCAGGTCGGTCAGGATCGCCACCCTCCGCAGCTCGCCCATGTCGGGAGCCTGTTCGGCCATGGTCCGCATCTCGGCGGCTTCCTCGGCGAATCGCTCGACCGAGGTGACGTGCTGCCAGATCGAGATCGACCAGATTTCCTCGCCCGCTCCCGCGACCCAGATCTCGTCATCGCGTAACGCCCAATCGATGACGCCCGGCACGAAGGCCGTGCGGATGCCCGGGTCGGATTGACCTTCGAGTACCCAAGCCGTCACCACCTCGTCGGCGCTGGCCGCGCCGAATGCCTCGATCAGCGCGTCCCGGTCCCGGGCTTCTGCCCGGCGAGCGGCGATTTCCATCCGCCATCCCCTTCCAGTGAACATCGTATTTCGACTACCAATCTAGGCAGGTCAGCGCGACCTCGGTATTATTTCGTCACACTCGTTCGTGTGTCGAAATGGAACCCCGCATGACGTGCGCGCTCTGCCGCAACGACCTCGCGCAGCCCGCCCGGGGCCGACGGCGCAAGTACTGCTCCCGCTCCTGCCAGGCACGCGCCTACCGCGCCCGTCGCGCCGCGATCCCGATGCGCCGCGCCACCCGCCCGGCGCGGCTCACCGCCGTCGGCATCGCCCGCATGGCGGTGGAGCTGGCCGACCGCGACGGGATCGACGGCCTCACCATGCGCCGCCTGGCCGGCGCACTCGGCGTCGCGACGGCCACCCTCTACCGTCACTTCCCCGACCGCGAAGCGCTGCTGGCGAGCATGGCGGAGCTGGTGCTCGACGAGATCCCGCCGCCGGCCGCCGAATGCACCGGCTGGCGCCCTCGGCTACGGTACGAGGCGCACGAGGAGTGGCGCCTCTACCGCAGGCATCCGTGGATGTTGCCGCTGCTCGCGCGCACCCACCCGCCGCTGGGTCCCGCGCTGCTGGACGTCCTGGAACGAAACTTGGCCGCCCTCGACCACCCCGGCCTGACCGGGCGAACCGGACTCACGATCTATCTCGCGCTGTCGGGCCTGGTCCAGGGCCTGGCGCTGTTGTGGAGTTCCGATCGCGCCGATCGGCTCGGCGATCCGCGCCGCGCCGCCGAGGCGACCGCGCCGCACCACGATCTCGCCGAGTTGCTCGACCCGGCGATCCGCCCCGTGCTGCACCGCGTGCTCACCGAGCTGGACGCCGATTTCGAGATGGACTTCGACGACCTGCTCGCCACCGCGGTGGAACTCCTGCTCGACGGCGTCGCGGTGCGACATCGGGAACGCACCGAATAACCTGTGCCAATGACCGCTGTTGCAGATCGCTCGCTCGGACCGGAACTGGCACGCACCGAGACCATCGGCGCGGACACCGATGTGCTCGTCATCGGGTTGACCTCCTCGGAGGACGGCCCCGTCATCGTGCCCGAGGACCTGTTCGGCGACGTGCTCACCGCCGAGGTGCGCGGCGAGTTACTCGATCAGCTCGGTGTGGTGGGAGCGAAGGGCAAGGCCGAGGAGCTGACCCGCATCCCGGCGCCGGCCGGGCTGGACGGTGTGTCCAGCGTCCTCGCCGTCGGCCTCGGGTCCGCCGACAAACTCGACGCCGAGCAGATCCGCCGCTCGGCCGGTGTCGCCGCCCGCGCGCTCTCCGGCACCGAACTGGTGGTGACCACGCTGTCCGGGCTCGACATCGCCGCCGCGGCGGAAGGCTTCTACCTGGGCGCCTACTCGTTCACGCCGTTCCGATCGGACAAGTCCGCGCCCAAGCCGGACGAGCGGCCCGTCGCCCGGGTCGAGCTGCTGGTCCCCGAGCCGGGATTCGGCGAAGAGGCGCTGTTCCGGGCGCAGCTCACCGCCGAGGCGGTCGCCACCGCACGGGATTTCGTGAACACCCCGCCCAGCCACCTGTTCCCCGCCGAGTTCGCCTCCCGTGCGCGTGAACTCGCCGAGGCCGCGGGCCTCACCGTGGAGGTGCTCGACGAGAAGGCGCTGGAAGCAGGCGGTTACGGCGGCGTGCTCGGCGTGGGCAAGGGTTCCTCGCGACCGCCGCGCCTGATCCGGATCACATACGCGGGTGGCCCGAAGAAGGTGGCGCTGGTCGGCAAGGGCATCACCTTCGACACCGGCGGCATCTCCATCAAGCCCGCGCAGAACATGGAGAACATGACCTCCGATATGGCGGGCGCGGCGGCCGTGATCGCCACGACGCTGCTCGCCGCGCGGCTGAGCCTGCCGATCACCGTCACGGCCACGGTGCCGATGGCGGAGAACATGCCGTCGGCCACCGCCCAGCGCCCCGGCGACGTGCTCACCCAGTACGGCGGCACCACCGTCGAGGTGCTCAACACCGATGCCGAGGGCCGTCTGATCCTCGCCGACGCGATCGTGCGCGCGAGCGAGGACGAGCCGGAGTACCTGATCGACGTGGCCACCCTGACCGGAGCGCAGATGGTCGCGCTCGGCACCCGCACGCCCGGCGTGATGGGCACCGACGACTTCCGCGACCGGGTGGCTCGCATCTCCCGCGCGGTCGGCGAGAACGGCTGGTCGATGCCGCTTCCCGCCGAACTGCGCGCCGACCTGAACTCCAAGATCGCCGACCTGGCCAATGTCGCACCGCACCGCTGGGGCGGCATGCTCTCGGCCGGACTGTTTCTCAAGGAGTTCGTCCCGGAGAACGTGCAGTGGGCCCACCTCGATGTCGCCGGTCCGGCCTACAACACCGGCGGCCCGTTCGGCTACATCGGCAAAGGCGGCACCGGCGTCCCGGTCCGCACGCTGATCGCCGTGCTCCAGGACATCGCCGCGGAGTGAAGTCGGAGTGCGTCGTCCGGGGCGTCCCGGGCGACGCACTCGAGCGCACCCGGGAGCCTTCGGACACGCCCGCGGAAACCGGGCGGAACGGACGATCCGACGCCTCAGAGGTCGTACAGATCTCGCTCCAGTTCGCGCTGCCGCTCCACCCGCTTGCGGGCGTCGTAGTCGCGCATCCGCTGCGGATAGCCGGTCTTGTGGACGTCGTAGACGGGGATGTGCAAATCCTTGGCAAGTCGTCGCGCCCCGCGCTCGCCGACGATCCGGCGCGTCCATTCACCATCAGCGGCAACAAGGACGACTGTGACATCTGTCACCGTGGTCTTGGGTTCGATATAGCCCTCGACGCCCACATGCGTGCGCACCCAGTCGGCCAGATACCGGGCATCCTCCCCGGCCACCGAACCCCCACGTAGAGCGCGGCCACCCCGAGTAGCGCCGCGGCGGAAACGATCTAGCAAACCCACCGACGCCGACCTCCTTTCCTGCACCGGAGAATGTTCACCGCCGGTCTTCCCATACTGCCAGCTCTGTGCAGTTGGCCGCCCTGTGCTACATGGCTGGCGAGCGAGTGCAAGGATGGACCGCGGTACAAGAACCACACACGGATCTCCGGTGCCACGCACAATGATCGGTGGCTTCCGGACTACCGTCGCGACCCGCGGCGGGCGTCCGCAGCGAGATCAACTGTTGTAGAACCCCGTCGAGCAGTCAGAGGAGTCAACGGACATGGCCTTCTCCGTCCAGATGCCCGCTCTTGGTGAGAGCGTCACCGAGGGAACGGTGACCAGGTGGCTGAAGCAGGAAGGAGACACGGTCGAGGTCGACGAGCCGCTGCTCGAAGTCTCCACCGACAAGGTCGATACCGAAATCCCGTCCCCCGCGGCGGGTGTGCTGTCGAAGATCGTCGCGAACGAAGACGACGTGGTCGAGGTCGGCGGCGAACTGGGTGTCATCAGCGAGCCCGGCGAGGCGGCATCGTCGGCCCCCGCACCTGCCCCGGAAGCCGCGGCGCCCGCCCAGGAGGCTCCCGCCCCTGCTCAGGAGGAGCCCGCGCCGCAACCCCAGGCCACTCCCGCCCAGGAGTCCGCGCCCGCCGCCCAGGCCGCGCCCGCGTCGTCCGGTGACGGCACCGCGGTGAAGATGCCAGAGCTCGGCGAGTCGGTCACCGAGGGCACCGTCACCCGCTGGCTGAAGTCGGTCGGTGACGAGGTCGCCGTCGACGAGCCGCTGCTCGAGGTCTCCACCGACAAGGTCGACACCGAGATCCCCTCGCCCGTGGCGGGCACCCTGCTGGAGATCACCGCGCAGGAAGACGACGTCGTGGCCGTCGGTGGACAGCTCGGCGTGATCGGCAGCGGTTCCCCGGCGGCCGCCGCCCCGGCTCCCGCACCGGCCCCGGCTCCCGAACCTGCCCCGAAGCCCGAACCGGCCCCGGCTGCCGCCGCGCCCGCTCCGGCCCCCGCTCCGGCTCCGGCTCCGGCTCCGGCCCCCGCTCCGGCTCCGGCTCCAGCTCCCAAGCCCGAACCGGCCCCCGCGCCCGCCGCCGCGGGTGCCGAATCCTCCAACGGCGCAACCCCCTACGTCACGCCGCTGGTCCGCAAGCTGGCCGAAGAGAACAACGTCGACCTGTCCTCGCTCACCGGTTCCGGTGTCGGCGGGCGTATCCGCAAGCAGGACGTGCTCGCCGCCGCCGAGGCGAAGAAGGCTCCGGCTGCCACGGCGACCGCGACCGCACCCGCCCCGGCGAAAGCGCCCTCCGCGCCCGTCGCGGCGAGCCCGGAGCTGGCCCACCTGCGCGGCACCGTGCAGAAGGCCAACCGTATCCGCCAGATCACCGCGACCAAGACCCGCGAGTCGTTGCAAACCACCGCGCAGCTGACCCAGGTGCACGAGGCCGACGTCACCAAGATCGCGGCGCTGCGCAAGCTGGCCAAGGCGGCGTTCAAGGAGCGGGAGGGCGTCAACCTGACGTTCCTGCCCTTCTTCGCCAAGGCCGTGGTCGAGGCGCTGGGCGTGCACCCGAACGTCAACGCCAGCTACGACGAGTCCAGCAAGGAGATCACCTACCACGCCTCGGTGCACCTCGGCATCGCCGTCGACACCGAGCAGGGTCTGCTGTCCCCCGTGATCCACAACGCCAGCGACCTGTCGCTGGCCGGACTGGCGCGCGCCATCGCCGACATCGCCAACCGGGCCCGCAACGGCGGACTCAAGCCCGACGAGCTGGCCGGCGGCACCTTCACCATCACCAACATCGGCAGCCAGGGCGCGCTGTTCGACACGCCGATCCTGGTTCCGCCGCAGGCGGGCATGCTCGGCACGGGTGCGATCGTCAAGCGCCCGGTCGTGGTGACCGACGAGACCGGTAACGAGTCCATCGGCGTCCGCTCGATGTGCTACCTGCCGCTCACCTACGACCACCGCCTGATCGACGGCGCCGACGCGGGCCGCTTCCTGACCACGATCCGCCACCGGCTCGAGGAAGCGGCGTTCGAGGCCGATCTCGGGCTGTGAGGAAGGTTCCGCGGCACGTATGAAGGTCGTGATCGCCGGCTCGTCGGGGTTGATCGGGACAGCGCTCGTCGCGGCTCTGCGCCGCGACGGGCACGACGTCGCCCGGCTGGTGCGCAGAACAGCGGCGGGCCCGGACGAATTCGCCTGGAACCCGGCCCGCGCCCAGCTGGACGAGCGGGCGCTGCGCGGCGCGGACGCCGTGGTCAACCTGTGCGGCGCGGGCGTCGGCAGGCGGCGCTGGACCGGCAGCTTCAAACAGGAGTTGCGCGACAGCCGGATCACACCGACCGACGTGCTGGCCGGCGCGGTCGCCGCCGCGGGAGTGCCGGTGCTGCTCAACGCCAGCGGCGTGCACTATTACGGTGGCGACACCGGCGATCGAGTGGTGGACGAAACCTCCCCCGCCGGTTCCGGCTTCCTGGCGACGCTGTGCCGGGACTGGGAGAAAGCTACCGAGCCCGCCACCGCCGCCGGTGTGCGCACGGTGCTGCTGCGCAGCGCCGTGGTGCTGTCGAGTGCCGGAGGCATGCTCGGGATGCTGCAACCGCTGTACGCGCTCGGGTTGGGCGGGCGGCTGGGCAGTGGCCGTCAGTACGTGCCGTGGATCTCGATGGCCGACGAGATCGGCGCCGTGCTCTTCGCGCTCACCCACGACACGGTGTCCGGTCCGATCAACGTGGTCGGCCCCGCTCCGGTCACCAACGCCGAGTTCAGCCGCGCGCTGGGTCGTGCGCTGCGGCGTCCCACTCCGCTGGTGGTGCCCGCGTTCGCGCTGCGTGCGGTGGTCGGCGAGATGGCGCAGGAGGCGATCCTGCGCGGGCCAAGGGCGATTCCGACTGCCCTCGAGGAGGCGGGCTACCGGTTCGACCACCCCACCATCGGCGCAGCGCTGGCCGACGCGGTGGGACGATCCGGAGACGCTCGATGACCGATCGACTCGACACCGGGCTCGCCACCGTCATCCGCGACGCGACCACCGATGACCTTCCGGCGATTCTCGACATCCACAACGCGAATATCGCCGCGTCCACCGCGATCTGGGACACCGAGCGGGTCGGCCTGGACGAGCGCCTCGGCTGGTTCCGCGCCCGCACCGGCGCGGGGTTGCCCGTGCTGGTCGCCGAGTTCGACCGCGAGTTGGCGGGTTACGCGAGCTACGGGCCGTGGCGCACCAAGTCGGGATACCGCTACACGGTCGAGAACTCCGTCTACGTCGACGAGCGCTTCCACCGTCGCGGCATCGCCACGGCGCTGCTCACCGAGCTGATCGAACGTGCGCGCCGGGCGGGCGCCGTGCACGCCATGATCGCGGCCATCGAATCCGGCAACACCGGTTCGATCCTCCTGCACGAGCGCTTCGGCTTCCGGACCGTCGGGGTCCTGCCCGAAGTAGGCCACAAGTTCGGCCGCTGGATGGACCTGACCCTCATGCAGTTGACTCTGCCCGTCGACGTGCCCTGAATCGGCAGCCGCAGGACCCTCGCATACCGCGTTCACACTTCGCAGATGCATCAGGCGGCGTGCGGCGCTATGCGCCCGATCCGAGATCGCGCGGGGCACGGCCGTGCTCAGCATAGGTCCACCCCAAGTGGTGTAACCCGATTCGACACGTGACGTTCAGGCCTGTTCCACGACTTGGCCGAAGCGCGGACACTTCTCGACCAACCCTGAACCGAGCGGATCGACGCGCTGTGCGAGCGCCTGGATTCGGATCGGGACGCGCAGTTCGACCCCACCCGCCCGCAGCTTTCCGATAGAACTGCCGGGAATCGGCGCTACCCGATCGGTATGAGCTCGCTTCGAGCAAGGAAGCCGGACACTCCACGCTCGCGCCATACTCACGTTCGGGACGCGAGATCACCCGGTCGGATCCCTCGGCCGCTGGACCACGGCGTGGCAGGCGCAGCAGCAATCTCTCAGCGCTGCCCTGGCAACCCACTCCCGCTGTGGCTGTTCCCACATCGAGGTGCTGGAACCGGCTGACCCCTGGGCGTACCGTCATGCTGTGACCCACACGCGCACCACCCTGTCCGCCCGGTCCGACACGACTCCGATCGTCGTCGAGGATCTCGGACTCATCGACTACCACGCCGCCTGGGACCTGCAACGCAGCATCGCCGAGCAGCGGGCCGAGGGCAGCGGATCCGATCATCTGCTGCTGCTCGAACACCCCTCGGTCTACACCGCGGGCCGCCGCACCGAGGACGAGGACCTGCCGATCGACGGCAGCCCGGTGGTGCAGGTCGACCGCGGCGGCAAGATCACCTGGCATGGCCCCGGTCAACTCGTCGGCTACCCGATAGTGCGGCTGGCCGAGCCGATCGACGTCGTCGACTATGTGCGCCGCCTCGAGGAGGCGTTGATCACCGTCTGCACCGGCCTCGGCCTCGTCTGCGGGCGGGTCGAGGGCCGGTCCGGCGTCTGGCTGCCCGCCACCGAGTTCCACGCCGAACGCAAGATCGCCGCGGTCGGCGTGCGCGTGCAGCGGGGCGTCGCCTTGCACGGCGTCTCGTTCAACTGCAACGCCGCCATGGACGGGTTCCAGGCCATCGTCCCGTGCGGCATTCGCGATGCGGGCGTCACCACTCTGACCCGTGAACTCGGTCGCGAGGTGACCGTGGCCGAGATCAAGCCGCTGGTGGCCGACGCCATCATCCGCGCACTCGACGGCGAGCTGCCGGTCAGCGCGCACGATATCGCGCGCGTCACCCCTGGCGACACCCCTCCGCAGTCTCGAGCCGCGACGGCGTAAGGTCGATCGAGTGACCTCAGTCGACACCCCGACACCACACAACGCGGCCACGGCAGCCGAACCTGCTGCGGCACTCCCGGGTCCCGCCGTGGCTACGCAGGCCACCTCCTCCGGGCCCGACGCTCGCGCCGCGAACGGCCGCAAGCTCCTGCGCATCGAAGCCCGCAACGCGGAAACCCCCATCGAGCGCAAGCCCAAGTGGATCCGTACCCGCGCCACCATGGGCCCGGAGTACTCCGAGCTCAAAGGCTTGGTCAAGCGCGAGGGCCTGCACACCGTCTGCGAGGAAGCGGGCTGCCCCAACATCTTCGAATGCTGGGAAGACCGCGAGGCCACGTTCCTGATCGGCGGCGAACAGTGCACCCGCCGCTGCGACTTCTGCCAGATCGACACCGGCAAGCCCGCCGCCCTGGACCGCGACGAGCCCCGCCGCGTCGCCGAAAGCGTCCAGGCCATGGGCCTGCGCTACTCCACCATCACCGGCGTAGCCCGCGACGACCTTGACGACGGCGGCGCCTGGCTCTACGCCGAAACCGTCCGCGCCATCAAGCGTTCGAACCCGCACACCGGCGTGGAGTTGTTGATTCCCGACTTCAACGCCGACCCCGACCAGCTCGCCGAGGTCTTCTCCTCGCGCCCGGAGGTGCTGGCGCACAACCTCGAAACGGTCCCCCGCATCTTCAAACGCATCCGCCCGGCCTTCCGCTACGAGCGCTCCCTCGCGGTCCTGACCGCCGCCCGCGAAGCCGGTCTGGTCACCAAATCCAACCTCATCCTCGGCATGGGCGAAACGCCGGAGGAAGTCACCCAGGCCATGCGCGACCTGCACGAGGCAGGCTGCGACATCCTCACCATCACCCAGTACCTGCGCCCGTCCCCGCGTCACCACCCCGTCGACCGCTGGGTGAAGCCGGAGGAATTCGTGGAGCACTCGAAGGCGGCCGAGGAAATGGGCTTCGCAGGCGTGATGGCCGGTCCCCTGGTCCGCTCCTCCTACCGGGCGGGTCGGCTGTATGCCCAGGCGATGGCGCACCACGGTCGCGAAATCGCGCCGGAGATGGCACATCTCGCCGAGGAAGGCACGGCGTCCCAGGAAGCCAGCTCCGTGCTGGCCCGCTTCGGCAGCTGACTGCGTGGGAGGTCGAGTCCGAGGTGGAACCGACCTCTTCCAGCGTATCTTCGTCCAATTACATCTCGCCTGCGAGCGTCATACCGAGTTCGGTCTCCTCGACGACCCCTCGCTCGATCAAATTGTCGAGATCTGCGGTCAACGTCGCCCGAATATCTGATCGAACACGTGTCCAGCCGAAAACAGCGGCCACCTCGGACAGGAGTTCTTCGCGCCGAACTCCCAGACAGTCGGCGATGACGTTGCGTATGGCAAGCTGTCGCTCAATTATCGGTATCTGCCGGACCAAGCGGCCGCCGCGGGAAGCCGCTGTCCGCACAAACTGCAGCTCACGAGCAGGCAAATCGTATGCAGCGCCGAGACAGACAACTGCCTTTTTCCTATCGAGCCAACGCAGAACTTCCCGGATCCGCACTTGGATGACCGGACCCGACCTACCTGCGCCCCAGGCCGTTCGCACACGTGTGAATAACAGCTCCTCCTCAACCGGACCTTCGACCTCGACTACACGGAGCACAATTTCGGCCACCACTTCGAAAGCCTCCGGGTCCTGCAGCGCGACAAGATCCAACCCGCGCCTGGCAGCGGACGTACGGCGAAGCTCAATGAGTTCGTCGGTTCCGACTTGCTGGTATGGGCGAGTCCACCTAGTCGGTTCATGCTCAACCGGTGCAAATTGCACTGCTGTCGACATCGAATCTTCTTCGACCTCGCTCGACACTGCGGGCGCGGGCTCCGACCGTGCTTCCTTCGGTTCGGGCCGGCCTACGGCGTATGGATCTATCGCGCACGCGGCTGCTACTTCTACCCGCAGACGTTCCATCGCATCCTTGCGGTTGCGGTACCAATCCGTACCCCAAATGCGGTGCAGTCGCCAGCCCAGATCACGCAGTACCGACTCGCGCAACCGGTCACGATCGCGCGCTGCTCGCGACGAGTGGTACATAGCACCGTCGCATTCGATACCTAGTTGTATGAGGCCGTGACGTTGGTGACGCCGGTGTGGAGGCGGCTGGCTGGGGGCCGGTTTCCGGCGGCAGTGTGGGGTCGATGGTAGTTGTAGTGGATGTTCCAGATTCCGAGTGCGTCGGTGCGTTG
>NZ_JAMFLC010000038.1:0-51931 GCF_023501985.1 Nocardia sputi | reverse complement strand
GCAAGCTGACCGACAAAGCGCTGATCACCGCGCTGGCATCCTGTCGGCCCGACAAGACCGATCCGATCGCACGTGCGGTGCTCAGCGCGTTGAAAACCCTGGCGCGGCGTCACCGGTTCCTCACCACTGAGGCTCAGAACCTGCAAGAACAGATTCGTGACCTGGTCAAAACCGCCAATCCGCATCTTCTCTCGCTACACGGGGTCGGCCCCAACAGCGCTGCGCAACTACTGATCACCGCTGGCGCCAACCCCGACCGGCTACGCAGCGAAGCTTCCTTCGCCGCCTTGTGCGGCACCGCACCGGTCCCAGCGTCCTCGGGCAAAACCACCCGCTACCGGCTCTCCCGCGGCGGCGACAGACAGGCCAACCGCGCCCTGCACACCATCGCGCTGGTCCGGATGTCCTCCCATGCCCGCACCCGCGAATTCGTCCGCACCCAACGCGCCAAAGGCCGCAACGACGCCGAGATCCGGCGCATCCTCAAACGCGCGATCGCGCGCGAGATCTTCAAATCCCTCACCCGCGGCCTGGCCGCCCCCGACCTCGACGACCTCCGGCCCGCACGCCAAGCCAAG
This sequence comes from Nocardia sputi, assembly GCF_023501985.1. NCBI lineage: Bacteria > Bacillati > Actinomycetota > Actinomycetes > Mycobacteriales > Nocardiaceae > Nocardia > Nocardia sputi. The sequence continues at coordinate 51,353 of NZ_JAMFLC010000038.1, read as the reverse complement.
AACATCACCCTCACCGCCGCCGCAGCCGCGATGGACACCTACATCAGCAAGCTCGCCCGCACCGAACTCGGCACCTACCCCGACTACGAACTCGCCCAACGCTACCGAACATGGCTCACCGCAGCTTGACACAAATAGGAGCATCATCTTCGGCGGCGCAACGGATCTTGCCGGACCGGTTATGCCGCATGATGTTCGACTCGCCATCGAGCTGTCTTGTGCCCGGCGACCTGCGAGGTCTGGTCGAGTCGTTGCTGCCGGGTTCAGCGGTGTGGGCCCGGTAACCGTTCGCTACGGGGACGCCGGGCCGCAGACCGCCGGGACCGGCACGGTCGACCGGTTCTTCCCAGATCTACGGGTGGCTAGGATTTGGGACGCTCGCCGGGCCGAGCAGCCGGCGCACAGCTCGGATCCTCGGACCGATTCCGAGTGCCCGGTACCCAGCCGCGTTCACCGATTAGCGGCCAACACTGCCGCGAGGCCTTCTTGCAGGTCCTTGACAAAGTACTCGGGAACCTCCAGCGACGGAAAATGTCCCCCGGTTTCGGGCGACCTCCATCGGACGATTTGTCGGTACCGCTGCTGTGCCCAGGGGCGCGGACACTTCTCGATGTCGCGGGGGTACATGGTGATTGCTGACGGGACGTCGACCCGAAGTTCGGGGTCCAGCGAGTTGTGGCTTTCGTAGTAGATGCGGGCCGCCGATGCGCCGGTCCGCGTCAGCCAATACAGGGTGACGTCGTCGAGAACGCGGTCTATGGAAATCGTCTCGAACGGGCTGTCTTCGATATCTGTCCACTCGGCGAACTTGTCGAGGATCCAGGTAAGAAGCCCGACCGGTGAGTCGACGAGCGAGTAGCCGATGGTCTGCGGTCGGGTCGCCTGTTGCTTCGCGTACGCCGCGCGGTGCCGCCAGAAATCGCGGGTTTCCTCGGTCCACTCGCGCTCGACCGCCGTCAGCCCGTCCGTTGTCAAACCGGGCGGTGCCTGCGCGAGCGTTGTGTGGATGCCGAGAACATGCGCTGGAAACCTGCCGCCGAGAATTGTGGTGATCACACCTCCCCAGTCGCCACCGTGGGCTGCGAACTTGCTGTAGCCGAGCCTTCCCATCAGTTCCACCCATGCGGCCGCGATTTTCTCGGTTCCCCACCCGGTGGTGGCCGGCTTATCGCTGTAACCAAAGCCTGGTAGCGATGGGACCACGACGTGGAATGCCGGCGCGCCCGCATCTTTCGGATCCGCCAACTCGTCTACCACATCGATGAACTCGGCGATGCTGCCTGGCCAGCCGTGCGTCAAGATCAAAGGAGTGGCGTCTGCGCGCGCGGATCGGCGGTGCAGGAAGTGGATCCCCAGATCATCAATGGTCGTGCGGAACTGGCCGATCCGGTTGAGGCGCTCTTCGAACGACCGCCAGTCGTACCCGGTGCGCCAGTAGTTCACGACATCGACGAGGTCGGCGAGAGGGACGCCCTGTTCCCATCGGCGAGGGCCGGGCGCGGCGCGATAGACCGTCTCGGTCTCCGGTAGCCGCGCTACGGCCAGCCGCGCGCGCAGATCGTCGAGGTCGGCGTCAGGTGCGTGGGCTTCGAATGCATGCACCACTACGGGGTCGGGGGTGAGAACGGGGTCGAGGTGGCCAAGTGTGGGCATGAGACCTCCTGGTCATCGCGGAACCGGCAACGGCTTACCTGGAACCGGCTAAGACGGTTCTAACATGCCCCGGCGGCGGCCGGCAACCCGCTAAGGTGGTTCCATGCCTGCTGGGTTCCCTGACTTTCGCCTCGGTAACGTGCTAGCGACCAGCTTCACGGGGACTCTGTCGGAGCGTCATGGCGACCCGGTGGAACGCATTCCCACGCCGCAGCGACTCGTCGACTGGCTGGTCGTGAACGGCCTGGCCGTGGACTCCTGCACCGCAGCCCAGCTCGAACTCGCTCGGGAACTGAGGGAATCAATTCACGCCGCCGCGACAGCGGCCGCGATCGGAGACGGTCTTCCTGCGTCTGCTGTTCAAGTCATCAATGACTGCAGCATTCAGGGTCGGGCGGCGGCCGTCCTGACGCCCGAGGGCAGCCGTCGATGGCGACTCGGCTCGGCTTCCAGCGTAGAAGATGCCCTAGGCGTGATCGCCGCCGACGCGATCAGCATCATCGCAGGCGAACGAGACGGAAAATTGGCCTTGTGCGCATCGCCAACCTGCCGAGCCGCCTTCTTCGATACCAGCCAGAGTCGCACCCGCAAATGGTGTGACATGAACACGTGCGGGAATCGTCAGAAGAAGGCGCGCTTCAATGCCAACCAGCGCAAGACCAGGACTGCCGCACGGATGGGTGTCATCTGATCCGGCTTGCCCGGGAGGACCGGCTGGAATGATCGGCCGGACAGTGCTGCTAGCCGTCCAGGCCGAGGCGCCGGGCGAAGAGAGCGGTTCTCGCTATCCCAAGTTTGTTTTTGTCAGAAAAGTTAATTTTCGGTGTGGGCCGTTTCGAACAGGGCGCTGGGCATCTACGCTCAGGCGGGGTCGATCGGCCAATCGGTAGCAATCCCATCAGCATGGTGTTCGGGTGTAGCGGCAAGCTGCGAAAGGTAGCGATGGGAGTGGGCTCTAGCGTGGGGAGGCAGGCGGGGCCGGTGCTGGGCCGCTTCTCGGTGTGGTCGCGGATGGGGACTCGCAGGGCCCAGCCGGTGGAGGTGCGGTCGCGGGATGAGTTCCTGCATCCGGGCGGCGACCTGCGTACGTTGCCGCCGGGAACGATCCTGCGGAGTCGTCGGGTCGAACTGGCGTTGTTCGGGCTGGTGCCGCAGAGAGTGTCGGCGTGGCAGTTGGTGTATCGGAGCACGGATATGCACGGTCACCCGGAGGTTGCGGTGACGACGGTGGTATTACCCGCCGACGCGGACCCCGACGTCGAACGGCCGTTGCTGGCGTTCGAGTCGGCGATCGATGCGGTGACCGAACGTTCAGCGCCGTCGTATGCGTTGCGGCGCCGTTCACGGGCTCACGGTTCGATCACTCCGATCGAGTGGCCGTTGATGATCGCCAACGCCGTCCGGCGCGGCTGGGCGGTTAGCATCAGCGACCACGGAGGGCCGCAGGGCAATTTCGGCGCACCGCGCGAACCCGGGTACCGCACTCTGGACGGGGTCCGGGCGGCGTTGAGCTTCGAAGCCCTGGGCCTGGGCGATGGCAGCCCGATCGTGGTTTGGGGGTATTCCGGTGGCGGGATGGCCGCCTCGTGGACGGTGGAGATGGCCCCCGCCTACGCTCCTGAACTCGACATCACCGCGGCGGTGCTGGGGGCGCCGGTGGGAGATCCCGCGCAGGTGCTGGTGCGGCTCAGCGGCGGGTTGTTCGCGGGTTTTCCCGCGATGGTGATCGCCGCGCTACGCCGGCTCTATCCGGTGGTGGAACGCGTGATCGACGCGCACATGCGTCCGGGAGGCTACCGGCTGCTCGAGCAGGCGAAGACCCTCACACCGTTGCTCACCCTGTTGCGGCTGGCCGGGCGCGATTTCGACGATCACCTCGATCGGCCACTCGCGGACATCCTCGCCGAACCCGAGATGGTGGCCATGCTCGATGACCTGCGGCTGGGCGGCCACGCGCCAGCCTGTCCGTTGCTGGTAATCCAACCGGTTCATGACCAGGTGATCCACCGCGAATGCGTGGATGCTCAGGTGAACCGATACCGCGACCACGGCGCGACCGTAGTGTACGTGCGCGACCGGCTCAGCGAGCACTTCACCCTGATGGCGTTGTCGACCCCGCTGGCGCTGAATTGGCTGTCCGATCGCCTGGCCGGACTCCCGATCACAGAGTCCGGAACCCGCACTGTGTGGTCTGTCGCGACCGCGCCCGGCGTCTGGCGCGGCTACCTCGAGATGGCGGACACCGCGCTGCGCGTCACGCTCGGAATGCCGCTGCGCGACAGCCGCACACGGCCCGGACCGGGCCGACGCGGCGGTGAACTGCGTGAAACAGCGTAAGAAGTCACCAAACCCGGCGAGCACGGTGAGTTCGCGGCGCCATGTGGTGCCTTCGCCCGCCAGTTCCCGCTGCAGGCTGCGAGCACTCGTCGCCATTCGGCGTGCCGCGTGATCGACTGGGATCGGACCGTTACCGAGCTTCCCGAGCAATATGTGGTGCAGTTGCTCAGAGCAGGTCACCGCAGGGTGACGCACCGTCGCCAGCCCCGCGCTGCGTTCCGCACTGGAACGTCAGTTGGCGCATGCCCACGACGGCCACCGTGAGGGCGGCTTCAACTCGTTCATCAGCGACTCCAGGTAGCCCGAGCCGTTGAGGAGCGGTCACGGGGTGGGCCGCCGACGCGGACCGCCCCGTGACCGCTCCCCCATCGAGGGCGGCGAATCACTGTTTTTGCCCGGCTACCGGGCAGGTAGGCACTATATGCGCTTATCGCCCTGATTGCGGCGATCGAGGTGGTGGCGGAATGAGCCATGCCCAGAATTCGTGGCGCACCGCGTCCCACAAATTCGTCAATTCTGGAAAAAGTTCTCGTGCTTGCACGAGATCTGGGTAGGTGTCGGGGCCGAAGGAGACGATCGGCGCTGTGTCGCATGTATTATGCACCGCAAGAATCGAAATCAAATGGTCCTGCAGCAAGCGCCACGTGACGCCCAGGCCCTCTGCCTCGGTTCGACGGACGTCATTCATCTCCGGCCCCATTCGGCTGCCGACGGCGCTCCGCGGCGATGTCGAATACTGTCAAAGCCGACCTCCTGCTCGTCAAGATCTGTCGAGCATCACAGATCCGGCACCGCACGGCATGGGTGGAAACACCCACTCGATTACCCATTTGCGCAGCTCGAGGGCGCCTGAAGCGTCATGTGCCCGGCAACGACGACCCGGTCCGGCGCCGATCTCGTTGGTGAGAAGCCGGGGCAGGGCATCGTAGAGTGCCCCGGTGCGCCAGAACAACAGGTTCAGTGCGGACGCGCGGTCCAGGCCGCGACCTGCGCGCGAGAAGAGAAGCCGAGTTTGCAGAGAATGTTCTCGACGTGCCGATCGACCGTTCGAGGCGACACCACCAGTCGCTCGGCGATCCGCCGGTTGCTCAGGCCCTGTGCGAGTAGCTCGGCGACCTGCCGCTCGCGTGCTGTCAGCACCCCCGCTTGCACCGTCGCAGGTTGCGGGGCGCCCGCACTCCGGTCGAGGGCGTAGGCGATCGCCTGGCCGTGATCGAGTCCTTCGCCCCGCACCCGTTCCGCATGCACGATCGCCTCAGGAAGCGCATCGGCCACGACGTGCTCACACGCTGCGTGCCGCTCGGACATATAAGGCCCGAACGTTGCGATGGAGGTACCGATTCGCCGCCACATCGTGTGGATCGCTCCCAGGAGTCGGGCCGCATGGCGGTGCTCGCCGCGGGCGGCCGCGGTCCAGGCCAGTAGCTCGATCATCAGCGCTGCACCGACATGGTCGTTGAATTCGCGCTGGATCTCGAGGGCGGCGTGAGCCGAAGCCATCGCCTGGTCGTAGTCGCCCCGGACCAGCTGATCGTAGCCGAGTGCCCAGACCGCGTACGACTTCGTCCACTGCTCGCCGCACCGGTCTGCCAGCTCTATCGCTCGCCGAGCCGTCGCGCATGCTCTCGGATCATGCGCGTGCGTATAGGCGACCGCGAGCTGGAAGAGGGTCATCCGGACCAGCTCGTCATCCTCGGAGAAGCTCTCGACCGCTCGTTCGAAACCTGTCACGGCAGCGGCGAGATCTCCACGGAAGCCCGCGGCAGTGGCGCGCAGGCTACTGGCCCAGCCGAGCGCACGGCGGTCTCCGGCTTCTGCGGCGAGGGCCACGCATTCATCGAGCACCGACTCAGCCGCGTCGAGGTCGCCCTGCAGAACCATCACCCATCCCGCTACCCAGAGTGCGGAGATCCGCCCGGCATCCGAGTCCGCGGCAATCCGTAGGGCGCGGTCGATCCAGCGTCGCCCGGAGCCGAGGAATCCATCGGCGCACCAGTGATAGCGCAGTGCCGTGACCAATAGCAGCGCCTCGCGGGAACTCGACGGAGTGCTGGTCGCCCACTCCAACGCCCCTCCGAGATTTCCCCGGTCGGCGCGCAACAGGGCGAGGCCGGTCTCCTGGCCGGGCCCGTTCCACTGTCCGGCGATCTGCTCAGCGAACGCGAGATAGTAGTCGCGGTGCCGGTCACGCAGCGTGGAGCTTTCGCCGCGGTCGGTCACCCGCTGCCATCCATACTCACGGATCGTCTCCAGCAACCGATAACGCGTCTGATCGTCGGCCGGGACAAGCACGACGACCGACTGCGCGACGAGGTGATCGATCAGGTCGAGCACCTGCCCACGCGGCAGATCCTCACCTGCGCAAACGTCCTCCGCGGCATGCAGGGTGAACCCTCCGACGAACACCGCAAGTCGCGCCCACAGCAGCTGTTCGGTCGGCGAGCACAGCTCATAGCTCCAGTCGATCAGCGCACGCAGAGTCCGCTGTCGTGGCAGCGCAGCTCGCGCACCCCCGGTCAACAACGCGAACCGATCCTCGAGCCGGTCCAGAATCGCTTGCAACGGCAGTGATCGCAGCCGGGACGCGGCCAGCTCGATCGCGAGCGGAATCCCGTCCAACCGCTCACACACCCGCACCACCGTGCCCGCATTACGCTCCGTGACCGCGAAGTCCGGGCGCACCGCCCGAGCACGCTCCATGAGCAGCATCGGAGCGTCGAACCCCGCCACCGCCCCAGCTGTGACGGATTCATCCGAAGCGGGCATCGACAGCGGGCTGACCGGATAGACGTGCTCGCCCGCTTCGCCCAGCAGTTCGCGGCTGGTGGTCAAGATCCGCAGTCCCGCGCAGGCACGCAGCAGGTGGTGGCACAGCACACGGCAGGCGTCCAGCAGGTGCTCGCAGTTGTCCAGCACGAGCAGCACCTGCCGGTCGGCGAGCCGTTCCACGATCTGCTGCTCCGCTGTCCGGTGCGACAGATCCGGCATCCCGAGACTGGTCACCACCGCACGCGCCACCCGTTGCGGATCATCCACGGCAGCCAGGTCGACCAACCACGCCCCATCCGGAAACGAGCGGCCGGACGCAGCGGCTACCTCCGTGGCAAGGCGGGTCTTCCCCACCCCACCCACTCCGGTCAGAGTGACGAGTCGGGCAGTCGCCAGCAGTGCCCGGACCTCACGAATCTCCCGCTGTCGACCCACAAAACTCGTGACCGCCGACGGCAGATTACCGGCTCCGCATACGGGCCTGCGCTGCCCCATGACATGTGAATCCTAACCGGTGCGGCGAGCCCGGCGCATCCCGTCACTTCATCGCGCGGCCGGCAGTGTGCCTGGTTCCGTGACGGCAAGGTTCACGTCGAGGTAGGGCAGCTCGATCGAGATGAACATATCGCGTCACCCGCGATGGTAATCATGCGACCTGCAAGAGCATTCCGGTCTCCGGGTCGTACCAGCGGCATGCCTCGGGCGGCAGGTACAGATTCGAGGGGCCGCCCTCGTCGGCGCGGAATCCGGGCGGCGCTTGAACCTTCACCGTCTGCCCGCTGACGCGGGTGGTTAGCAGAGTCGAGGAGCCGAGGGGCTCGAGCACTTCGAGTTCGCCCCGCACCGTCGCGGCCGCCGGTCCGTCGGTCACCACGATCGCCTCGGGTCGGATACCGAGCCGCAGCGTCTGGCCTTCGAACGAGGACAGCGCGGCGGGAACGGCGAGCGATTGCCCACCCAGGTCGATGCGCAGCCCCGTCTCCGCCGCGCGGACTGTGCCGGTGAGGAAGTTCATCGGCGGGCTGCCGAGGAAGCCGCCGACGAATTCCGTCGCCGGGTCGTCGTAGACCTCGGTGGGCGGGCCGCACTGGACGATTGCCCCGGCACGCATCACTGCGACGCGATTGCCCAGCGACAACGCCTCGACCTGATCGTGGGTGACGTAGATCGTGGTGGTGCCGAGTTCGGCGACGAGTCTTTTCAGCTCGGCCCGGAACGACAGCCGCAGCAGCGCGTCCAGGTTGGACAGCGGCTCGTCCATGAGCAGCACGTCGGCATCCATCACGATCGCCCGCGCCACCGCGACGCGCTGGCGCTGCCCACCCGACAGCCGCGCCGGGTACCGGTCCAGGTACGGGGTCAGCTGCAACAGCTCCGCGGCCCAGGCGACTTTGCGACGGATCTCGTCATGTGGCACGCCGTGCACGCGAAGGCCGAAGCCGATGTTTTCGGCGACTTTCTTGTTCGGAAACACGGCGTAGGACTGGAACACCATCGAAAGATTGCGACGCCGCGGCTCGAGATAGGTGACGTCCTTGCCGCCGATCACGATCTGTCCCGAGTCCGGCAGTTCCAAACCGGCGACCATGCGCAGCAACGTGGTCTTGCCGCAGCCGGACGGCCCGAGCAGCACCATGAACTCACCATCGGAAATCTCCAGCGAGACCTCGTCGGTGGCACGCGCCGTGCCGCCGGGATAGGTCTTCACCAGATCACGGACAACCACTTCAGCCATCAGCGAACCTCTGTCATCGCAGCGTCGTCCCCCACATGTTCACCAGGTAGCGCCGCATGACGAAGATGAACACCAGCGCCGGGATGATCAACGCGAAACCACCCGCGAAGCGGTACGCGATCGACGCCTCGTCCAATGCCGTGAGCACCTGAGCGGGCAGCGTGCGGTGCCCGAGTGTCACGATCGTCGCGCCGAGGATCTCGTTCCACGACAGGACGAACGTGAAGATCGACGACGCGGCCAGCCCCGGCAGTGCGAGCGGCACCACGATCCGGCGTGCGGCCTGCCAGCGGTTGCATCCGAAGACCTGGGCCGCCTCCTCCAGATCGGGAGGCACCGCGACGAAGATGCTCGCCGTGATGAGCACGGTCGTCGGCAACGCGAGCGTGGTGTGCACCAGCGTCACGGCCAGCACCGTGTCGTACACCTCGATGCGCAGGAACACGGTGGCCAGCGGCACCGAGAGCACCACGATCGGCAACGCGCGCACGAAGAGGATGAAGACCTGGTATGTGTCTTTGCCGCGAAACGCGTGGCGCGCGAGCGCGTATCCCGCGGGTGCGCCGATCACCAAGGACCAGAACACCGTGTAGAGGCCCACCAGCAGCGAATTGCCCAGTGCCTCGACCGTTCCCGTGGCACGGAAGAACGACATCAGAGTCTCGGTGGAGAAATCTCTCGGGATCAGTGGCTTCGGAAACTCGCTGAGCGCCTCACGGGAGGACACCGCGGCCAGGCCGATCAGAACGATCGGCAACACCATGAAAAGGCTGACGGCCGAGCAGGCCACCTGCACCCACACCGCGCGTCTGCGGCGCCTGCGCACGGGTGCGCGATCGATGGGTGGCAGCGCGCGCCGCGGCGGCGCCTCGGTACGGTTCATCGCGTTCCTCGGCTTCCGCGGGCGTACCCGCACCCCGTCGCCTCGATCAACGGCCGGCGAAGGTGTCTCATGGCGCCTGCTCGGGCTGCCGGACCGCCCGCAGGTAGAACACCGCGGTGGCGAGCGAGATCGCCAGCACGATCAGCGAGACCGCGCTGGCCACCGCGGGATTCTGCAGATTCGCGTACCACTCGTAGGTCTCACCCACCAGCAGGGGAAAGTCCCGCCCGGTCAGCGCCTGCGCCACAGCGAAAGCCTGCAGCGCGAGGATGGTCCGCAGGATCAGCGCCACCTGAAGGCTCGGCCCGAGCAGCGGCAACGTCACGTGCCGCGTCCGCTGCCAGAGATTCGCGCCGAACACCTGCGCGGCCTCGTCGTAGTCCCGCGGGATCATCTGCACGCCCGCCACCACGATCACGAACACCAGTGACGTCGCGCGCCAGATCTCGGCGACCACCACGGCGAGCAGCATGGTGCCCGCGTTCTGGTAGCTGAGCCACTGCACTCCGTCATCCGAGACCCCGATGCCGACCAGCAGCGAATTCAGGTAGCCGCGATTGTCGAAAACCGACAGCCATACCAGGCCCGCGGCCAGCTCGGAGACCGCGAGCGGCAGGCACCACAGGTAGAAGTGGCCGCCGGCGAAGCGCGGCCGCGCCTGCATGAGCAGCGCCATCCCGACGGCGAGCGCGAGCTGGACCGGCACCACGATGACGATCAGCAGGAGGGTGTTGCGCAGTGCGGTGCGTACATAGAGATCATCGATCAGTCGCCCCCAATTGGCGAGGGTGAAGCCGTGGTCGCCGCGGAACGCCTCCAGCACGCCCTGCACGAGCGGCCAGCCGAACAGCGCCGTCATCAGGGCGATCGAGGGCATCAGCAGCATCCACGGCGAGCGCAGTCGTGACATCATGGCTAGCCCACCCGGCACAGGTCGGCGGCGGGGTCGGGAGCCCAGCACGGCGCTTTCACATCGTCGAGGATGTTTTGCAGGACCCGTGCCTGCTGGTCCAGCGTGGAGCGAATATCGGCCCCGTCGAGCACGATCGAGCGGAAGCTGTCCTTGAAAACCTTGCTCACCTCGCCTTCACGCTGGCCCAGCCCGGCCGGAGGTAACGACAGAATGGCACCCGGCGCCTGCTGCTGCCTGCGCACCGCATCGGCCTCGAGCTGGATGGCCGGTGGCAGGTCGCTCGGGATCGCCGTGTCGACCGCCGGAAAGAAGCCGTTGGAACGGAGCAACCGCAACTGTGTTTCGGGGCGGGTGAGCGTGTCGATCGTCCGCTGCGCCAGTTCGGGGTCCGAGCTACCCGCGGGAATCGCGAGTCCGGCGATCACTGCCATGTAGCCGAGTCCGTGCGCAGCCCGGGGCGCGGGAAGCATCCGCCAATTGCGCGGATCGCGCTCCGGGGCGCGCGCGAGGCGCACGACGTGGTCCCACGCCAGACGAACCTCGCCGCTGTCGAGCGGCTCCTGCATGAAGTCGAAGTTCGTGCTCGCCGGGACGCAATTCGCCCACAGCTCACGCAGATACCGCCACGCCGTCACCGCCTCGTTCGAGCGGAAGGTGGTGATCTGGCCGCCGGTGAAGGAAGGCAGCAGGAAACCTTGGACGAATCGGTGCAGCAGACCCTTGGGGCCCGCGGGCAGGCCCAGCACAGGGCGATTGCCATTGCCGCGGCGCGCGGCGATGGCCCAGTCGAGGAACTGGTCATAGGACAGCGACACGGCATCCGCGCCGGACGGCAGGTGCTCGAGCGCATCCGCGTGTGCGGCAAGGACGTAACTCGCGGTCGCCCAAGGGATGTACCACGTACGATCGGTGCCCACCCTGGCCAGTTCCAGGTAGTCGGCGGGCCAGCCGCGGGCGCCGAGGTCGGCGAGTAAGCCGGTGAGGTCTTCCAGATAGCCGTCGGCGAGCGGTGCGATGTCGCCGTGCAGGCCGCCCAGCAGACCGATCTGCGTCGCGCCCGCGTGGACCTGACTACGCACCTGGCTCGCGAAGGGGCTCTCTTCGATGGTCACGTAGCCGACACCGGGTGCGGCATCGGCGAGCAGACCACGGAAGCGTTCCGCCTCGTCGGCGGGCCGGAACTGTGTGGACAGGAAGATCATTCCGCCCTTGCCGCTGGTGGCGAATCCGGTGCAGGCCGCGGCGGATAGGGCGGCCGCGCCGGAACCCGCCGCGCGCAAAAAGGATCTGCGCGTCAAACCGGGTACCGGCATGCATGGCTCCTCTTCGCGCACAACCTGTTTCAGGCAAATGTCAGGTTGGTCAACGTAAGTGCGCTGAGGGATATTGTCAATGTGCCTGCGTAACTTCGCCGCCGTCGAGCCGCACCTCGCCCGGCCATGTGCCCGGCCTGCTGTGTACGGCAGGCCCGCTGACGCGCCTCGAGTTGCAGGAACGCGCGGGGCTGTCGAGGTGGCGCTGGTCGAACGACTGGAAGCACTGCGCATCTCGGGCTCGTTCGCCGAGCCGGGCGCGACGGCGCTCTCGGCGCCAGGCCGAATCCTGCGGACCCGGGCGGAGCGAGCGGCTGATCACCGGCCCGATCCGCCCGAGGTCGGCTGCGTCATGCCGCAGGGGGCGTCAACACCGTGTCGATCATGTACACGGTGGCGTTCGCGGTTTGGAGTCCGCCGCAGATCACGCCGGCATCAGCCACTTTGAGATCGTCACCGTTGCCGGTCACGGTGACCGTGGAACCTTCGACGGTCTTGTGGTCCCCCGCGATCTCGCCCGGCCCCACCCGTCCTGGCACCACGTGATACGACAGGAGCTTGGTGAGCGCGGCCGAATCGGTCTTCAACGTTTCGATCGTCGCGGGATCGACCTTGGCGAAGGCCGCGTCGACCGGTGCGAACACGGTGGATTGTCCGCCGTCGAGGGTACCCACCAGGTTCACCTGCGGATTGAGCTGACCGGATATCGCGGCGACGAGCGTGGTGAGCATCGGGTTGTTCGATGCGGCGACCGATGCGGGTTCGGTCGCCATGCCGGTCACCGAACCCGGGCCAGTCGGCACCTGCTCGGCGTACGCGGCGCAGCCTGGGCCGACGGGAGCCGACGCGGGTGTTCCCGTCGACGGGGATGTCGTCGCCGTCGTCTCGGCGGCCGGACTGGTTGTCGAGGTCGCGGAGGATGTGTCGTTGTCATCCGCGCAGGACGCCGCCCCCAGGACGGTGGCGGTGAGGGCCGTAGCCAGCAGAAGTGATCGTTTCGCGTTTCGCATGTTCGGTTGCTTCCTTCGGATTGACCGCAGCGGTCGTGGTTGTCATTGCGCGCGAGTACCCAACCGCTGCGGCAGGCTGGAACAGCCACCGCCGCGTTCACGCGCCCCGTGCAGGAGAGCCGCACGAGCGGATGTTCACTTCAGGAAGTCTTGCACCGATCGCGCTCGAATGCATCGTTTCTGCGTCGATTGATGCTGAAAATTCGCTGTGAGTTCGCCTGACCGGTTCCGGCGACCTCCGAACCCTGCTGCTCGGGTGGTGCGCCGCGGCGATGGCTCCCCGCCGTAAGGCACCGCTGCATCTTCTGCCCGCCAGCGGCGTCCAGGTTCATGCCCTGCCGTTGATGGGTTCTTTGCTGTTCGACATCGGCGCATATCGGGAAAATAGGTGAGGCCGCACTCGGTAACGGACGAAGCATCGTCAGTGAGTCGGATGGCCTCCCTGGCGCGGTCGAGATTGCTTTCTATGAAGCGGCCTGGCGGCCTGTCCCCCACCGAACACTTTTGTAGCGACCATCGCATCCGGTGGCGGAGGGCATGCCACCGGGGAACCTGCTGCGCGGAGCGCCTGGCAGACTAGTGTCCGTGCTCGGGTGCGGTCTGCAGTTCGGGCGCGGCGGCGGCCAGCAATGCATCGCGGTCGCGGTTCAACGGAGGGTAGATACGCCGGGTGTTGATGGCGCGCTTGGTGTCTTTAGCCGCCTTGCCGCACGCGACCACGTGGCGGTCCCAGCCCTCGGTATACACCGCTCCTGCCGGTCCCAGATCGAGAACCGTGACATACCAGGGGATCCGCAACGGCTTCATGGGCTCGCCGAGAAGATCGCCGATGACGTTGTATCCGGCCCATCGGCCCATCGGGCGGCTGTGCTGGCAGGACATCACCGACATATGCTCGTCGTCCATTTGTGCGGCGGCGACGTCACCGGCGGCGAATACCCCGGGCACACCGCAGACCCGCAGATAATCGTCGACGGGGAGTCGACCCAGCCGGTCAAGGTCGACGCCGAAGTCCGCGGTCAGCGGGTTGGCCCGCATGCCGGCGCACCAGACGACGGTGGCAGCGGTCACCATTTCACCCGAGGAGAGCGTCACGCCGCGCTCACCGATGGCGACGACCCCGACGCCCAACCTGGTCTCGATCCCGGTGTAGGCCAGCGCCGCCTCGATGACCGGTCGCGCCGAGGCGCCCATGTCCGAGCCGACGAACGGATTGCGGTCGACCAGGATGACCCGCGGTGCGACGGCACGCGGGGCGAAGGCGTCGGCGAGCATCGCGGGCAGCTCAGTCGCTTCTTCGATGCCCGTCAAACCTGCCCCGACGACGACTACTGTCGCGGCCGCCGGGTCAGCGGGGCCCTGGGCAAGCCTGCGCAGGTGGGCTTGCAGTCCGGTCGCTGCGTCATGGGTGTCGATGTCGAAGCCGAACTCCCGCAGGCCGGGGATATCGGGCTTGACCACCCGGCTGCCCACCGCGAGCACCAGCCGGTCGTAGCCGTGAGCGCCCGCGGTGGATTCCACGACCCGCGCCACGGCATCGATCGCCGTCACTTCGCCGATGATGTGCTCGATTCCGACCGGATCCAGAAGAGCGCTCAATGGGATGCGGGCCGTGCTCAGATCGCTCTCGTAGTCACGCACGCGTATGTCGTGGTACGGAGTGGAACTGATCATCGTGACATCGACGGTTCCGACCGCCACACCGAGCTCGTCGAGCCGCCGCGCCGCCGCGAGCGCCGCCCACAGACCCGCAAACCCGGACCCGAGAACCACGACACGCGAAGGATCGGTCACCGCAGCGCGCTGCACATCGTCATTCTAATTACTCCGGCCGGACTTCGTGATCGTTGATGCCGCTGCTCACGGCGCTGGAGTCTCCGAGATTTCCGGCTGCTGACCCGGATCGGGCGTTGGCAAGCCGCGCGGGCGGAGCACCTTGCCGCCGATCCGGGCGGATCGACGGCGGGCGACAGGCGACAGCGGACCAGCGATACCCGCCTGGTAGGCGACTTCCTGGCGTGTCTCTACGCGAAGAAGTTAGGCGTTTGTGCATGCGTCGTCTATGGCGTTGCGCCGCGCGGGGACTCGGTGGCTCGCCGAGCCACCCGCGCGTGCGGGCCTGTCAGTAACGATCGATGGCGGGTGGCGTCAGCGTCGAGTCCCGGAGCGGACCGATCGTGTTCTCGAAGGCCTTGTGCCACGAGCCGTCGGCGATCATCTGCTCGATCGCGTCATTGATCTTGGCGCGGGTCTGCTGGTCGCCCTTCTTCAGGCCGATGCCGTATTTCTCGGTGGTGAACGCGTCGCCGACCAGCTTCAGTTCGCCCGACACCTGTCCGGCGAACCCTGCGAGGATGATGTCGTCGGCGGTCACCACGTCGACCGCACCGCTGCGTAGCGCTTGGACGCACTGCGAATAGTTGTCCAGTTCGACCAGCTGAACGTCTCTGGCGTAGTGGTCCTTGACATACTGCGCGGGAGTGGAGCCTTTGACCGAGCACAGTTTCTTGTTTCCGGCCAGCGACTCGACGCCGGTGATATCGGTGGTCTCGTTCCTCGCCAGCAGGGCCTGCCCGGCAACGAAGTACGGTCCGGCGAAGTCGACCTTCTGCTTGCGTTCGTCGGTGATCGAGTAGGTGGCCACGATGAAGTCCACCTCGCCATTCATGATCATCGCCTCGCGTTGCGCCGTCGGCGTCTCCTTGAAGGTGATGCCGCCGGGCGGTACGCCGAGCTTGCCGGCCACATACTTGGCGATCTCCACGTCGTAGCCTTGGTACGAGCCGTCCGCCTCGCGAAAGCCCAGGCCGGGCTGGTCGAACTTGATGCCGATAGTCAGCTTGCCCTCGCGCACGTGGTCTTCGGTGGTCGTGGTGTCGCTGCCGCCACCGCAGGCGGTGGCGACGAGGGCGACGGCGATCGCCCCGATGGCGAGGCGAAATGTTCGGTGCGTCCTCATCGAATTCGGTTCCCTCTCAGGCTGAGCTGCCAGGCCGGGCCCGGCCGCCGGGTGCTGACGACACGTCATGTTTCCCGGAAACTCCCGGTGCCCCCTATCGATGGCCTCCCCGCCAGTGGAAAGCTTGCCGACGCCGCCACTGCTGGCGATCTTCTCGGTTGCGGAGTGGTCGCTGCTGTGCTTCTAATGGGGCCGGTCACCCTCGAGACCAAGTTCGGAACGAGCGGACGGTGTGGTGGTCCGCTGACTGCTGGGAGTCACCATGACAACTGGATACGTGTGGAACACCCTCTACGGGTGGGCCGACACGGGTAGCGGAAGCCTGTTCCCGTCCGACGTCACGGTCGGTCTCCAGCCGATCGGCCACCACCTCGCGCACCCCGATACCAAGCGACGATTCCATGAATTGGTCGCGGTGTCCGGCCTGTTGGAGAAGTTGCATCCGATCGAGGCGGTGCCCGCTACCGAGGCCGACATACTGCGCGTGCACACGGTGCAACATCTGGAGCGGATCAAGGCCGAGAGCTTGCAACCGAAGGGCGGAGACGCCGGCGACGGGGTCTCGTCCTTCGGCAGGGGCGGGTACGAGATCGCCGCGCTTTCGGCGGGCGGCGCGATCGCGCTCGTCCAGCAAGTGCTCGACGGGACGGTCGACAATGGTTATGCGCTGGTCAATCCGCCGGGTCACCACGCGACCCGTGCTAACGGCATGGGCTTCTGCATCTTCAACAACGTTTCCGTCGCCGCCGCCTACGCGAAAGATGTTCTCGGTGTGCGGCGCATCGCCGTGGTGGACTGGGACGTCCACCACGGCAACGGCACCCAGGACATCTGGTATGAGGATCCCTCGGTGCTGACCATCTCGATCCACCAGCACCTCTGCTTCCCGCCGGAGTCCGGTTACCGGGAGGAGCGTGGCGCGGGCGACGGATACGGTTACGCGATCAATGTGCCGCTTCCGCCGGGCAGCGGCGACGCCGCGTATTCGCACGCGATCGACCGAGTGGTGGAGCCGGCGCTGCGCGCCTTCGCGCCCGAACTGATCCTCGTGGCGTCGGGCTTCGACGCGAGCATCCTCGATCCGCTGGCTCGGCAGATGGTCACCAGCGGCGGCTTCCAGCACCTGACCCGCCGGATGCTGGAGATCGCGGACGGAACCTGCGCGGGCCGCATCGCCTTCGTGCAAGAAGGTGGCTACAGCCCGCACTATGTTCCGTTCTGCGGGCTCGCGGTGGTGCGCGAGCTGCTCGGTGAAGAATTCGTGGACGATCCGTACACGCCGATCGTCTCGACGCAGGGTGGCGACGTCCTCCTCGAGCACGAGGCCACGGCGATCGAAGCCGCGGCGGACTTGGTCGCCGAGCTCTGATCCGCCAAGCAGTGTCCTCATAAGCCACATGAGTAGGGTCGCGAGGTTCAGCATGCCGCCGTAGGGGGGTTGCTGTTTGTCGTATCGGGTGGCGATGGCCCGGTATTGCTCGAGCCGGTTGAAGCAGCGTTCGACGACCGCCGCTACAACGGACTGCTCGAACGCCTCGGCCATCACCTGCCGTGGGTGCATGCGCACGCATCGCTATTCACCGATAGCTGTTTACGTGGCCCAGGAGCGTGGCGTCATCCCGTCCGCCGGGCGGTGACGGCGAAGTTCAGTGGGATCCGAGGCGCCCCGTCCGGCAGCGCCCATCCTTATGGGCAGGCAACGAGTTCGGGGAAGCCGCGCCAATCCATGTAGGGCAGTTCGGCCACTGCTTCGATGCGGAGTCCGGCCCGCAGTAGTGCGCCGATTACATCGCTCAGGGCGTAGCGCCACTCGTAGACGGTGACGTGGGTGATCTGCCCGTCCGAGTTATCGGTGTAGCTGCCTGCGTTGTCGTAGGTTCGGCTGCCACCACCGCCGAGGTAGTCGTCGGTGATCTCCCAGGGCTGGAAGGCCATAGCCCCCCAGGATGGGGTGATGATGATGTCGAAGCGCCGGTCGATGAACGCCGAGGCAAACCGTGCATCGCCCTCCACCCACGTGATGTCGCGGCCGTCGGCCTTGGCGAGCCGGGCGGCGTGGCGCAAGGAGTTGGGCGAGCGGTCGAGCCCGTGGACATCGACGGGGCCACATCGTCGAGGCCGCTCTGCGGCTCGTTGTCACCGGAGGTGTCGGCGCGGCGACCTTCCGGAAGGTCGCCGCGGAGGCCGGTCTGAACATCGGGTCGGTGCGCCACTACTTCACCGATCACGAATCGCTGGTCGTCGCCGTGGCGACCGAGGTAGGAGACCGGATGGAGCGGCGTCTCACCCGTCACTGCGCACCCCCCGGTTCGGGGACCGCCAGGCCGCGAAACGTCACCTGCTCGATGTACTCGACGAGTTGGTGCCCGCGGACGAGGAGAGGCATCGGGAATCCGTCGTTCTCCTGGAGATCATCGCCGCTTCGCGGTTGAACCCTGCATTCGCACCCGTGGTGCGACAGATGGCCTCGAACCTGCACCAAGTGCTCGCCGAGGCGATCACCACGATGGGCGCCGCCGACCCCGCCCGGGAAGCCGTCCGCCTGGCCGCTCTCATCTCCGGCCTCTCCCTGAAGGCCGTCACCCCCCACGGATCGGTCGAACCGGCAACAATTCGAGCCGTGTTGGAAGCGCACGTGGCAGAGCTGTGAGACCCCCGGTCCGGAACCGGAGCACGGGACGGCACACGAAACCTGTTGCAGCTCCACCCCCCCATTCATGCCGCATACCGACCGCAGGGGTTTCGGCGAGACGCTTCGTGCAGAGCGGAAGCCATGAACCGTGACGCTGGTGGATTTGTGTCAGAAACTGCCGTAGTTACTGGTCGGCCCGCCGTGGTACTTCGACCAGATCGGCGGCTTGCTCGGGTCGTGTGGGTCCGGGATGATGATTTCGCCGGTGAGCCGCGCCCACCCGGATACCGCAGTCTTGTATTTCTCTTCCAACGCGCGCTCGGTCTCCTGCCCCCAGCGCACACGGGTGTATCGGTGTTCCGCCCGCTCCGCGGTCAATGCCGCGTGGACCTCCTGCGCCGTGTGCTCGCCGCTGCCTCCGTCGTCCAGGTTCCTCAGGTAGATCCAGAAGCTGCGTCCGCCCGAATACTTGCTGATCTCGTAGGACCACACCGTGCCGGACGCGTCGGCGATGGCCTCGGCTCGCTTCTGCCTGGCCTGTTCCTCCTCGCGCCGTTTGCGTTCCTTCTCCAGTTCGGCGAATTCCTTCAGGTACTCGGGGAGGTCACCGGTGCAATTCCGGTAGGCCGCGAGGGCGGTGTCGAAGTCCGATCGCAGTTGCACGCTCGCCTCGTCATATCCCCTGCGCAGCAACCAGTTCCGCCGCGCGTACCTGATCCGCCACCACAAGCCGCCCCGAAACGGCGCACGCAGGTGGAGACTGGCGGCTTCCTCGCGCTCCTGCAGGGCGCGGATCTCGACCAGCAGCCGGTGTGTCGCCGAGCACCACCGGTCGTGATCCTCAGGGCTCGCCCTGATGACCCTGTCCGAAGAGAAACCGGAACTACGGGAGCCATGGGCGCACAGCAGACGGCTGTGCTCACTGAGTTCGGTGCCGACCACGTTGACCGTCCAGCCGCCAAGCAGCTTCCCGAGGTCCGTGACATAGAGTTCGCGCTCCATAGACCCATTCACCTGACCGGTGAATCGATCGTGCGACCGCCGATTGTGATCTTGCCCGAGATACGTCTTGCTTGGACTACCTTGCCTTGCACGCTACCGCCAATCGAATTCGCGCCGGCCGAGCTGAGCTGGCCGACATCACCGTTCATCGAATTCGCGCCCGCCGAGCTGAGCTGGCCGACGTCACCGTCGATCGAATTCGCCGGGCCGAGCTGGACGACGTCGCCGTAAACATCGCCTGTGATGGTCGCGCCCTCCCACATGACCACACTGCCGTACACATTGCCCTCGATGGTCCCGCCCTTCATGAACACATCACCACGCACGTAAGCAGCAGCGGCACCAGCGCGAGGACGCCACCGATTACCGCGAAGGTCGCTAGGGTCCGTCGGTGCGGATCGGGTTCGTATCCCAGCCCTTTACCGCCACCGGCGCCGAGCACCTCGTCCATCGTCACCCTCCAGTGCGCTGTGCTGGAGCCGGCACGAGCGCCGGCCTCGGGACTACTACTTTGGGCGACGAGTCCTGTACGCACCTTGCACTAACCTTGAATCAGCAGGTGAGACGGGTCCTTGACGGAGTCAGGAGAATGCTGTGGGGGTCGAGTTCGCCGTGCTCGGCGACGTTCGCGTCCAGGTCGACGGACGGGATCTCGACATCGGGCACGCTCGCCGACGGACCGTGCTCGCCATCCTGCTCGTCGAGGCAGGTCGGATCGTGACCGCCGACCAGCTCGTCGACCGTGTCTGGGGTGAGCATCCTCCCGTACGGGCTCGACATACGCTCTACAGCTACCTGTCTCGGCTCAGGGCCGTGCTGGAGGACGACGTCGCGGGATTCGACATCGCTCGCCGGGACGGCGGGTATGTGCTGCACATCGACACCGAAACCGTCGACATGCACCTGTTCCACAGCCTTCTCGGACAGGCTCGCGGAGCGGCGGAAGGACGGCGAGCGCTGGCCCTGTTCGACCGTGCCCTTCGAATGTGGCGAGGCGTGCCCTTCGACCGGCTGGACAGCCCGTGGCTGGCGTCGGTGCGCGACCGACTGCGGGAAGAGCGGTTCACCGCCGAGATTCAGCGTTACGACGTCGCACTGAACCTCGGGATGCACACCGAACTGCTGACCGAGCTGACGACCGCGACGGCGGCGAACCCGTTCGACGAGCGGCTCGCCGGTCAGCACATGCTCGCCCTGTACCGATGCGGACGCCGGACGGAGGCATTGACGCGGTACCGCACGTTTCGTACCCGGCTCGTGGCGGAGATAGGCGTCGAACCCGGCGATCAACTGCGACGTCTGCACCAGCAGATGCTCGCCTCGGAGGTACCGCCTCCTCCCGCCGAACGGCGAACGGTGGAGGTCTGGGAGCCGGTGCCGCGGCAGTTACCGGCACCGTCACCGTGGTTCGTCTCCCGTACTCGCGAACTCGGTCTGCTCCAGGACGCACTGAACGCCGCCGCGGGCATCGTCGTGGTGACGGGGACCGGCGGGGCGGGCAAGACGTCGTTGGTGCTGCACTGGGCGCACCGCGAGGCCTGGAGATTCCCGGACGGACAGCTCTACGTGAACCTGCGCGGATTCGACCGAGTTGGCAGCCCGTTGCCTCCGACGGATATGTTGCAAGGTTTCCTGGAAGCACTCGGCGTGCAGCCAGAGCAGATCCCGGCCGGTCTGGACGCGCGGGCCGCGCTGTACCGCAGCCTGCTGGCGGGCCGACGAGTGCTCGTGGTGCTGGACAACGCCTACGACGCCGAACAGGTCAGACCTCTGCTCCCCGGCGAGGCGAACTGCCTCACGGTGATCACCAGTCGGGACCGGTCTTCCGGCTTGGTCGCCCATGAGGGGGCGGTGCCCGTTCCCTTGACCGTGCTCGACGAGACCGAAGCCGTGTCGCTTCTCACCAGGCGATTGGGACCCGACCGGGTTGCCGCCGAACCCGACGCGGTGGCACGGCTCGTCGCGCACGCCGCACGACTTCCATTGGCCCTGGCGGTGGTGGCGGGCCGCGCGGTGAGCAACCCGGCGTTCCCGCTGAGCGCGCTCGCCGGTGAACTGCGTAACGAGCGAGCGCGGCTGGACGCGCTGGAGACAGACGACAAAACGTCGGGCGTGCGAGCGGTGTTCTGCTGGTCCTACCGCACGCTGAGTCCCGAAGCGGCCCGGTTGTTCCGGCTGCTGAGCCTGCACCCCGGCCCCGACTCGGACCGGTTCGCCGCGGCTTCACTCGCCGGGATCGACCTGTCGCACACCCGCACGCTGTTGCACGAGCTGACGCGGACGCACCTCGTGGACGAGCACCGCCCCGGCCGCTTCCGCTCGCATGACCTGCTCCGCGCGTATGCGGCGGAACTGGCCGAGCTGGAGGACACCGAGCACGACCGGCGAATGGCACTGCGACGATGCCTCGACTTCTACCTGCACACCGGGTTCGCCGCCGAACGGCATCTGGCACCGCACTGGCCACCGATCGAACCCACCGCAGCGCAGGACCACATCCCGCACCTGCCCATCACGAACTACCACCAGGCCATGGAATGGCTCACCGCTGAGCACGACACGCTGCTGGCCGCGACGGCTGAGGCAGTCCGCGCAGGCCTGGACGTGCACGCATGGCAGTTGCCCTGGGTGCACAGCACGTACCTGAGCAGGCGAGGATATCTGGCGCACCGCGCCGAGTCGCAGCGCACGGCACTCGCAGCCGCCGACCGCCTGTGCGACGACGACGCCCGGGCCTCTTGTCACCACCTCCTCGGCAGAGCCGAAATCCTGTTGGGCAATCAGGACGAGGCTCTCGAGCACCTGCAATGCGCCCTCGGCCTCTACACGCGCCTCGGCGACACCACCGGTATGGCCATCACCCATTTCTCCCTCAGCTCGGCCTACGACCTGGGCCAGCGCCACACGAGGGCACTGCTGCATGCCCGCGACGCGCTGCGGCTGTTTCGCGAGGCGAGCGACCACGTTTGGGAGGCATTCACCCTCACCGCCATCGGCTGGTGCCACGGCAACGCAGGCCACCACGCGCAAGCCCTCGCCCACTGCATCGAGGCGAAACCACTACTGGACCGGATCGGAGACCGAGACGGCACCGCCCACAACCTCCACTGCCTCGGGCGCGCACACCACAATCTCGGCCAGTACACCGAGGCCGCGCGGTGCTACCGCGACTCGTTCGTCCTGTTCCGCGAACTGGACAGCCCTTACCTGGAGGCGAAGAGCCTCAACCACCTCGGCGATGCATTGCAGGCGGCGGGTGACCATTCCGGAGCGTTCGAAGCATGGACCCGAGCGCTCGATGTCCTCGAACCGCTGGCCCACCCGGACGCCGTCGAGGTCGAAACGAAGCTCCTCGACGCCGGCGTGGGCCGGTAGTCGATATACCGAACTTACATCTGAGGCCACCTGCGAAACTCGAACAGGATGAACCCGGTGCGCTTCCGGCCGCGCACCGTATGATCCGACGCGCGGGTGTCGGCTCCTTCCCACGACCAGCGACCGCACCGCGATCGCCTTTGCGGCGTCTGCACGGCTGTCGAGGACAGTGGCTCGGCCTGGACCCACTTGTGTCCCGGCGATTTCATGGAGAACACCCTGATCTGGTCGGCCGGGGCGCAGCTGATGCAGGTGACCAATCCCGATTCCACACTGTGGGATCGGCGCCTGGAGACACGCACGCTCCGAAGGCCGTGTCCTCTACCACGGTAGGTTTCGAGACGCCACTCCGACAGGTTCTACGAGACCTGTGATATTCGTTACGCCCAAGAGGCGCGACGGTTCGATGATGGAGGGGCTCGATGAAACCGCATTACGTGTATCGGTGGGTCAACAATCACGGGTTGATCCGCCTGTTCAATACGATACTGCTCCGTCGTGGTGATCTGTTCGCTCGGTTGATCGGCAGCGCGGAGGGTATCGAGAATCCGTACGGTCTGATCGAGGAGATGCGCGGGGAGGGTGGGTTACACCGTGCCCTTCCGGTATGGATCACCTTCGATCACGATATGGTCCGGGAAATCCTGCGCGACAACCGTTTCGGTGTCGGGATACCGACCGTATTCGGTATCCCGCAGCCCGTGCTGCGCGCGCTGGAGCATCGGCCCCTCCCACCGAATCCGGTGGACCCGCCGTCGATGCTGGTGATCGACCAGTCCGAGCACACGCGGATGCGCAAACCGGTCACCGCGGCATTCACCCCGCGGGCCGTCGCCCGACTGCGTGACAGGATCGAGACGGTCACCGAGGAACTGCTCGCTGCCCTCCCCGACGACGGCCCCGCCGACCTGGTGGCGCGGTACGCGGCGCAGGTGCCCATCGCCATCATCTCCGAGATGCTCGGCTTCCCGGACTCCGACCGCGAGATGTTCTTGCGCTGGGGTGACGACATCAGTCCGTTGCTCGACCTCGGGATCTCCTGGCAGACGCACCAGCGGGCGATGGAGTCCTCGGAGCGAGTGCACCGGTATCTCATCGAGCACGTCGAGCGACTCCGCGCCGAACCCGGCGACGATATCCTCAGCAGCCTGGTCACCGCAGGCGAACTGTCCACCTACGAACTGTGCGCGTCGGCGACCCTGCTGATGGCCGCAGGCTTCGAGACCACGGTCAACCTGATCGGCAAGGGCATCATCTGGCTGCTCCGTCACCCCGAGCAGGTGGACCGGTTGCGCGCCGCGCCGGAACTCTGGCCCAATGCGGTGGAGGAGATCCTCCGGATCGATCCGCCGGTGCAGACCACCGCTCGCACCACGCGGACAGCGCTGGAGATCGGTGGTGTCCGGTTGCGCGAGAGGTCGACCGTGGTGCTGTCGCTGGCCGGCGCGAACCGCGACCCCGCCGTGTTCACCGACCCGGCCCGTTTCGACATCACCCGGGACAACGCCAAGAATCATCTGTCCTTCGGCAGCGGTACCCACGTGTGCCTGGGCGCCGCTCTGGCCCGT
This sequence comes from Nocardia sputi, assembly GCF_023501985.1. NCBI lineage: Bacteria > Bacillati > Actinomycetota > Actinomycetes > Mycobacteriales > Nocardiaceae > Nocardia > Nocardia sputi. The sequence goes on along the minus strand of NZ_JAMFLC010000038.1, from coordinate 27,204 downwards.
ATGGAAGCGACGCATGCCCTGCGCGCGCTGTTCGAGGCGTTTCCGAACCTGCGATTGACCGATCCGCCCACCCGGAGGCCGCTGTTCACCCTGCACGGTTACGAACGCCTTCCCGCACACACCGGTCCACGCGTCCGCAGCCACCAGCCCATTGGCTGACTCGTTGAACTCACGCAGGTCGGTGGTGTGGGAGCTGCCCGGGCGGGCGGCAGCACTTTCAGCACGGCGACGGCCAGTGCCCCAGGTCGCGAGCGCGGAGTCGTGACGTCACCCTCCTGGTAAGGGAAGGCGCAGTTCTGTGACGGCGATGGCGGCGTCGACCACGGGCAGGTGCGGGTCCGCGCGGGCGGCCCGGGTGAATATCGCGACCGCGACGGGGTGCTCGCCGGGAAATTCGACGACCGCTACCTCGTTGCGGATGACCCCGATTGTTCCGGTTTTACCTGCGACCGACACACTGCGGTAGGGGAATCCGGCGGTGACGCGGTGCGGCCAGACTTGGTAGCGACAGCCAGCCCCCGACCCCGCGGGCGATCTAGCGCCGCGACTGTCCCTCAGCGTGACGAGCCGGAATCGCGCGGCGCCCACCCGCGGCCGCCTGCCCTCGCGGCCGCGGGTGGGCCGCGGCTTCCAACCCGTCACGGGTCTTGCGGGCGACATCGCGGCGACGGTCTTCGCCCAGCGCGAGTGCCGGATCGAACGTGGTTGGCTGCGTTGGGATGCGAAGGCGTCGGTGCGTCGATGATCGTGGCAATCAGGCCGGTCACCCATCGTTCGCCGGGCGTGGCGCAGGCGTCGTGCCCTCGCGTCGAGGCGTCCAGGCTGACGAATGTGGTGTGTTCGGCGGCTTCGGCGGCCATGACGGTGTTGAGTTGGCCGGTTTCGGCCCGCAGATAGCTGGCGTCGGCCGCCCAGAGCGGATGGGTGCTGCGGCAACTGTCGAGGCAGATGGCCGCGGGGTAGCCGACGAGGACGATCGTGGTGTGGGCGGCGCGGCGGCGGATCTATTCACCTGTACGTGCGGGGCTGGTAGTGCGCTGATGAAGGCGCGCAGGTGCCCATCGACGCAGTCTGGATTGACGATCGAGCTGAGGTGACCGGCCTCGGGCACGATCACCAGCTCGGCACCGGGTATCCGGGCGGCGGCGCGCACCTTGTGTCGCAGAGGAATCATACGGTCTTCGGCGCCCGCGATGACCAGGACCCGGGCGCGCCCGAGAGCCGAGAGGCCGGCGCTGTGGTCACAGGTCGACACATCGGCCAGCAATGACAGCAACGTCATCGTTCGCAGGGAAGCAATCAGCCTGCGGGCCCGATGTAGCGAGACGAACGGCGTGCGCCTGCTCGGCACGGTCCGACCTCCGGCGAGTTCAGGGTGTCGGCGTTCGCTGGTGTCGGTGAGCAGGCGACGCAGCGGGGGTATCGCCCACCAGAGCATCCGCACCACCGGACCGACAACGAAATCAGGTAGGCGCAAGGCGATTCCACCCCATCCTCGCGCAACACAGTCCAGGAGTGCTACTCCGGCCACCTGGCGCCCGAACAGCTCTGGACGCTGTTCGGCCAAGGCGGACACCGCCATCCCTCCCAGTGAGTGCGCGACGATCACTACCGGACGCTCGGATGCGATAGTGTCGATGACCGTTCCGATATCACGCCCTAGCTGCGCGACCGTCGCACGGCCGGTCACCGGTTCGTCGGAGCGGCCGTGCCCACGGTGGTCGAACAGCACGATGCGGCCCAGGTCGGCGAGAGTCGCGCGCTGATGGCCCCAATAGATCAAGCCGGTATTGATACCGTTGACGAAGAGGAGGGTGTGCGGACCGGCCGGGTCTCCGTCGAGTTCGACATGCAGTCCGACGCCGTCCTCGGTGATGATCCGCATCTCATCCATGCCGAGGATTATGCGTCAAGTTTCGGATTGCTTGTACGCCAGCATTATTCGTCCGAAGGTTTGTTGACATACAGGGGGACTTACTGTGGCGCAGGGGTCGGCGTTGATAGTGCATCTGACCGATGTTTTCGCGCCCCGCGTCGGGGGCATCGAGGTGCTGGTCGAGTCCCTGGCTCGCGCACAGACCGCTGTCGGCGAGGAAGTTCACGTGATCACCGGGACCGTCGGCGGCAGCGACTCGGAACTGCCCTTTCGGGTCCACCGGGCACGCCGAATGACCGACGTGCGCGGCATACTTCGGCGACTGCGGCCCAGTGTCGTGCACATTCATGTGAGTGTGGCGTCACCGCTGGCGGTCTACTCCGCGCACCACGCGCTTCGGTTGTGTATCCCGCTCGTGGTCACGGTGCACAGCATGTGGGATCCCCCGGTCCGGGCCTGCTACAGCCTGCTCGGGCGGCTGGCGGGCTGGCACGACGGCATGGTGTTCACGGCGGTGAGTACAGTCGTCGCCGATCAGGTCGGGCGGGCGTTGTCCAGTACTCCCGTTGTAGTGCCCAACGCGGTGTCAACCGACCTGTGGGAGGCACCGTACACGAGTGGCGCCGGTCTGCATGTCGTATCGGTGGGCAGGCTGGTCACGCGCAGGCAACCGTTGAAGCTGCTCGAGGTGCTTCGGTTGGCGCAGGACCGGCTGGCCGGTGAGGTGCGGGTGCGCGCCACGATCGTCGGCTCGGGCCCGCGCCGCGGTGCGATGCTCCGCTATCTGCGCAGGCATGGCATGGCCGAGTGGGTGCGATTGGTGGGTTCGCAGGATCATCGGGCGGTGCGCGAGATCTTGGCGTCGGCGGATGTGTACTTGAATGTCACCCGCCGCGAGGCCTTCGGGTTGGCGACTTTGGAGGCTCGAACGGCCGGTGTTCCAGTGATCGCTCGATCCGGCACCGGCGTCGCGGATTTCGTCGAGGACGGCCGCGAGGGCCTGCTGGGCCGCTCCACCGAGGACCTCGTCACCGCACTGGTATCGCTGGGCCGGCGACGGACGCTGCGCGATCGCATCAGCGCCCATAATCGAGCCGTACCCCCTGCCGAATTCAGTTGGCCTGTCGTATTGGATCGGCTGCGTACTTGCTACGACGATGCCGCACGGCGCGTCACCGCACCGGCCAACGGGAAGGACGCGCTCGGATGATCTCGCCAATCCATGTTGCCCGCATCGGGTGGAGCAACGTCGAACATTTCCGAAAACGGTTCGTCAATACGACGATCAGCGGTCTTGCTCATGACCTCTCGCGGGCCGTCCGGCTGTTGCACCGGGATCCGCCGACGCGTACGGTGCCTGCCCGCGCCGAGCGCGTGGTCATCACCTTGTCGACTGTGCCGCACCGTGTGCAGTACCTGGGTCCGGTGCTGCGCAGCCTGCTCGACCAGACCGAACCCGCTGATCGGTTGGTACTTACCTGGCCGCGGCACTCGCTACGCACGGGTGACCCCTACCCGCAACCGCCGGCACTGCCATCGGGTGTGGAGGTGCTGCGGTGCACGGATCTGGGCCCAGCGACAAAACTGCTGCCCACGCTGCTCGCCGAGCCGGACGCCGTCATCGTGGTGGTCGACGATGACGCGATCTATCCGGATACGTTCGTCGCGGATCTGCTCGCGGGGCATCGCGCGGAGCCGAAAGCCGCTGTGGGAGTGCGTGGATCGAGCGCGTGGATCGACCGCGATCCACGCTATTCCGGACATGTATGCGGAACCGCGGTGTCCGAGGCCACCCCAGTCGATGTGCTGATGGGTATGTGGGGATATTTGATCCCGCCTGGAGCGCTGGACGATGATGTCCACGATTTCGACGGCTGGCCGCCGGAAATGCGATGGCAGGACGACGTGTGGATCTCCGGGCACCTGGCGCGCCGGGGTGTGCGGCGGTTGGTGACACCGATACGCGGTGTGCCGATCGAGGCGGCGGGCGCGTTCGTGGGCGCGCTGCATCACACAGTGAACAGGTCCGGCCGTAACGAGGCCGTCGCCCTCAGCATCTTCCGAGACCGGTGGGGACCGTCGGCAGAATCACCGACGAAGGACCGCTGGGGTCGCGAATGAGTTCGTAGGCGGTGGGGTCCGGCTGCCGCATGTAGCGCGGAACCGCTGCTCCGCACACTTGCACGCGCAACCGATGGCCAGCGGCGAAACGGTGCGCGATCGGCCACAACTCGAGCCGGACATCGTCCGCATCGGTTGGTGGCTCGACCCGCCGTATGCCTTCGCAGATGTTGAAAGATCGCCCACCGGGATGGACGTCGCACACGCGCACGACGACATCGGAGACGCCACGCCCGCGCTGCGGGTGTGCGGTGGCTATGCGCAACCGAAGCTCGGCGACCACCGTTCCGATGATCTCGAGCGGTGCGCCGAGCGGGTCGCTGGTGTAGGTCAGCAGGTCGGGTCGACTTTCGATCTGCCGACAGTCCTGTGGCCGCGAGAACCCGACGATCACGGGACCACGGGGAGCGGGCGTGGGGTCCGCAGGGTCGTATCGGAAATGATCGCTTCCCGCCTGCTCAGCAGATACACGCGACAGCCGCCCGAACTCACGCAAATGCCATCGTACGAGGCTGGTTCCGGGTGGAGGCCACGAAACGTATTCGCGCCAGCGCCGGACTCCGGTGACGAACAGGCGAACGGGCCTGCGAGACGGGCTATCCTCGCTTCCACGCAGATGGGTGTCGAACCACTGCCGGGCCTCACGATTCGCGACGACGAATTGGCGGAAGTTGTAATGCCCCCATGGTCCGATGGTGAGTCGCGGCGCACCACCGGCTGCACTCAACGCGACATAGTCGCGGACGAGGCCCGGCAGGAAGATGTCGTACCAGCCGCCGACCAGATGCACTGGGGTTCCGGCGCACTCCGCGGGTGCGCGAGCGTGGTCGAGAAGTTCCCGCAACGGGCTGCCCGCGCCGATGTCGGCGATCACGGCTTGATAGAAAGAGACCGTTCGACCGCCGGTCAGCACGTCCAACTCCGCGGCCGGGCGCCCCGACGCGATTGCCCGGCGCGCTCGACGGGGCGCCCGCAGCGCGGTGATGAAGCTGTGATTCGAGCACCAGATCAGCACGGACTCCAGCGCAGTCGAACCGCCGGTGAAGATCGTGTCCGCAACAGATGAGGCGGCGACATGAACTGAGACAGCGCGCAATTCGGGGATGTCGGCCGCAATAGCCCAGTGCGCGAACCCCATCGCGCTCATTCCATGCAACGCCAACCGTCCGTCGAACCACACCTGACCTCGAAGCCACTCGATCGTCGCCAACCCGTCGGCACGCTCGGTGCTCAGCGGTAACACATCCTCCGCCGAGCGGCCGTCCTGCACCACCACCTGAAATCCCGCGCGTGCGAAGTACAGTCCATAGACGATGCCAAGCGGTCGGCGTCCCATAGGGGATCGCACCAGGATGGTCGGTCCGGGTGCACCCGACGCACGGTAATACCGGTCGGCGAGCAGAGGTTCACCATCCGGCATCGGAACGGACAGGTCTCTCTCTATCCGCAGGTCAAACATTCCGCTGGACAAACCATTCCGTGCCGCAGATTCGTCGGAACAGCGGCATCGGTAGCCGCCGCAACAAGCGCAGGGTGCGCAAGCCGTCACCGCCACCCGCCTGGCTGGCATGGGCCATCATGCTGGCGCGCTTGACGCTCGCATGGCGGCGCACGTCGACCCGGTGGGTGATGTCCGCGCCGGGGACAAAGCTCGTGCTGAACCGATCCATCGCTACCCCCGCGGGCAACAATCCCACAGCATGTATCAAGCGCAATACCCGCAGTAGCCGATCGCGATCGACTGTCGCCTCCAGCAACAACGGTGTGGCGGCCTGCCGCGCCGCCGCCGCAACCACCCGATTGACCTGCACGTGATCGGGATGCCCGTAACCTCCGGATGAGTCATAGGAAGTGACCACACCCGCCCGCTCCTCGATCAAGAGGGCGGCAAGCCGCTCGGCCGCCTGGGCGACAGGTACGCCGCAGAAGCCGCCTGGCACATGACCGTCGAGTCCGGAATCCGCGTACCCCAGGAATTCCACCCGGTCGCATCCCAGGACCGCGGCTGATGCCAACGCCTCCGCCTCGCGACGCGCTGCGAGCTGCGGACCTGGTGGCGAATCCGCGAGTCCCGCGGCGCCATCGGTCGCGAACACGACGACGGTGCGCCGTCCGGCCTCGCTGACCCTGCGCATCGTTCCCGCCGTCAACAGTGACTCGTCATCGGGATGGGCGTGCACGAAGACCCACGGCGTATCCGGCGCACCGAGCCACTCCACAGCGGTTTGGGATGTCACGGTTCGCGCCGATCCCGTGCGTGATTCTCCGCGACGTCCAGGGCCACAGCCTCGGCCGGGGTGAGTGCGGACCCGCCGAGATGACGGGGTTGCCACCACTGTCCCGTCCCGGAATCGGGATACTCCCGCTGTGCCCGGTCCAAAAGATCCTTCATACGGTCACGCAACTGGATGGTGACGTAGTCAGGGTCGTCGTCAGCCGCGGGGAACATCGGCTCACCCACGATAACCGTGAGTGGTAGACCCCGCTGACCGAGCTCACGGTGGTGGGTGGTCCACAGCCGCTGCGTGCCCCACACCGCCACCGGCACCAGCGGCACCCCGCACCCTGCCGCCAACCGTGCTGCTCCCGTCCGCAACCGCTGGACGGTGAACGATCGCGCGATCGTCGCCTCCGGAAACACCCCGATGAGCTCCCCTGCGGCCAGTGCGGCGGCCGCGGCGCGGTAGGCCTCGCCATCACCGCCGGAACCCACCGCGATGTGCCGCATACTGCGCATCGCAGCGCCATATACCCGATGGTCGAAATGCTCCCGCGTCGAGAGGAACCTCGCCACCCGGCCCACCTTGTCCGCAGCAAGCGCGATAGCGAAAGGGTCCAGATACGACACGTGATTGCTGGCCACCACCACACCCCCGACAGGGGGCAGGTGTGATTCATCGACTATCCGAGTCCGCAGGCGCAATACGCGCTGAGCGGCCTTCACCATGAAAACCGCGAAAGGATAGACGATTTCATCCACAATCCGAATCTAGCCCTTACGAGCCGGTACCGAGTGTGCTGGGGTCGTGCGATCGCTGCCGCCGGACGGCTATCGCCGTACGGACCTGACTCGGCCTGCGGCGTCGGCGGCTCATCACGCCGGGGAGCAGGTCGGTGCGGCCCGGCCGGCGCAGTCAGGTACTCACCGGCGTGATGCGGCAGCCGCGGTGCCGCGCCTACGCGCGAGAAGTGGCGATTACTGCTTGCGTACGACCAATTCCAGCGCGATGTTGTCCGGGTCGCGGAATTCGAGAATGTACATGGGACCGAGGTCTTTCACTCCCGCGTGCGCGATGCCGAGTTCGTCGAGCAAGGCAGCCGCCGAATCGAGATCCGACCGAGTGGCGAGGGCGAAGGCGAGGTGGTCGAGTCCCACTCGATCTTCGTCGAACTCGTCGCTGGCGACGGGGCGAAGTCCGAGCAGCGCATCACCCATCTGGTAGATCACACCGCCGAAGAGGAACCCGAAGCGCGCACGGGTGTCTTCGTCCGCGTCCACGGGACATTCCCAGGCGATCGGCCATCCGAAGACGGCGTCATAGAAGGCCCGGGATCTGTCGATGTCGGTCACTGTCAAGCGGACATGGTCGAACGAACTGGTGGCGATCGGCATGATCGAGATCCTGTCATGATCGCCCGGCTCGGTTCAGGCGACCTGTCTTCAGCGTCCTCATCCGCGTTTCTCGCGCTGACCTCTGCGTTGATTTTTCCGGGGAGGTCGTTGCGCCGGTGCTTACCGAAGTGCGGCCGCAATGGTGTCGACTCGGTTGGTCCAGACCAGACCGGTGAAACCAGCGGGGATTCGGCCGAGGGCTTCGGGAGTGTCGAAGCCCTCGGAGAACCCGCCGGATCCGGCGACCAGCACGATCCGGGCGTCCGCGTCGGCCATGCGTTCGGCGAATCGGTGCGGCCAGCCCCACAGCCAGGGCGCGTAGCCTTCGGGAATATGCAGTTGGGTGTGGCGGCAGGCGCCGGGGGCCGCGCTGGTCCATCCCAGGGCCTCGTACCGGCCCAGGCAGTCGATCATGATCTGTTTGGACATGACGCGCATGTCCGGCAAGCGCTCATGGACAGCCGCAACCGGTTCGTCGCCGCCGTAGACGGTGAGCCGGTCCGGTTTTTCAGCGGCGAGCCGATCCGCCAGGGCCGCGCCCTCGGCGGGGTCGTTGCTCTTGATGTGGATCAGCAGCGACTGGGTGGGGAAGGTGGCGAGCACCTCGTCGAGCGTGGGCATGAGACCGACGCCCCTCCCACGGAACGGGTAGGTTTTGCCGCCGTCGGCGGTATAGCCGTACCCGATATCGAGTTTTCGCAGCTCATCCATGGTGTGGTCACGGGTGGTGCCGGTGCCGTCGGTGCGGCAGTCGAGCGTCCAGTCGTGGAAGACCGCGAACTCGCCGTCGGCGGTCCAGTGGACGTCGAACTCGACCTGATCCGCGCCCGAGTCGAAGGCGGCCTGAATCCCGGCGATGGTGTTCTCCAGATAGTCGTGCACCGGCGGATTGATACGCGAGGCGGTGCAGGTGTCGGCGTCGACGCCGTCCATGGCGAAGGTCTGCGCCATTCCGCGATGTGCGAGCACCAGCGGCCTGCCCTCGGGCTCGGCCGCGAGCAGCGTTGTGTTGTTGGCGAACAGGAACCCGGCCAGCAGCGCGATCACTGTGACGGGCATCCAGTAGCGCTTCTTCTTCCAGCGGCGCTGTGGGGCGGCGAGCGATACATTCTCGGGCTCGGGCATGCCGGGTATCCTTGCACGTCTGTGACGCAACCGGCGAGTGCGGACCGAAGGCCGGGCGACATTGTGCGCCTTGGCTTTCCAGATCATTGGAGCGAACCGGCCTGGGTCTTTTGCGGGGCTTGGCCTGCGCCGCGATCGGGAGTGCAGTCGCCGATCACGGCGCGCTGCGGCAAGGGCGCTGGGTCTACCCGAGCGCACCAACTGCGGCGCGGGCGGCCTCGGCGACGAGAGGGTTGTCGGCTTCGGCGTTCTGCTCGAATTTCGTGGAAAGCACGGCGATGACGAGCGGGGCGCGTCCGGGCGGCCAAGCGATCGCGACGTCGAGCGCGCCGCCGTAAGCGGGGCTGCCGGTCTTGTCGCCGACGGTCCAGTCGGCGGGCAGCGCGGCACGAATGCGTGCGTCCCCCGTCTTGGCGGCGACCAGCCACGACTTCAATTGCGCTCGCTCGGGTTCGGCGAGAATGTCGCCGAGGACGAGGTTGCGGTAATCGGTGGCGAGGGCGGCGGCTGTGGTGGTGTCCCGCTCGTCGCCGGGAATGGCGGTGTTCAACTCGGGCTCCCAGCGGTCCAGGCGGGAGACGGTGTCGCCGATGGACCGCAGGAACGCGGTGAAGCCTTCCGGGCCGCCGAGAAGCTTCAGCAGCAGGTTGCCCGCGGTGTTGTCGGACAGGGTGATCGTGGCATCGCACAGCTCGGCGACGGTCATGCCGGTGTCGACATGTTTCTCGGTCACCGGCGAGTTGAGGACGAGTTCGGACCGGGAATAGTGGATCACCTGATCGAAGTAACCCGTTGCCAGAGGATGGTCGCGCAGGAGGGCCCCGCACGCGAGACCTTTGAACGTGGAGGCGATCGGGAACCTCTCCCCGTCTCGATGGACAACGGTGCGGCCGGTGCCGGTGTCGATCGCATACACACCCAGCCGTGCGGAGTGTGTCGTCTCCATCTCGGCGAACGACGGAATCGTGGCCGCGGGTGTGGTGTTCGAGGCCGCTGGCGTATCGGCGCCGGACCCGCACGCGGCGGTGGCGAGAGACAGCGCGGACACCGCCACAGCGGCGAGGAGCCGGCGACGACCGAGCGGGGCACGGTGAGCAAGAGCAGAAAGGGTCACTGCCGCACCACATCATCCACACCGCCGCCGACGCCAATATCCGGCCCAGGCATGGGCGAGTCGAGTTGGATATCGTCGCAGGCCCGCCCGCGGTTCGGCGCCGGTCGGCGTGCCCGGTGGGACAGCGGAACCGATCTCCGCGAATCCGCTGGTTCAATGACCGCATGGACCTGATCCGCCACCTTCGGTTCTTCGTCTCCATCGCGGAGGAAGGACACTTCGGCAGGGCGGCGGCCGCGCTGGACATGACCCAGCCACCGCTGTCGCAGGGACTCCGTCGGCTCGAACGGCATCTCGGCGTCGACCTCATCCACCGCACCCGGCAGGGGGCCGTGCTCACGTCGGCAGGCCTACAGCTGCTCCCGCGCGCTCGGCTGCTCGTGGACGACGCCGAGCGCCTGCTCGCCGAGTCGCACCGCATCGCGAGTGCCCACGGCGCCGTGCACTGGGGCGCGACCGCGGCGTTGCCCGACCGGGTGGTCACGGCGTGCGTGGGCGCGCTACGCACGGCGGTCGTCCCGGATACCGCGGTGTCCACGACGGTGGGCGCCAGCGTCGACCTGGTCGCCGACGTGCGCTCGGGACTGTGCGACGTCGCCGTGGTCGAGCATCCCGCGCTGGTCGACGGCGTCGAGGTCCGCCCGGTCGTCAGAATTCCGCGGTGGCTCGTGGTGCCGTCGGATCATCGCAGCGCCGGCGCCGAACGCCCCACCTTCCCCATGCTCGCCGGATTGAGTTTCGCCTGCCCACCGCGCGCCGCCAATCCTCCTGCCTTCGACACCATTGTGGATCTGTTGCGCGAGCGGGGCCTGGACGCACCGGCCGTGCCCGCGCCCGACGATCGGGCCGTGTTCGCGGCGGTGGCCGCCGGAACGAGCTTCGGTCTCACCGCCATGCCTCCGTCATCCACGCCTGGCGTGACCTGGATGCGCATCGCGCCGCAGGCGGTCGCCCTGCGAGTCCGCGTCGTCTACCGTCCGGGCGCTGCTGCCCATGCCGATGCCGTCGACCGGGTGCTGTATCGGGAGCGCCTGCGATGAGCACCGCCCAGGACAGGATCCGCGCCGTATTCGCGGACGCGGGATGCAGCGGCTGGCTGCACGCCCGCCGGTGCGACGGCTCCGCGACCGAGATCTCCGTGGGCGGCGACGAACGGGTGGTGCTCGCGTCGGTGTACAAATTGCCGCTGTTCGTCGCGTTCTGCCGCCTCGTCGACACTGGACGCATCGATCCTGCTGCCCGGCTGACGGTGGCACCGTCCGATTGCACGCCGGGGCCCACCGGCATCGCCGTCATGCGCGATCCGGTGACCATGAGCCTGCGCGACCTCGCGACGTCGATGATGACCGTCTCGGACAACGCCGCGGCCGATGTCCTGCTCGGCGCGACAGGCCTCGGTGCGGTGGAGGGCCTGCTGGACGATCTCGGCCTCACCCGCACCCGGATCGTGGGCGGCACCGCCGACCTGCACCGCAGCCTCGTCCGCGACACCGACACCCACACCACCGCCGAGGCGTTCGCCGTGCTCGCCGAGAACGACGACGCATGGTCGGTGTCGGCGTACGACCCGGCGTACACGAGCGCGACGACACCGGAGGAAATGACCCGTCTCCTGCGCGCACTGTGGAGCGGCGCGGTGCTGTCCGACGAGCAGACCGAATTCGTCCGCACCGTCATGCGCCACCAAGTCTGGCCGCACCGCGTCACCGCCGGATTCCCCTACCGCAGTGTGTCGGTCGCAGGTAAAACCGGAACAATCGGGGTCATCCGCAACGAGGTAGCGGTCGTCGAATTTCCCGGCGAGCACCCCGTCGCGGTCGCGATATTCACCCGGGCCGCCCGCGCGGACCCGCACCTGCCTGTCGTCGACGCCGCCATCGCCGAAACCGCCCGCATCGCCGTCACAGAACTGCGCCTTCCCTTACCGGGAGGGTGACGTCACGACTCCGCGCACATATCTGTCCGATGTTTCCCGCCGGGTACAGCGGCTGGGTCATCGACAGAAAAGCAGTGCACGATACGCAAGATCATCGACCGCACCAGGTCGCCCGCAGCTGACGGAGTTGCGGCGTGCGGCGGGACGTCATTCGTGATCAGAAGACAGCACGCCATCGAACGCCGGACTGTTGGACATGGGTAGACGCCCAGCGATTGCGGAGGCACGTCGATGCCGTTAGGTTCATCCCATGAGCTGCACCTTTCCTCATTTGCTGTCGCCGATCGAGCTGGGGAGGGTCAGGCTCCGAAACCGAGTTGTGATGGGCTCCATGCACACTGGCCTGGAAGATCGGGCCTGGCACATCGACCGCCTGGCAGCGTTCTTCGCCGAACGCGCACGCGGCGGAGTGGGGCTGATCGTCACCGGGGGTTACTCCCCCAGCCGCGAGGGATGGCTCTGGCCGTTCGCGTGCGCGATGCTCGACGAGACCGACGCCGAGCGGCACCGGGTGATCACCGAGGCGGTCCACGAAGCGGGCGGCAAGATCGCCCTGCAGATCCTGCACGGTGGACGCGATTCGAACATTCCCACCAATCTGGCGCCCTCCGCGGTGGCGTCGCCGCTCACCGCGTTCGAGCCGCGGGCGTTCACCGAGCAGGAGATCGAGACTACGATCGCCGACCACGTGCGCTGCGCGCGATTGGCGCAGCTTGCCGGATACGACGGCGTGGAGATCATGGGCGGGGAAGGCTTCCTGATCAACCAATTCCTCGCTCCGCGCACCAACACCCGGACCGATCGCTGGGGCGGATCGGCGGCGAACCGGCGGCGTTTCCCGGTGGAGGTCGCCACCCGGACCAGGGCCGCCGTCGGCGAAGACCTACTCATCATGTTCCGGATGTCGCTGGCCGAATTCGTCGAGGACGGACAGACCTTCGCCGAGATCATCGACCTGGCGAAGGAACTGGAAGCCGCCGGGGTGGATGTCATCAACACCGATATCGGCTGGCACGAATCGCGGGTACCGACGATCGTCACGTCGGTGCCGCGGGCCGCGTTCGTCGGATATACCGCGGCGCTCAAGGAGCACATCACGATCCCGGTCTGTGCGTCGAACCGGATCAACATGCCCGAGATCGCCGAGGACATCCTGGCGCGCGGCGACGCGGACCTGATCTCGCTGGCCCGTCCGCTGCTGGCCGACCCGGATTGGGTCAACAAGGCCGCCGAGTCGCGCGTGGACGAGATCAACACCTGCATCGCCTGCAACCAAGCCTGCCTGGACCACACCTTTACCCGGCAGACCGTGTCATGCCTGGTGAATCCCCGCGCCTGCCATGAGACGCTGCTGCAACTGCTGCCCACCAGGCGGGCCAAACGCGTCGCCGTCGTCGGCGCCGGTCCCGCCGGGTTGTCGGCCGCGATCGGACTGGCCGAACGCGGACACCAGGTGGAGCTCTTCGAAGCGGAGAATCGGATCGGTGGCCAGTTCGACCTGGCCCGCCGCATCCCCGGCAAGGAGGAGTTCGACGAGACGATCCGGTACTACCGCCGCAAGCTCGAACTCACCGGCGTCACCGTGCATCTCGACGTCCGCGCCACCGCCGAGCAGCTCGCCGCGGGTGGCTGGGACGAGGTGGTGCTGGCGACCGGCGTGCGTCCCCGCGTTCCCGACATCCTCGGCATCGATCACCCCATGGTGCTGTCGTATCCGGAACTGATCAGGAAGGAAAGGCCCGTCGGCAACCGGGTGGCCGTCATCGGCGCGGGCGGAATCGGTTTCGATGTCAGCGAATTCCTCACCGCGAACCACCACACCGCGCTCGCACTCGATCAATGGCGCGACGAGTGGGGTGTCACCGATGACATCCACGCTCCCGGCCAGCTGCGCACTCGTCGGCCCGCCCGGGCTATCCGAGAAGTGACCCTGCTGCAACGCAAGTCGGGTCCCTTCGGACTGACCTTGGGGAAGACGACCGGTTGGATCCATCGCGCCGCGCTGGAGGCGCGCGGTGTCGAGCAGATCGGCGGCGTCAACTACGAGCGGATCGACGATCGGGGGCTGCACCTCAGCTTCGGCCCGCAACGTCTGGGCGGCCGGGTGATCGAAGTCGACAACGTGGTGGTGTGCACGGGCCAGGAATCGGTCCGCGACCTGAAGGACCAGCTCGAATCACGGGGTGTTCGGGTGCATCTCATCGGCGGCGCCGACGAAGCGAAGGAACTCGACGCCAAACGCGCCATCCAGCAGGGTACCCAGCTCGCGGCCGAACTCTGATCGTGGACGGTGGGCCCGGGGCTCGATCCCCCGGGCCCCCCGGGCTTCACGTGTTTCCGCCGCCCATCCGCACGAATGTGGCGGTGGCTGTGGCATAGACCTTGCCGTTGGCGTCGATGAGGCGGCCTTCGGCGGTCGCCGTCGTCCGGCCGACGTGCACCGCCTCCGCGACCGCCCGCAACGGCCCCTGGGTGTGCGAGACCCCGCGCACCAGGTTGGTGTTCATGCTCACGGTTGTGAGCATGGACTTGTCCTCCACCGACAGCTGGACCGCGCCCCACATCGCGACGTCGAGCACGGTGCCGACGACGCCGCCACCGACCACGCCGAGGAAGTTCACGTGGCGCTCGTCCGGTGTGAGACTCAGGGTCATCCGCCCCGGCTCCGCGTCGAGCACCTCGATATTGAGCAGCTTGGCCAGCGGCGGCAGTTTCAGTTCACCGGTGCGAATGCGCTCGACGAGTTCGTCCCGCGTGAGCTGGATCATGCCGAGTACGGCGATGCCGGGATCGTCCCACTCCAGGTGCAGCGAGCGTACGCCATCGGTCACTGCGATCGTCGATACGTGGTCTTGTGCCATGAGCTTCCTCTACTTTCCGGTGATCTGCTGGTCGATGAGAGCGAACAGTTCGTCCGCGGTCGCGGCCGCCTCGACGGCATCGCGGCCATGAGCACCGACGGAATCGGAATCGGAATCGGGTCCGTCCACGGCCTCGGTCAGTGTCGCGCGGATCCGCTCGGCCAGCCGCGCCTTGTCCTCCTCGGACGGCAGCGTCGCGAACAACGCGGTGAGCGCGGCGATCTGGTCGTCGATCGCCGAGCTGGTCGAGGTGTCCTCCCATTGCGACCGCAGCAGTTTCGCCACCGCACTCACCGTCGGGTAGTTGAACACCAGCGTCGACGGCAGCCGCGTACCCGTGCCCTCCGACAACCGATTCCGTAGCTCGACGCCACCCAGTGAATCGAAACCCATCTCCTGGAACGGGGTTTCGGGATCGATGGCAGCCGCGGACTGGAATCCCAGCACCGCCGCGGCGTGTTCGCGAACGAATCCGAGTACCAACGCATCGCGTTCGTCCTCCGGTGCGGCGGCGAGCCGGTCGGCCAGCAGCCCGCCCTGGCCGCTTCCGCTCGTGACCCGTCGCGCGCGGCTGGGCACCAGGTCGCTCAGCACCTCGGGCAGCAGGCCGGCGCGTGCCTGCGCCGCCAGGGCGGGCTTGTCGAATTCCACGCAGGCGGCAACGGCCGCGTCCATCGCGACCGCGGCATCGAACAACGCCGTCCCGTCGGCGTCACCGAGGATCCGCAGACCCATCCGCTCCAGCCGCGCCAGCGCGGCGCGGTCCATCTCGCCGGTCATGCCGGTGCCCTGGTTCCACAGTCCCCAGGCGACCGACAGGGCGGGCAATCCTTGCGCACGGCGGGCGTGCGCGAGCCCGTCGAGGAACGCGTTGGCGGCCGCGTAGTTGCCCTGCCCGGGTGATCCGAGGATCGCCGCGGCCGAGGAGAATACGACGAACGCGGCCAGATCGTGCCCTCGGGTGAGCTCGTCCAGGATCAGCGCCCCGTCGACCTTGGGCACGAGCACGCGCTCGATCTGTCGTTCGGTCATCGTCTCGATAGTGGCGTCGTCGATCAAGCCGGCGGAGTGGACCACCGCCGTCAAAGGATGCTCGTTCTCGATCGACTCGAGCACGGTCGCCATGCCGGCGCGATCGGCCACGTCGCACGCGGCGACCCGGATCCGCGCGCCGAGCCGTTCCAGCTCGGCGACCAGCTCCGCGACCCCATCGGCCGCGGCACCACGACGCGACACCAGCAGCAGGTGTCCGACGCCGTGTGCGGCCACCAGGTGCCGCGCGATCACCGCACCCAACCCGCTCGTCCCGCCGGTGATCAGCACCGTGCCGTTGCCGAAAGCGCCGCTGTGACCCAAATTTGCGGCGGGTAGGTCACCATAGGACAGGCGCGGCAGGTGTGCCTCTCCGGCCCGGACCGCCACTTGGGCGTGCCCCGATCGGATCACGCCGAGTACCGTGTCGGCGTCCAAGTCCCCGTCGTGATCCAGGAGCACGATCCGGCCCGGTTGTTCCGATTGCGCGCTACGGACGAGGCCGGTCACCGCGGCAGCGGTCAGATCGACCGGCTCGCCGTCCAAGCCCGTCGCCCGGCGGGTCGCCACCACGAGGCGGGTGTCCGCCAGCCGCTCGGTGGACAGCCACGACCGCAACAATTCCCAGGCCCGCAGGGTCGCATGCCGGACTGCCCGGGCACGTCCGTCGAGCACGGAATCACCGGGCCGGTCCAGCTCGGCCGAGGGCAACTCGCCCAGCGACCAGACGACCACAGCCGGAACTTCTTCGGCCGCCGCCACTTCCGCCACATCGGCGTAGTGCGCATCGACGCCGGACACCCGCACCCGCCCCATCGTCGCGGTCACGCCCGCGGGCGCGGCAGGCAACGCAGGGAGTTCCGAGCGCATCCAGCGTAGGCGCAGGGGCGCCGCACCCTGCGCGGCGTTCGCCGCGGTCAACGCGTCGGCGGCGATCGGACGGGCGGTGACCGAATCGATGCGCGCCACGAGCGCGCCGGTGTCGTCGGCGATGTCGATCTCGGCCCGTCCTTCGGCGTCCCGGACGACGCGGACACGCACCGCGGTGACGCCGGGTCGCCACAACCGCACACCGGCGAACGAGAAGGGCAACAGCACTTGCTCGGCGGGCAGGCCTTCGATCAGATCGTCGAGCGCCACATGCAAGCATGCGTCCAGCAGCGCCGGATGGATGCCGAACGCGGCTGCCGCGACGCTTGCGGATTCGTCGAGGGAGACCTCGGCGAAGGTCTGCTCGCCGCGAGTCCACAGCGCGGTCACGCCCTGGAAACCGGGACCGTAGTCGAAGCCACGCTCCGCCAGCCGGTCGTAGAGCGAGCCCTCCGATGGCTCGGCGCCGGAGGGCGGCCACACCGGTTCGCTCCACACCGGCGCCGGATCGTCGGCGGCGATCAACACCCCACTGGCGTGCTGCACCCACGCGCCCGCGCCCGCCGAGTCCCGCTCCGCGGCGCGGGAGTGGACGGCGAAGCTCCGTCGCCCTTGCTCGTCCTGCGCGCCGACGCTCAATTGCAGATCGGTCTCGGCGCCCGCGGTGAGCAGCAGCGGGGCTTGCAACAACAGTTCGTCGACGTCCCCCGCGTCCAGATGCGCGCCCGCGGCCAGCGCCATCTCCGCGAAAGCCGTCGCGGGAAGCAACACCGAGCCGAAGACCGCGTGGTCGCCGATCCACGGCTGGGTGCGCATGGAGCACCGGCCGGTGAACAACCACTCGTCCTTCCCGGCCAGCGGCACCGCGCTGGTCAGCAATGGATGCCCGAACGAGCCCGCCACGGCCTCGGGAGCGGGCTGTACCCAGTAGCGGCGGCGCTGGAACGCGTATGTCGGCAGTGTCACCCGTAGGTCTCCTCCGGGCAGCAGCGACCGCAGGTCCACCGGTACGCCGGCCGCGAAGGACTGGCCGAGGAGGGTGACGAACTGTGTCACCTCGTCGACCGAGCGGCGAGACGAGGCGGCGACCATCGACTTCGCCGCTATTTCGGGACGCTCGGCCAGGCATTCTCCGGTCATCGCGGTGAGCGCCGCGTCCGGTCCGACCTCGACGAAACGCCGCACCCCGGAGTCGAGGAGACTGCGCACCCCGGGAGCGAAGCGCACACAGCTGCGCACCTGCGCCACCCAGTAGCCCGGATCGCGCACTTCGTCGCCGACTGGTGCGCCGGATACGTTGGACACGATCGGCACGGTGGGCTCGCCATAGGTCAGACCCTCGGCCACCGCACGGAATTCCTCGAGGATGGGCTCCATCAGCATCGAATGAGACGCATGCGAGATTCGCAGCACGGTGTTCTTCCGGCCCGCCTCGGTCAGCCGCCGCTGCATCTCAGCGACGGCATCGGCGTAGCCGGAGAACACCACCGACTCCGGACCGTTCACCGCCCCCAGCGCGAGCCGGTCGCCGAGACCGGTCAGCAGTTCCTCCGCTTCCGTCTCCGACACCGCGGCCGCCAGCATCGCCCCGCCCGCGGGAGCCGCTCCCATAAACCGTCCCCGCGCCGCCACCAGCACACAGGCGTCGGCGAGCGACCAGACCCCGGACACATACGCCGCGACGAGTTCGCCGAGCGAGTGACCCGTGAGCACATCCGGTAGGAGACCGTACGACTCCAGCAGCCGGAACATCGCAACCTCGAACGCGAACAACGCGGGCTGCATCCAGTCCATCCGGTCCAATACCCCGGCCTCGTCGGTGAACATCACCTCCCGCAGCGAACCCCCGAGATGCCGGTCGAACTCCGCACACACCTCGTCCAGCACGGTCGCGAAGACCGGGAACGCCCGGTATAGGCCCGCGCCCATGCCGACTCGTTGCGCACCACCACCGGTGAACAGGAAAGCCGTCGTACCCGCCACCACCTCTGTCTCGACCGCGTGCGGGGACGCCGCCCCCGCCGCCAGCGCGGCCAGCCCGGCGAGCAGTTCCTGCCGATCGCCGCCGACGACCACAGCGCGGCGATCCAGTAGCGCCCGTGAGTCGAGCAGCGCACGCGCCACCCGCCACGACTCGATATCCGGCGCACCGGCCAGCCAGGAGCGCAACCGTTCGGCCTGACCGCGCAGGGCTTCCGCGGATCTCGCCGAGACCACGAGCGGCACCGCGGCGACCGCGGCGCCTGCCGCCGGATCGGGGTTCCCCGTCGTACGCACGTCACGCGCGGCCAGCGGCGCTTCCTCGAGGATCACATGCGCGTTCGTACCGCTGATCCCGAACGACGACACCCCCGCGCGACGTACCCGGCTGCCGGAGTTCCACGGCTCGGCTTCGGTCAGCACCCGCACCGATCCGGCCGTCCAGTCGACATGCGGGGAGAGTTCGTCCGCATGCAGGGATTTGGGCAGCATTTCATGGCGCAGGGCCTGCACCATCTTGATGACGCCGCCCACACCGGCCGCCGCCTGGCTGTGCCCGATATTGGATTTGAGTGAACCGACACGCAGCGGGCGATCCGGGCGGCCCTGCCCGTAAGTGGCGAGCAATGCCTGCGCCTCGATCGGGTCGCCCAGTGTCGTTCCGGTCCCGTGCGCTTCCACCGCGTCCACGTCCGACGGGCCGAGCCCGGCATCGGCCAGCGCCGCCGCGATCACCCGCTCCTGCGACGGACCGTTCGGCGCGGTGAGACCGTTGCTGGCGCCGTCCTGGTTCACCGCGCTGCCGCGCACCACCGCGAGCACGTTGTGCCCGAGCCGGCGGGCGTCCGAGAGCCGTTCGACCACCAGGACGGCCGCACCCTCCGCCCAGGCCACCCCGTCGGCGGCGCTGGAGAACGATTTGCACCGCCCGTCCGGGGCCAGGCCGCGTTGCCGGGAGAATTCGACGAACACCGTGGGGGTGGCCATCACCGTCGCACCGCCTACCAGGGCGAGCGAACTCTCTCCCTGCCGCAGCGCCCGGCACGCCACATGCAGTGCCACCAGCGAGGAGGAGCACGCCGTATCCACCGTCATCGCGGGGCCTTCCAGGCCCAGTGAATAGGCGATGCGCCCCGAGACGACGCTCGCAGCCGAGCCGGTCCCCACGTAGCCTTCGGCCTCGGGCCCGGCCTTGCGGGTCAAGACCTCGTAGTCCTGATACATCACCCCCGTGTAGACGCCGGTGTCGGTACCCCGCAGCGACGTCGGATCGATCCCCGCGTGCTCGAGCGCTTCCCACGACACCTCCAGCAGCAAACGCTGCTGCGGGTCCATCGCATTCGCCTCCCGCGGACCGATTCCGAAGAATCCGGCGTCGAAATCGGCCACACCGGTGACGAATCCGCCCTCTTTGGCGTAGGAGGTTCCGCTGTGCTCGGGATCCGGATGGATCAGACGATCGAGATCCCAGCCGCGATCCGACGGGAACTCGGAGATGGCGTCGGTTCCCGATGCCACCAGATCCCACAGATCGTCCGGAGACGCCACACCGCCGGGATACCGGCAGGCCATACCGACGATCGCGATCGGTTCGTCGGCTCGCGTGCGCCGTTGCGTCTGGCGAACCCCCGGCCCGGCACCGTCGATCCGGGAACGCAGCAGTCGAGCGACGGCCGCCGAGGTCGGATGATCGAAGGCGAGGGTCGACGGAAGACGCAGACCGGTGGCCTTGGTGAGACGGTTGCGCAGATCCACCGCGCCGAGCGAATCGAATCCCAGTTCGTTGAACGGCTTGTCGGCCTCGATCAGGTCGCCCGTGGCGTGTCCCAACACCCCGGCGACCTGATGGCGCACGAAATCCAGCACGATCGCGTCGTGCCGGTCCGGCGGTACCGACGCGAGCCGCGCCGCCAGATCGCCGCCACCGCCCTCGGCGCGGCGCGGTACCGATACCAACGAACGCAGCAGCCGCGGCAGCAAACCCGCGCGGGCCTGCGCGGACAATGCCGCGGTGTCGAAGTCCACGGCGGCAACCAGCGGCGTGTCCGCGCCGGTGGCTCGGTCGAACAGCGCGATCCCGCCGGCCTCGGTCAGTGGCCGGAAGCCCATGCGCGCCAAGCGGTCCAGGCTCGCGCGCCCCAGTTCGGCGGTCATCCCGCCGTTCTGGCTCCACGGGCCCCAGGCCACCGACACCGCGGGCAGACCCGCCGCGGCGCGGCGCCGGGCCAGCGCGTCCAGCGCCGAGTTCGCGGCGGCGTAGTTGCCCTGGCCCGCCGAGCCCAAGACGGCAGCGATCGACGAGAACAGGATGAACGCCGAGAGGTTCCGGTCACGGGTGAGTTCGTCCAGGTGGAGTGCGGCGTCGACCTTCGGCGCGAATACCCGCTCGATCCGGTCGGGCGTGAGTGCGTCGAGAGTCGCGTCGTCCAAGATGCCCGCGGCGTGGACGACGGCGGTCAGCTCGGGGCCTTCGGCCAGCTGGTCGAGCAGGGCACCTACCGCGGCGCGGTCACCGACGTCACAGGCCAGCACCCGTGCTCGCGCACCGAGTACGGCGAGTTCGGCCACCAGTTCACGCACACCGTCGGCTCGTTCGCCGCGCCGTGAAACCAGTACCAGGTCGCGCACCCCGTGCGTGGCGGCCAGGTGCCGGGCCACGAGGGCGCCCAATCCACCGGTGCCGCCGGTGATCAACACGGTGCCCGGACCCATGGTGACGGCTGAGCCGGACACGTCGTCCCGCCGGGCGAGCCGGGGCGCGAGCAGTTCGCCCGCACGGGCCGCCAGCTGCGGCTCATCGGTCGCGAGGGCGGCCGAGATCAGCTCGGGCCCGACCAGCACGTCGCTTTCGGCGTCCACCAGGACGATGCGGCCGGGATGCTCCGATTGCGCGCTGCGCAGCAAACCCCAGGTCGCCGCGGCGGCCAGGTCCGGGTCCTCGCCGCCCAGCCCGGCGCCGTTGCGGGTGACCACGACCAGCTGGGTGTCGCCGGACTCGAATAGGCGCAACCAGGACTGCACCGCTGCCAGCGCGGCGTTCACGCTC
The DNA here is from genome assembly GCF_023501985.1 of Nocardia sputi. Lineage (NCBI taxonomy): Bacteria > Bacillati > Actinomycetota > Actinomycetes > Mycobacteriales > Nocardiaceae > Nocardia > Nocardia sputi. The sequence continues at coordinate 5,630 of NZ_JAMFLC010000038.1, read as the reverse complement.
CGGCGCACCCTGTCGGCCTCGGCACGGTCCGTGTGCCCGGGTCCGGGCTCGGCGAACCACACGACCGCGTCGGCATGCGCTCGAGCGTTCGAGCCCGGGGCGTCGGTCCCGGCGGCCGCTACCAGCGCGGCCATATCCGAATGATTTTCGTCGAAAGCGGACTGCGATGGTCCGCCGACCGCGGTCAGCCGCACCGCGCCGGATCGCGCGTCTGATTCCACCGCGGCCCAGTGCATGTCGTAGAGACCGTGCGGCCCGGCGGAGCGCGCGTTATGCACCGCGTCGCTGTCGACCGGCCGCGCCTGCAGCGCATCGACCGTCAGCAGCACCGCGTCCGCATCGTCGCGGAGTTCGACCCGCACCCCCTCGGCGCCCGTCCGCTGGATCCGCGCCCGCGCCGCGCTCGCACCACCGCGGTACAACCGCACGCCGGTGAAGGAGAACGGCAGCGGCGCCTGGTGCGCGGCCGAATCAGCGGCCAATTCGTCGACGGCGGTGTGCAGCGCGGCATCCAGCAAGGCTGGGTGCACGCCGAAACGGGAAGCGTCCGACGTCATCTCGCCGAGCCGCACCTCGGCCAGGACGGCGTCGCCGCGACGCCGGAATCGGCGCACGCCCTGGAACGCGGGCCCGTAGTCGAGACCACGCGCGGCCAGTTGGCGGTACAGCGCGTCTCCGGTCGTCGCGTCCTCGTCCAGAGACAATCCGTCCGTACCGGCGGACACCGTCGCGTCCCCCGTATCGGGAGCGAGCACACCGCGCGCGTGCGTGGATCCGGCGGTCCGGTCACCTACTGCCCGCGACGCGATGACGAAACTTCTGCGCCCGGTGTCATCGGGCGATTCGACGCTGATCTGGATATCGACCTCGGTCCCCTCGTCCAACCGCAGCGGCGCTTCGAGCACCAGTTCGTCGACCGTCCCGGCATCCAGTCGCGCGCCGACCGCCAACGCCAACTCCACGAACGCGGCTCCCGGCAACAGCACCGTGCCGAACACCGTGTGGTCGGCCAGCCACGGCTGCGACACCGTGGACAGGCGGCCGGTGAACAGCCACTCGTCGGTACCGGCCAGGGCCAGCGCAGCGCCGAGCAGCGGATGGTCCATCGCCGTCAGTCCGGCGCGGCCCACGTCGCCGATACCGTCGGCCGGGGGCAACCAGTACCGCTGACGCTGGAAGGCGTAAGGAGGCAACGGCACTCGGCGTGGCGGCTGACCGGTGAACACCGGTCGCCAATCCACGTCGACGCCCGCGGCGTGGGCGGCCGCCAGGAAAGCGGTGAACTGCCCGACCTCGTCCGCCCCACGTCGCGCGGCGGCGACCACCGTGCAGCGGGCCTCGATGTCGGGTTGTTCGGCCAGACACTCCCGGGTCATCGCGGCCAGCACCGTGTCGGGACCGATTTCCAGAAAGCGCCGGACCCCGCTCGCGGCCAGCGCCCGGACTCCCGGGGCGAACCGCACCGCCGCCCGGACATGACGGACCCAGTACTCCGGATCGGTCAGCTCGTCACCGGCTGGTGCGCCCGAAACATTCGAGACGATCGGGATCGTCGGCTGCCGATAGGTCACACCGCGAGCCACGGCCCGGAACTCGGCCAGCATCGGTTCCATCCGCGCCGAATGGAAGGCATGGCTGACGCGCAGCCGGTTCGTCCGGCGACCCTGGTCACCGAAGAGCCGCTCGACCTCGGCGACAGCGTCGGCGTCACCGGACAGCACCACGGACGAGGGACCGTTCACCGCGGCCACGGACACCCGGCCGAGGTATCCATCGAGCGCGGCGGCTGCTTTCTCCTCCGACACCGCCACGGCCAGCATCGCGCCGCCCGCGGGCAGTCCGCCCATCAGCCGCCCCCGCGCCGCCACCAGCGCACACGCGTCGGGCAACGACCACACACCGGCGACATACGCCGCCGCAAGTTCACCGATGGAATGGCCGAGCAGCGCATCCGGTGTCAGGCCGAATGATTCGACGAGCCGGTACAACGCCACCTCGAAGGCGAACAGGGCGGGTTGGGTGAACTCGGTTCGATCGAGCGGTCCCGGCGCGCTGTCGCCGGCCGGCGCTTCTGTGCGGATCAGGTCCTTCAACGACCGTCCGAGCAGCGGATCGAACTCGGCACACACCCTGTCCAGTTCCGCGGCGAACACCGGGAACGCGTCGTACAGTTCTCGCCCCATCCCGGCGCGTTGCGCACCCTGGCCGGTGAACAGCAACGCCGTGCGCCCCGAGCCCGCGCGCCCCTCGGCCACGCCCGGCGCGGAACGCCCCTCGGCGAGTGCCGCCAAACCGGCCAGGAGTTCGTCCCGGTCGCGGCCGACGACCGCGCCGCGCCACTCCAGCCGGGCGCGGGAGGTGAGCAGCGAATGCGCGATATCCCGCGGGTCCGCCTCCGGATCGTCTCCCATCCACCGCCGCAGGCGATCCGCCTGTGCCCGCAGGGCCGCGCCGGAAGCCGCCGACAACAGCAACGGAATCGTTTCCACCGAGGTGTGATTCGACCCGGCCTGCTCCGTGGGAGCAGGCTCGGAGTCTGCCTCGGCGGCAGCGGACTCGGCGGGAGCTTCCTCGAGGACGACGTGCGCGTTGGTGCCGCTGGCGCCGAATGAGGACACGCCGGCGCGGCGAATTCTCGCACCGGCGGGCCACGGCTCGCTGTCCTTCAGCAGCCGCACCGTACCCGCCGACCAGTCCACATGGGGGGTCGGCGCGTCGATGTGCAGGGTCTTCGGCAGCACTTCGTGCCGCATGGCCTGCACCATCTTGATCACTCCCCCGACACCCGCCGCGGCCGAAGTGTGACCGATATTGGATTTCAGCGACCCCAGACGCAAGGGCACGTCGGTCTGCCGGGCGCCGTAGGCGTTGATCAGGGCCCGGGCCTCGATCGGATCGCCCAACATCGTGCCCGTGCCGTGCGCCTCCACCGCGTCGACATCCGCCGGCTCCAGGCCCGCGTCGCGCAACGCCTGCCCGATAACGGCTTCCTGCGACGGTCCGTTCGGAGCGGTCAGCCCGTTGCTCGCGCCGTCCTGATTGATGGCGCTGCCGCGGACGACCGCCAGGACAGTGTGCCCGAGCCGCCGTGCGTCGGAGAGCCGTTCGAGTACCAGCACGCCGAGCCCCTCGGAGAAACCCGTCCCGTTGGCCGCCGCGGCGAACGCCCGGCACCGGCCGTCGGGTGAGAGGGCGCGCTGGCGCGCGAACGCGATGAGCAGGGACGGGTCCGACATCACGGTGACCCCGCCCGCCAGGGCGAGGGTGGCGTCACCGTTGCGTAGCGCCCGGCACGCGAGATGCAGGGCGACCAGCGACGACGAGCATGCCGTGTCGATCGAGACGGCCGGACCCTCCAGCCCGAGGGTGTAGGCGATCCGGCCCGACAGCACACTGTTGGAAGTGCCGAGATAGACATGGCCTTCCGTTTCGGCCGTGATATCCGGGGAGCCGACGCGGGGCCCGTAGTTCTGGTGGGCCACCCCGGCGAAAACGCCGGTATCGCTGCCGCGTAGCGATACCGGGTCGATGCCGGCGTCTTCCAGTGCCTCCCAGGCCGCCTCGAGCATCAGACGCTGCTGTGGGTCCATCGCGGCGGCCTCGCGCGGGCTGATGCCGAAGAAACCCGCGTCGAAGTCGGCTACCGAATCGAGGAATCCGCCCTCCCGCGTGTAGATCGTCCCCGGTACGTCCGGATCGGGATCGAACAACCGCTCCAGGTCCCAGCCACGGTCGGAGGGATACCCTCCGACGGCGTCCACGCCCTCGGCGGCGACGCGCCACAAATCCTCGGGTGAACGAACTCCGCCGGGGTACCGGCAGGCCATGCCGACGATGGCGATGGGTTCCCGCGTTCGATCGGTGAGTTCACGCAGGTGTTGTTTGGTCTCGTAGAGCTCCTTCGCGGTCTTCTTGAGGTAGCGGCGTAGCTCGTCGGTGTCGGCCATCGGTGGGGCTCCTGATCCTGCAAGTTCAGCTGAGGTTGTCGATGAACTCGAAGAGTTCGTCATCGTCGGCGGTGTCGAGGTGGTCGGCGTCGCCACCCGGATCGGCATCCCCGGCGTCCCTGCCTTCGAGTTCGCGCAGCAGGGCGGACAATGTGGTCGCCAGTGACGACCGGTCGGCGGCGGATAGGTCGGCGGAGGCGAAACTGCGGGCCAGCGCTTCGACGTCGGCCGCGATCCGTTTCGCGGGGTCCTCCACCGGAGCGATCTCCTGCCGGAGGTAGCCGGCCAGATCCATCGGAGTCGGGTAGTCGAACATCGCTGTCGCGGGAACCTGAACGCCGACGGCCGATTTCAACCGGTTGCGGAATTCCATGACACCGAGTGAGTCGAATCCGATATCGCTGAACGGTTTGTCGGCGGCGATGGTCTCGGCGTCGCCGCCGAGAACCGCCGCGGCCTCGCCGCGAATCAGATCGAGGACGATACGGTCCTGCTCGGTGGTCGACAGGCCCGCCAGGCGGTGCACCGGTTGGGGCGATCCACCCAGCGCGGTCTCGGCTCGGCGCCGGGTGGGTCCCAGCAGGTCGCGCATGATCGGACGCGGGTCGTGATCGCCGCTGTCCGTGAGCGCGGATCGGTCGATGCGGGCCGCGACGAACGCCGCCCTGCCGTCGGCCACCGCGGCGTCGAACAGTGCCATACCCTCCCGCTCGCCCAGCGGCGGGAAGCCCTCCCGCCGCAACCGAGCGAAGTCGGCGTCATCGAGCGCCCGCGTCATGCCGGTGTTCTGCTGCCACGGCCCCCAGGCCATGGAAATCGCGGGTAAGCCGGTCACGTGCCGGTGGTGTGCCAGCGCGTCGAGGAACGTATTGGCCGCGGCGTAATTGGCCTGGCCCGCGTTGCCGATCACGCCCGCGATCGAGGAGTACAGCACGAACATCGACAGATCCAGATGCCGTGTCGCCTCGTGCAGGTTCCACGCCGCGTCCACCTTCGGCCGCAACACCTGCTCGATCCGCTCCGCCGTCATGTTCTCCAGAAGTGCGTCGGCCAGCACCCCGGCCAGATGGATGACACCGGTCAACGGATACTCCGGCGGGATCGCCGCCAGGACCGCATCCACCGAGGCTCGGTCGGCCGCGTCACAGGCGACCACGTCCACGTGCGCGCCCAAGGCGACGAGTTCAGCACCCAACTCCTCGGCCCCCGGTGCATCCGGGCCGCGTCTGCTGGCCAATATCAGTCTGCGCACGCCGTACTCGGTGACCAAATGCCGAGCGGCCAACGCAGCCAATCCTCCGGTGCCACCGGTGATCAGCACCGTGCCCTCAGGCGACAGCGGCGTCGGCACGGTGAGCACGTTCTTCCCGATATGCCGCGCCTGACTCATGAACCGCAACGCCTCGGGCACATCCCGTATGTCCCATGCGGTGAGTGGAGACGCGGTGAGCACACCCGCCTCGAAGAGATCGACAACACGAGTCAGAATCTCGTGGAGCCGATCGGGCTCTACATCCATGAGCATGAAACCGCGGTAGGTGACGCCCGGGTGTTCGGCGGCTACTTGCTGGGGGTCGCGGCGATCCAGCAACCCCATCTCCACGAACCGTCCACCCGGCCGCAGCAACCGCAGCGAGGCATCCACGAATTCCCCCGCCAGCGAATCCAGCACCACATCCACAC
>NZ_JAMFLC010000037.1:0-54478 GCF_023501985.1 Nocardia sputi | reverse complement strand
ACAACGTGGTGGGCGCGCGGATCGTGCCGGTGTTCGCCGCCGACCAGGGCGCGTTCTTCGCCTTCACCCTCGGCATCGTGGGCATCATGGGCGGGGTGTTCCAGATCAACCCGATCTGGAACCTGGGCCCCTACAACCCCTCGCAGGTGTCGGCGGGTTCGCAGCCGGACTTCTACATGATGTGGACCGACGGCATGGCCCGGTTGATGCCGCCGTGGGAGCTGTACATCGGCAACTACACCGTGCCCGCGGTGTTCTGGGTCGCGTTGATCATGGGCTTGGTGTTCGCCGTCCTGATCGCCTACCCGTGGATCGAGAAGCGGCTCACCGGCGACAGCGGCGCGCATCACAACCTGTTGCAGCGTCCGCGTGACGTGCCCGTCCGGACCGCGATCGGTTCGATGGCGATCGCGTTCTATGTGGTCCTGACCTTGTCGTGCGTCAACGACATCATCGCGCTGAAGTTCGACATCTCGCTGAACGCGACCACCTGGATCGGTCGAATCGGTCTGCTCGTCGCCCCGCCTGCGGCGTACTACATCGCTTACCGGTTCTGCCTCGGCTTGCAGCGCAGCGACCGCGCGGTGCTCGAGCACGGCATCGAGACCGGCGTGATCAAGCGCTTGCCGCACGGCGAGTACATCGAGGTGCACCAGCCGCTCGGCCCGGTGGACGAGCACGGTCACCCGATCCCGCTGGAGTACCAGGGCGCGCCGGTACCGAAGAAGATGAACCAGCTCGGCTCGGCCGGCCGGCCGGGCACGGGCAGCTTCCTGCGGGCGGATCCGCGCGAGGAGAGCGACCGGCACTTCGAGATCGATCACGAAGAAGAGCACAAGCAGCTGAAGGTGCTGCAGCGGGCTCAAGAGGCGGCGAACGGCAAGCACGGCCACTGACGCCCGCCCCGCACCACGGCCCCGAGTCGAAGCGACTCGGGGCCGTGGTGCGTCATGCCGCGGGTGTCACAGGCGTGGCGTCGCGCGGCGTGCGGCCTCGATGGCTTCGAACTTGGCCAGATTGTGCCGGGCGTCGGCCAGCGCGTCATGCGCGTCCGACGGGATCGGCGGCAGCTCGGGGCGGCCGTACGCCTCCCAATGCTGGCGCAACTCGTTGGTGTAGCGCGGAAGCGTGTTGGGCAGATCGACCATGGAGCCCCACAGCTGGCACAAGGCGACATGGTCGTACGCGGAAACCCAAGCCCACAGCTCGGGCTGCACGGTCGGCCGTGGCACCAGGAACGCGTACAGCTCGTCGCGGATCCGGGCCCGGCTGCGCCAGAGCGGAGAAGACGGCGAAGGCAATCGGGGCAGCACGAATTTGCGCACCCACGGCCCCGCACGTCCGGCATCGAATTCGGTGGACACCGCGTAGAACTCCCGGCCGTCCTCGCAGACGACGCCGATGGAGACCAAATCGATGGTCACTCCGTCCTCGATGAATTCGCAGTCGTAGAAATATCGCAGCGAAATCGGTCTCTCCTCGGCTTTCGGTGCCGTTGCGGCAGGTGACGGGTTCCCGGCAACCCTATGGTGACGTGCGCCGCCACGCCCGCAAGGGCCCATGAGGTGGAGAACTTCGCCACCTTGGTGCGGCACTCCACCACCACCACCGGGTATCCCCACAGGGCCGATGGTCCGTATTCTGGACTGGTGAACTGGACCGTCGACGTACCCATCGATCGCCTGCCGGAACTGCCGCCGCTGCCCGTCGAGCTGCGCAGGCGGTTGGACGACGCGCTGGCGCGACCTGCGCTGCAGCAGCCGTCCTGGGATCCGGAGCAGGCGGCCAAAATGCGCACCGTACTGGAGAGCGTGCCGCCTATCTGCGTGCCCGCCGAAGTGGAGGAGCTGCGCGGGCAGCTGGCCGAGGTCGCCCGGGGCGAGGCGTTCCTCATGCAGGGCGGCGACTGCGCGGAGACCTTCGCGGACAACACCGAGCCGCACATTCGCGGCAACATCCGCACCCTCCTGCAGATGGCGGTCGTGCTCACCTATGGCGCGAGCCTGCCGGTGGTGAAGGTGGCGCGGATCGCGGGCCAGTACGCCAAACCGCGATCGTCGGATACCGACGCGCTCGGCCTCAAGTCCTACCGCGGCGACATGGTGAACTCGCTGATCGCCGACGAGGCGCTGCGCCAGCACGACCCCTCGCGCCTGGTCCGGGCCTACGCCAACGCCAGCGCCGCGATGAACCTCGTGCGCGCGCTCACCGGGGCGGGGATGGCCGACCTGCACAAGGTGCACGATTGGAACCGCGATTTCGTGGCCAAGTCGCCCGCAGGCGCGCGCTACGAGGCGCTGGCCGAGGAGATCGACCGCGGCCTGGCCTTCATGACCGCGTGCCGGGTCAACGACCCGAGCTTGAAGGCGGCCCGCATCTACGCCAGCCACGAGGCGCTCGTGCTGGACTACGAGCGCGCCATGCTGCGCCTGAGCGAGAACGCGATCGGCGAACCAGTGCTCTACGACCTGTCCGCGCACTTCCTGTGGATCGGCGAGCGCACCCGCCAGCTCGACGGCGCGCACATCGCGTTCGCGGAACTGGTCGCCAACCCGATCGGCCTGAAGATCGGCCCGTCGACCACCCCCGAGCAGGCAGTGGAATACGTGCAGCGGCTGGATCCGAACAACGAGCCGGGAAGGCTGACCATCGTGTCCCGCATGGGCCACAGCAAGGTCCGCGACGTGCTGCCGCCCATCATCGAGAAGGTGCAGGCCACGGGCCACCAGGTGATCTGGCAGTGCGACCCGATGCACGGCAACACCCACGAGGCGTCCACCGGCTTCAAGACCCGCCACTTCGACCGCATCGTCGACGAGGTGCAGGGCTTCTTCGAGGTGCACCACGCGCTCGGCACGCACCCCGGCGGCATGCACATCGAGCTCACCGGAGAGGACGTCACCGAATGCCTCGGCGGCGCCCAGGACATCTCCGACCTCGATCTGTCCGGTCGCTACGAGACCGCCTGCGACCCCCGGCTGAACACCCAGCAGTCGCTGGAGCTGGCGTTCCTCGTCGCCGAGATGCTGCGCTGAACCACCGCGGCAGCCTTCCGGCTAGGGCAGCGCCACGATCGTGACGGTGTCGCCCGCCTCGATGTTGACTCCGATGGCCGGGGTCTGCGAGACCACCAGCGAGCTGTCGGCCCGCGCCAATTGCTTCACCTCGACCTGTAACCCGAGGCTTTCCAGCTTGGCGCGGGCGTTGGCGACGGTCCACCCGCGCACATCGGGCATCTTCAACGCATTGGACACCAGCAGCACCACGCCGTCGCCGGATTGGATGGTGGCGCCCGCCCCCGGCTGGGTGCCGATGGCCTTGTCCGCATCGACGCCGCGGTCGAACTGGATCTGGGTCTCCCGGACGGTGATCCCGGCGTCGGTGAGGATCTTGGTGGCCTCGGCGGCCGGTTTGCCGCGCACGTCGGGGACCTTCACCGGCTGAGACCCCTTGCTGCGGTAGACCTTCACCTGCGCGCCGAGCGGCAGCACGGTTCCCGGTCTCGGCTCCACCCTGGAGACCGACCCTTTGGGTGCGGTGCTGGACTCCTCCCCGGCATCGACCGGTTGCAGCCCGTTGTCCCGGATCAACTGGTTGACCTTCGACGCCTGGTCGCCCGGCTTGACGTCCGGCACCTTGGGCTTGCCATTGGAGATCAGGACCGCGACCGTGGACCCTTTGGTGATCTTGGATCCGGCCGACGGGTCGCTGCCGACCACACCGCCGACCGGGATGGTGTCCGACGCCCGCTGCCGGATCTCGGTCTCGAACCCCGCGTTCTGGAGCGTCGCGACCGCCTTGTCGGTTTCCAGTCCGGCGATCGGCGGAACCGGTGAATAGCGGCCGAAACCCAGCCACCAGCCGCCGATACCGACCACCAGCGTGAGAATCGCGACGATGGCCACCCACAGCCACACCGTGCGCCGGGATCGGCTGAGGTCGCCGGCGTAGGGCGAATACGGCGGTGCGGGTTGGGCTTGCCGCACAGGCTGCGGCCGGTCGTAGTCGTCGGGCGGGCTGTAGTCGAGGCGCGGACGCTGAGCGGTCACCACTCTGGTGTGCTGCACCGGCTGCGGCGCATGGGGCTCCTGTGGCGACGCTCCGGCGAAACCCGGCTGGTCGTCGCGATCCGGTGACACGGCTCGATAGGTGGCGCTGAGATGTTCGGCGGACTCCTGCGGCGCGGGCACCCGATAGGCGGGCAATCGCAGCGCGGCGCCGATCCGCCGCAGCGCGGCCGCCATCTCGTTCGCGTCCGCGAACCGGTGCGCGGGCTCCCGCGCCGTGGCCTTGGCCACCAGCTCGTCGAATTCCGGCGGCACCCCGGAGATGAATCCGCTCGGGCTCGGCACGTCGTTCTCGATGCGCTGGTAGGCCACCGAGATCGACGTGTCACCGGTGAACGGGACCCGTCCGGTGAGCATCTCGAAGATCAGCACGCCGAAGGAGTAGACGTCGCTGCGGGAATCGGCGGAGCCGCTGGTGACCTGCTCGGGAGACAGATAGGCCGCGGTGCCGAGGATTACGCTCGCCGACGTGGTGTTCGCAGCGGCCACCGCGCGCACCAAGCCGAAATCGGCGATCTTCACCTCGCCCGCGTCGGAGATCAGCACGTTCTCCGGCTTGATGTCGCGGTGCACCAGCCCCGCCGAATGCGCGACGCCGATCGCCGCGAGCACCGGCTCGGCGACGGCGCGCACCGCGTGTGGCGGCATCGGGCCGCGTTCGCGCAGCAGTTCGCGCAGTGTGCCGCCCTCGACGAGCTCCATGATCAAGAAGGGATGGTCGCCGTCGACGCCCTGGTCGTACACCGCGACCAGCGACGGATGCTTGAGCTTGGCGACCGCGCGCGCCTCGAACTCGAACCGGGACAGGAACTGCGGGTCGCCGGCGAACTTCGGATCCATCACCTTGATGGCGACCGGCCGGTCCAGGCGGGTGTCGACCCCGCGGAAGACCATCGACATTCCGCCGCGGGCGATCGGCGCATCGATCCGATAGCGCCCTTCCAGCATCTGGCCGATCAAGAGAAGTCCTCCGGCTTTCACAAAGCGATCAGCCGCTCCGTGCGGCCCCCACGATGGTATCGACTCCCACCACCCCGGGTGTCTCACGACGTGCGGCGGGGGACCGTCTACCGTTGTCCGGGTGAGTGCATTTCCCTGCAGTGACGACGTCCTTCCGCAGTCGGTGACCTTGGTGTCGCTGCCGGAGGTGGCCGACCGACTCGGGCTGGTGGTGACCCGGGTGCACCAGATGCTGCGCGACCACCAACTGATCGCCGTCCGCAGAGACGGCGTGGCGGGCGTGCCGGAACGGTTCTTCGACGACACCGGCGCGGTCGTGAAGCCCCTCCCCGGACTGATCACCGTGATGCGCGACGCCAAGTACACCGACGAGGAGATCCTGGAGTGGATCTTCACCGAAGACGACACCCTCCCCGGTAAGCCGATCGATGCCCTGCACGGCCCACTGGCCCGCGAAGTCCTGCGCCGGGCGGCCGCCGAACCGATCTGAATTCTCGGCCGCGCGGGCGCGGCGTGTTCCCGGCCCCCATGGAGCCGGGCCGCGAACGGGCAATGCTCGGTCCTCTTCGCTCGAAAACCTGTGCTTGCGCTGGTGTGGTTGCGTGGGCAGTGATCATGGGATCCGGGTTGAACGTTTTCGGGCGGTGGCGAAGCCGGCCGAGCGGTGCCTCGGCGTCGGGTGAGACCGGACCGCACGCGACAGTGCGGCCGGGCCGAACGCGGCGGAATCAGTCGCAGCAGGTGGCGCCGGACGCGACCGCTTCCTTATTCGCGGTCGAACCAGCCCGGCCGCCGACCGCGCCCTGGCGGCGCAGCCGTGTCCCCCCGTCGCCCGCGCGCGGTTGCTCGGAAGCGAGCCGGGCGGCGCGCCAATGAGCGGTCTGGCGTGATTCGAACTGGACGTGGTCGTTGCGGCGTGTGACCGTGCGACCAGGTTCCTGGTCGGTGGTCAGCCGAGTTTTCGGGGCGGTTCGAGAGGCTCTGGTGGAATCCCGGGCAGTGAGTCCAGCACGGTGGTGGAGGCGATTCGCGCAGTCGTCGCCGGATAGGCGGGATGCGCTGGAACCGAGCGGTCAGCGCTCGAATCTGCCGCGCAAGGCGGCTGTGGTGAATTCGGCGGCGGCGACGCGGAGGCGGTGGTGGCGGGGGACTACGGCACGGTGGTCGAAGACGGCGTAGTCGCTGCGTTCGATGTGGTGCAAAATGTCGGCGTAGAGGGTGGCCGCGGTGCGGATGGCGGGGCGGACGCGTGGTTCGAGCAAGTCGATGCCGGGTTCGGCGCGGCGGTAGAGATCCCGGTTGACCGCGACGAGGTGGGCGAGAGCGCGGCGGACGCGCGGGTCGGTCAGCCCGGTGCGACGGCACTCGCGCAGCAGGTCGTCGTGAACGCCGAACGCGGCGAGGGCGTCGGCGGGCAGATAGACCCGGTCGCGGTCGAGATCCTCTGCGACATCGCGCAGGAAGTTCGTCAGCTGGAACGCTTCGCCCAGCGCGGCGGCGGCCGGCTCGGCCTCCGGCACCGGGACGACCGTGCCGAGCACGGGCAGTAGTTGCAAACCGATCGCGGCCGCCGAGCCGCGCATGTATTCGCGCAGCTCGCCCAGGCTGGCGTAGCGGTTGCGGAAGGTCGGGGACCCCGGCGTGTCCATCCGCATGGAATCCAGGAACGTCCAGAAGTGCTGGGCGGCGATGCCGTACCGGTGGATGGTGTGGATGACGGCGGCCAGGATGAGCGTGCGCGGCCGTTGGTCGGCTTCCCATGTCCACCAGTGCTCGGCAGAAGACAGCGGCGCACCGCCGACGCTGCCCGTTTCGTCGGTGCCCGCCTCGAGCGCCGCTCGCAGATCCCGCTCGATGAGATCGATCTCCGCGGCGGGCGAGCGCTCGGGCGCCACGGCAGGCCTGCCCGCGCGGTCGACGACGTCGTCGACCATGCGCGCGAACGCGTACAGCGCGTGCACGGCGGGCCGCCGCTCGGCCGACAGCAGCCGGGTGGCCAGGAAGTAGGTGCGCCCGTGGGTGGCGGCGATCTGCCTGCACTCGCGGTAGGCGAGCGGGAGCAGGACGGAACCCGGTAGGCGGCCTTCGGTCATGGGGTGGCGGCCGAAGCGGTGGCTTCGCCGGGCGTGGCCGTGACGTTGCCCGGCGGCGCGGCGCGCAGCCGCAGCGGGTCCACTGTGCGCAGCGACATTGCCGCCACACCCGCGGCGAAGGTGGCGGCGACGACGTGCCAGAAGTTGTACAGGCCGATCGAACCGTCCGGCTGGAAGACCAGCATGAGCCAGGTGCACACGCCGACCAGCGTCATCAGCGTCGTCGTGGACAGCGCGAACCCGGCGGCCAGTGCAAGCGGCCACGAGTAGTACCAGGGCAGCGCGGCGGGGGAGAGGATGACGATCGCGACGAACGCGATCAGGATGCCCAGCACGGCCTCTCGCTCGCTGTGCCGGAACCGCCACCAGGTCCAGGCCAGCACGGCGACCAAGGCCAGCGCGCACATCGCGCGGGTGACTTCGAGTACCGACTCCAGCCGCAGCGGCGTGATCCAGGTGATCGCGTGCGCCATCACGGTCGGCAGCGACAGCCAGTTGATGATCTTCTTCGACCCGGACAGCGCGGTCAGCCAGCCGATACCGACGCCGGCGATGGCCGAGGCGGCGACGAACACCACCGCGAACACGCTCAGGCCCAGCCCAGCGATCTTGGCGAACATCAGCGCCGGATGCGGCATGTCCTCGGTGGGCTCCGCGGCGTCGCCGGGTTGCTCGCTCGCGGGCAGGTGCTCGGGATCGCGCCCGACCCGCTGCGCCGCGCGGCGTTCGCGTTCGTGCAGCATCCAGATCCAGACCAGGAACGGCAGCGCCACGCCCGCGGTCGCCTTGATGGCCACGCCGATGGCGACGACCACGATGCCCGCCACGTGGTGGCGTTCCAGCACCAGCGCGATGCCCGCGCACATCAGGCCGACCATCAGCATCTCGTTGTGCACGCCGCCGATCAGGTGGATCAGCACCAGGGGGTTGAGTACCGCCAGCCACAACGCCACGGTCGGCTTGCCGCCGAGGTGCTTGGTCAGATACGGCACCGCCCACATCATCAGCGCCAAGCCGGGCAGCATGACCAGCCGCATCGCGATGGTGCCTGCCACCACGTTGTCGCCGGTCACGGCGGTGATCGCGCGTCCGAGCAGCAGGAAGACCGGGCCGTAGGGCGCGGTGGTCGTGGTCCATACGGGACTGACGTTGTCCAGCAGCACGCCGGGATTCGCGACCGGTCCTACCTGATAGGGGTCGAAGCCGTCGCGCAGCAGCGCGCCCTGGGCGAGGTAGGAGTAGGCGTCGCGGCTGAACATCGGCACGGCGAACAGCAGCGGCGCGATCCAGATGCCGACGATGGCGCGCAGTTCGTTGAGCGTCACCCCGGCGCCGGTCCGGTCGCCCGTGCCGATCGTGGCGCGCCCGAGCCGTACCCAGGCGGTGACCATGAGCAGCACGCCGACCCAGATGCAGATGGTCGACAGCGCGTAGCCGTGCCCGAACCGCAGCCAGGACAGGTGCATGGCCTCCAGCAGCGGATCCCGCTTGCGGACGCTGCCCGCCCCGAACCCGCCGAAGGTGATCATGATCGCGCCGAAGAACCCGAGCAGGGCGGCATGGCCCTCCGGGCTTCTGGCGAAGTCGGCGGAGGCGCGCATCGACCACAGGAAACCACGGGGGGCGGCCGATTCGCGACGTGCCGAGGCGGGCGAGGGGCGGGTGCCACCGGTGGAGGCGGCCTCTGCGGTGCGCGTTTCGGGGGATGCCATCTGGTGTCGGTCCCCCCGAGTGGTCGGCGGTCGCAACCGCGAGCGAATAGGTCGGCGCTTAGTTTACGGCGTCGCCTCGAACACTATCCGGCTGGTGCGCGGCGTTCCACGCGAAGTGCGCCCGATCTCGCGGGCGATGCGGTTTGCCGCCAGTTTTCCCGAGAGCAGAGCGGTCGGTACGCCCACGCCTGGAGTGGTGCCACAACCGGCAAGGACCACGTTGTCGCGGTAACGGGGGAAATTACTCGGCCGAAACGGACCGGTTTGCCGAAAAAGATGGGCCGCGGAGAACGGTGTGCCCGCGAGCATTCCGTGATCGAACCACGTGCGAGGCGTGTCGAGCCGGTCGACGGCGAAGTGCTCGGCGATGCCCCGGTAGCCGCGTGCTTCCAGCACGGTGAGCAGCTCCCGGAGGTAGGCGGGCCCGAGCCGCGGCCAGTCCAGCGGCGCGGCCGACAGGTTCGGGCACGGCGCGAGCAACGAGAACGGCTCGTACCGTCCGTCGCCGCGTTCGATGAACAGGCTCGGATCGGTCAGGGCGGGCCGGGTCAGCAGCAGCGAGGGATCCTTCATCAGCCTGCCGCGTCCACCGCGGGCGGCGATCTCGGCGAACGTGCTGTCCCAGGCCTGCCCGAACTCGATGGTGTGGTGCGCCTGCACCGGCCAGCCTGCCGCGACCGCGGCGGGCACGGTGCCGTGCGCGACGACCGCCGACGGCGAGGCGCGCAGCCCGCGCCGGGGCCGCACACCGAAACGGTCGAGCGAGCCGAGGTCGGCGGTGAGCACGAGCGCGTCGCAGTCGAACGAGCGGCCGTCGGCGGTGCGGGCGCGGCGGGCCCGCCGGCCCGCGTAGTCGATGCCCACCACTTCGGCGCCGAGTTCCAGCGTGCCGCCGGCTTCGGTGAACGCTTGCGCCAGCGCCACGGCGATCGCCCGCATACCGCCTTCGGGGAAGTAGACGCCCAGGGAGGTGTCCATGTGCGGAATAGCGCCGTAGAGGGCCAGCGCCCGGGCGGGCGGCAGACCCGCGTACAGGGCCTGGAAGGTGAACAGCCGTGCCAGGCGCGGATCACGCAGGAACCGGCGGACCTGCGGGCCGAGCCTGCCGAAGCCGCCGAGTCGCGCCAATTCGACCAGCGCGCGGCGCTTTTCGGGAATTCGCACCATATCCAGCGGCGAGTCGAAGTTCGTGTCCATGAACTCCGTGAACTCGGCCGCGTACACCCGGGCCAGCCAGGTGCGCAGCCGCCGGTATCCCCGAGCCTCGGCCGGGCCGCAAGTCCGCTCGACCTCCGCGGCCATGGCGTCGGCCTCGGCGAACACCCTGATCTCGGCGCCGTCGGCGAACCGTGCGTGATAGCCCGGCGCCAGCCGGTGGATGCGCAATGGCGGCACGCAGTTCTCCGGGGACCGGCCGACGGCGGCGAGCGCGTCGGTGATCAGCTCGGGCAGGGTGAGCACGGTGGCGCCGGAATCGATGTCGTAGTCACCGCCCCGGTAGCGTCCGACCCGTCCGCCGGGGTGGTCGGCTCGCTCGAGCAGCGTGACCGTGCGAGCCGCACCGGTGAGATGCAGGGCGGCCGAGAGGCCGGCCAGTCCCGCGCCGACCACCACGACTCGCTCGGTAGGTCCCGCAACGGTTCTCATTCGGTTCGTCTCCTTGCCGTCGCGCGATCGGACGTGCTCACGCGGCGCGTTTGGTAGCGGCCAGCGCCATCGCGCGCAGCTGTTCCTTCGCCGCGGACGTCGCCGAGCTGGACTCGATGGCCGCCAGACCGCTGTCGGTCAGTTCGGCGATCCGGCGTTCCACCTCCTCGACCGCGCCGAGCTCGACGAGCAGCGCGCGTAGTCGCTGCACCTGTTCGGCGCTCAGGTCGGTGCCGATGCTCGAGCGCAGCAACGCGGCCGCGCCGGTGTCGGACTCGTCGGCGCGGCGCAGCGCGTCGGCCAGCAGCACGGTGCGCTTGCCTTCGCGCAGGTCGTCACCGGAGGGCTTGCCGGTCACCGCCGGGTCGCCGAACACGCCCAGCAGGTCGTCGCGCAACTGGAAGGCGATGCCGATGGCGGTGCCGAACGTGCGGTAGGCGTCGATCAGTCCTTGGTCGGCGGCGGCGATCGCCGCGCCGAGGTGCAGCGGGCGTTCGACGGTGTAGGCGGCGGTCTTGTAGCGGTTGATCCGCAGCGCGGCCTCGACCGATTCGTCGCCGCCCG
The DNA here is from genome assembly GCF_023501985.1 of Nocardia sputi. NCBI lineage: Bacteria > Bacillati > Actinomycetota > Actinomycetes > Mycobacteriales > Nocardiaceae > Nocardia > Nocardia sputi. Next base: position 43,435 of record NZ_JAMFLC010000037.1, on the reverse strand, counting down.
CCTCGCCGTTGACGTCGAGCAGCTGGCCGCCGAGCACCTCGGTGCGCATGTCGGCCCACACCGGCGCGAACCGGGCGACGGCCGCGGGCTCGAGGCCGGAGGCGTGCACCATGTCGTCGGCCCAGGACAGCGCCAGATCCCCGACCAGGATGGCGACGCTGGTTCCGAAGTGCGCCGAGTCGCCCGCCCACCCGCGGTCGCGGTGGCGCTGCTCGAAGTCGACGTGAACGGTGGGGAAGCGGCGGCGGGTGCGGGAGGAATCGATGATGTCGTCGTGGATCAGCGCGCAGGCCTGCACGAGCTCGAGCGCCGAGCAGGTGGTGAGCACCGCGGCGGCCTCGGGGGCGTGCGGGTCGCCACCCGCGCCGAGCCATCCGGTCCACGCGAAGGCGGGCCTGGTGCGTTTCCCGCCGCGTAACACGAACTGCTCGAGCGTATCGGTGGCCTCGACGAAGACCGGGCCGAGTCGTTCGGTCGTCGGGCGTCGGGTGGCGAAGAAACTGGCCAGCACGTCTTCCACGGCGGTGACGAAGGCGGGCGTGCCCGGCTGCGGCACCGCGGGCCGCGGCGTCTGAGTCCCTGTTGCGGCGGACAGAGGAGCCTCCAAGGTCGTGCGGATGGTGGACGCACGGGGTCGCGGAGGGTGCCCGGGCGCTGCGGGTGATTCGGGGCCGGGCGGTAACGGTCGCGCGTGTCGCTCGGCGTGGCGAATTTGCCGCCCGATGCGAAGAATACGCGGGGCGTCCGAGCGACCCGACGGGGCCGCCATCGGCCACCTCTACACTGAACCGGTGACTTTCGACAACGTGCGGGGCAGCTCGACCCCTGGCCGGCCGTCCCGGACGCACCCGAACGTCTCTGGAACACCCTCGGTCGTACAGAGTCTGCGGGCTCACGGGGAGCGCGCGGTGCCGTTCTCCGTGGAGTTCAATCCGCCCCGTGACGCCGCCGCCGAGGCGCGGCTGTGGCGCGCCGTGCGGCAGTTCGAGCGCATGCATCCCGCGTTCGTGTCGATGACCTACGGCGCGGGCGGCTCCACCCGCGACCGCACCGTCCGCGTGACCGGGCAGCTCGCGCAGGAGACCACACTGCTGCCTGTCGCGCACCTGACCGCGGTGGAGCACAGCGTCGCCGAGCTGCGCTCGCTGGTCGGCGCGTACGCCGACTGCGGGATCCGCAACATCCTGGTCTTGCGCGGAGACCCGCCCGGTGACCCGCTCGGCGAGTGGCACAAGCATCCCGACGGCGTCTCCTATGCCGAGGAGCTGGTGCGCATCGTGCGCGACCTCGGTGATTTCCACGTCGGCGTCGCCTCGTTCCCGCAGGGCCACCACCGTTCGCCCGACCTGGCGACCGACACCGCGTTCCTGGCCGCGAAACTGCGTGCGGGCGCGGAGTATTCGATCACGCAGATGTTCTTCGACGTCGAGCACTACCTGCGGCTGCGGGATCGTCTGGTGAAACTCGACCCGATCGAAGGCGCCAAGCCGATCATCCCGGAGCTGATGCCGATCACCTCGCTGCGTACGGTGCAGCGCGCCGAGGAACTGTGCGGCAGGCCGCTGCCCGCCTCGGTCATGGGCCGGCTGCGCGAGGCGGCGGGCGAAGGCGGCGAGGAGAACGCCGCGGCGGTGCGCGCGGTCGGCATCGAGATCGCCACCGAGATCGCGCAGCGGCTGATCGACGAGGGCGCGCCCTGCCTGCACTTCATCACGCTCAATTTCGCCAAGGCGACCAGCGAGGTGCTGACCAACCTCGGTTACGGCGTCACGGCCGCGCCGGTCAGCGTCTGACTCCGGCTTCGTACCTGCCGCGCGGCTCCGGCCGGTGCGCTCGCGGGCGTACCGGCCGGAACAGGATCAGGCCGCCCTCGCCGCCCGCAGTCCCCACGCCTCCGCGAGCAGCCGGTGCGATTCCAGGCGGTCGGCGTGCCGATGGGTGATCGTGGTGACCAGCAGTTCGTCCGCGCCCGCGACCCGTCGCAGCGCGGTGAGCCGCTCCACGACGGTGCCCGGCGCACCCACGAACTGGGTGGCCAATCGATCGTCCACCAGGCGCCGCTGCTGCGCGGTGAGCGGCGAGACGGTCGCCGGATCGGGATAGTCGGCCGCGCCCGCGCCGCTGCGAATGCTGTAGACCCAGTGTCCATAGCCCGCGGCCAACCGCCGGGCGGTCGCGTCGTCCTGGGCGACCACCACGTCCGCGGAGATCACCACATAGGGCTCGGCCAGCTCGGTGGACGGGCGGAATGCCGCGCGATACGCCTCGATGGCCTCCAGCGCGGTTCCCGGCGACACGTGGTAGGCCGCGGCGAACGGCAGCCCCAGGCGTCCCGCCAGCGCCGCGCTCTCGCCCGCCGAGCTGCCGAACAGCCACAACCGCACCTGTGCGCCCTCTCCGGGAACAGCGTGCAGCGCGACGCCTTCGGGGCTGACGAAGGTACCCGCCAGCAGGGCGCGCACCTCGTCGACCTGCTCGGCGAAGTCCAGCGGCTGCGCCCCGCGCTGCTGCAACGCGCCCACCGAGGCGATGAACTTCGACCGGTCCACGACGCGGCCCGGGTCGAACGGCGGCGGAACCACCACGCCGTCACGGATCTCGGTGCGCCCGGTCACCGAGTCGACCACCGGCTTCCCGCCCTTGGGCCGCGCGGCTTCGGCCCCGAACTGCCCGCGCCGATGCCCCGACCGTCCCAGTCCCAGGTCCAGGCGGCCCGGGTACAGCGCGTCGATCGTGCCGAACGCCTCCACGATCGAGGCCGAGGTGTGATGACCCACCTGCACCGCCGCCGAACCCACCCGGATGCGCTCGGTGGCCGCCGCCACCAGCCCGATCAGGGTGATCGAGGAGGAGCTGGCCACCGAGACGAAGTGGTGTTCGGCCAGCCAGTACCGGTGGTAGCCCCATCGTTCGGCGTGCCGGGCCAGATCGACGGTGTTGCGCAGCGCCTGCTGCGCGGTCGAGCCCGCGCTGATCGGCGACAGGTCCAGGATCGAGAGGGGTACGGCTCGACCGCTCATGCCGCGCGTCCCTGCCGCGGATCCTGTTCGCCCGCTTCGATGGCCACGCGCAGCCGGTTCTGCGCGGGTGCCACCGGGCAGGTCGCGAAGTCGGTGAACGCGCACGGCAGATTCGCGGCCCGGTTGAAGTCCAGCACCACCGTGCCGTCCGCGTCGGGACGGCCGACCGACAGCGAACGCGCCGCCGGGTAGGTCGTCACCCCGCTCGTCGCGTCGGTGAACAGCACCCGCAGATCGTCCCGGTCGCCGAACGCGACGACCCGTTCGGTCACCTCGCCGATGCGGAATTCGATGATGCCCGCGGCGCTGTGGTGGTGCTCGAGACCCTCGACCACAGCGCCGGTGGTCACGGTCCGCTGTTGCTCGAACTGTGTGAACCGCCCCGGCACCACCCAGCGCGGGTCGGGCCGGTAGGCCGGGATGCCGTCGAAGCTCAGCAGGCCCGGCGCGGCCGGGTCGTGCACCCGGACGGCGTAGCGGCCGGTGCGGCGGATCACCTCGAGGACCCGTTTCTCCTGCCGCACGGTCAGTCCGGGCGCGCCTTCCGCGGGGGTGACGATCTGCACGCCCGCGATGCCCAGCCCGTCGTATTCCAGGCGGTCGGCGGGCTGGGCGGTGATGAACACTTTGTCGTCGGTGACCCACCAGGTACCCGGCAGGCCCGGCAGCCGTTCAGGGCGGTCGGTGAGCCAGTGCAGGCCGGTCAGGCTGAGGAAGCCGAGCGGGTCGCGCAACTGGTCCTCGCGCGCGTGGTGCCAATGTGCCCACTCGGTCTCGAAAACGCTGGTGATGCTGGTGGTCATGACGCTTCGGCTCCTTCGTGGGCGGTGATGCGATGGGGAGGGCGCGGGCCGAGGTGGTCGCGCGAGGTGGCTTCGGTGTTCTGGGGGCGGAAGAAGTCGGGCCGCGCCATCAGGCCGGGCCTTCGGTGTCGATCTGCCGCCGCAGCGCCGGATGCGTCACCGCTGCGGCGGCATCGGGTGCCAGGAGCAGAGCCTGCTGCCACAGCGCGGCGTGCATGCCACGCGAGGACCGGATGAGGCGGCGGTCCCGCTCGGCGCGGACGGGTGCGACCGCGTGTACCCGCGCGTTACCGGAGGTGTCGGCCGCACGCGGGGCGCGCAGACGGGTGCGCCACCAGCGGGCCGGACCGGCTTCGGGGGCGGCGGGCTCGGCCGCGAGGTCCGGTGCGGGGGGTTCGGCGTCGGTGTCGGCCGGTTTCCGGTTGAAGGCGGAGTACACCATCAGGGCGATCCTTTTCGGTCGGTGCCACCACGTGTTCGGCTTGTGGCCGGTGGTGGGCTCCGGTGAGTGGGGGCGATTGGTCGCAGAGGACGGGACGGCGGGTTCGAGGCGGCTGCGGCACGGCGCCCAGTGCTGCTGCCGGTTCAGCACCCGGCTGTGGCGGTAGGTCGGCTTCGGCATCAGAGAACGCCATTCGTGACGGCGGCGCCGGGTATGGCCGACAACAGCTCTCGGGTGTACTCGTGCCGAGGGTTGCCGAAGATCTCGGCGGTGCGGCCGGACTCGACGATGCGGCCGTGCCGCAGCACCGCGACGTGGTCGCTGATGCGGCGCACCACCGCCAGATCGTGCGAGATGAACAGGTAGCTCAGCGACAACTCCGTCTGGAGGCGGTCCAGCAGCTCGAGGATCTGCGCCTGCACGGAGGCGTCCAACGCGGAGACCGGTTCGTCGAGTACCAACAGCTCGGGATGCAGTGCCAGCGCCCGCGCGATGGCGACGCGCTGGCGCTGTCCTCCGGACAGTTCGGCGGGCCTGCGCTGCGCGAACCCGGCCGGCAACGCCACCTGTGTGAGCAACTCCGCCACCCGGTCGCGCCGTCGCGCGCGATCGCCGACCCGGAACGCGCGCAACGGTTCTTCGATGATCGAGCCCACCCGCCAGCGCGGATCCAGTGAGGCGTACGGATTCTGGTACACCACCTGGAAGCGCTTGCGCAGCGCGCGCAGTCGCGAGCCGCGAGCCGCCGACAGGGGTTGCCCGTCGAAGACGACCTCCCCGCGGTCGGGTTCGGTGAGCCGCAACGCGATCCGCGCGGTGGTCGACTTGCCCGATCCGGATTCGCCGACCAGCGAGAGGGTCTCGCCGCGGCCGAGTTCGAAGCTCACCCCGGCCACCGCCGTCACGGTGTCGCCGCCGTGCGCCCGGAAGGTCTTGTGCACCTCGCGCAGGACCAGCAGTGGCGCGCCGTCGCGGCTCCTGGGCTCGCGGTCGCCGTCGGCCGGAGCGAGACCGGGTGAAGCGGCCAGCAACCGCTTGGTGTATGGGTGACGCGGTGCGGCCAGCAGCTGCGCGGTGGCGCCGCTTTCGACCACCTCGCCGCCGCTCAGCACGATCAGCCGGTCCGCGCGCTCGGCCGCGACCGCCAGATCATGGGTGATCAGCAGCACCGCCGTACCGCGCGCCGCGATCTGCTCGGCGAGCCGGTCCAGCACCCGGCGCGCTACGGTCGCGTCCAGCGCGCTGGTCGGTTCGTCCGCGATGACCAGATCCGGTGCGCAAGCCAGCGCCGCGGCGATGAGCACCCGCTGGCGCTGCCCGCCGGACAACTGGTGCGGGTATTGCGTCGCCCGCAGTCGCGGCCGGTCCAGCCCGGCGTCGGCCAGCAGTTCCAGCGCCCGTGCCCGCGCCGCCGCGCGGCCGGCCAGCCCGTGCACCAGTAGCGCCTCGGCCACTTGATCGCCGACGCGCCGGACGGGGTTCAGCGACAGCCCGGGGTCCTGCGGGACGAAGCCGATGCGTGCTCCGCGCAGCCGCCGCAGGGCGCGTTCGGATCCGGTGTCGACCACCTCGCCGTCGAAGGTCACGCTTCCGCCCACGATCTCGGCGTTCGCCCCGAGCAGACCGATCACGGCGTGGGCGAGCGTGGACTTGCCGGAGCCGGACTCGCCGACCAGCGCCACCACCTCGCCGCGGGCCACGGTGAGCGACACACCGTCCAGCGCGGCCACAGGGCCGGAGTCGGACCGATAACGCACCCGCAGGTCCTCGACGTGCAGCAGTGGAGATGCCGGGGCGCTCACGCGCGTTCTCCCTTCCCGATCGCGCGTCCGAGGCGCTGGGCGGCGAGTACGACGGCGATGATGACCGAACCAGGCAGGGTGGTCATCCACCACGCGGTCGCGAGGTAGTTGCGGCCCTCGGAGATCAGCGTCCCCCATTCCGGGGTGGGCGGCTTCGCGCCGTAGCCGAGGAAGCTCAGCGCCGACACGGCCAGCACCGCCATGCCGAATTCGACCGCGGCCAAGGCGAGCACGGGCTGATAGGAGTTGGGCAGCACGTGCCTGGCCAGCACCGTGTACCAGCGCACGCCCGCGGCGTGGGCCGCCTCCACGTACACCGCCTGGCGGACCCGCAGCACCTCCGAACGCATCACGCGCGCGAAGTTGGCCACCAGCGAAACGCCCACCGCGACGGCCACGTTGCGGGTGCCGAAACCGAGAGCGGTCACCAGCGCCAGCGACAGCAGCAACGCGGGGACCGACAGCAGCACATCGACCAGCCGCATGAGGACGGCGTCGATCACGCCGCCGATCGAACCCGCCAGCAGTCCCAGCAGCGACCCGGCGACGAGCGCGATGCCCACCGCGGACAAGGTGGCGGTCAGCGAAAGACCGGCGCCGTGCACCATCCGGGTGTAGAGATCGCGTCCGAGATTGTCGGTGCCGAACCAATGCTCGGCGCTGGGGGCCTGGAACTTCTGCGCGGGCACGCCGGTCAGCGGGTCGCCACCGGCGAATACCGACGGCGCCAGCGCCCATCCCACCGCCAGCAGCGCGACCGCCCCCGCGACCAGCAGTCCGGCATTGCGGCGCAGCGTCTTCCAGCTCACGGTCGGTCGCCGGATGCCGGACAGTACCGCTGCGCGCCGTTCCTCGGTCACGTCAACCACGAGATCTCACCCCCTCTGGCAGCGGCGCGCCGAGCGGGCGTGCGGGGGTCCTGGGAGCGGGAGCCATGTCAGGCACGAATGATCGCCTCCTCGGCGGCGTCGACGGCGGTCTGCGCGGACTCGCCGCTCGCACCGCGGGAGCGAGCCGCGATGCGCGGGTCGAGCAGCGGGTACAGCAGGTCCACCGCGAGATTCACGCTGACGAAAACCGCCGAGGTGAGCAGCACGATGCCCTGGACCACCGGGATGTCCTGCGCCAGCACCGCGGTCTGGGTCAGCCGGCCGACGCCCTGGCGGGCGAAGACCGTCTCCACCACCACCGATCCGGCGAGCATGTTGCCGACCAGGACGCCCGCGATGGTGAACGCGGGCACACTGGCCGGGCGCAGTACGTGCGTGCGCTGCACCCACCAGCGCGACCCGCCCTTGGCCAGCGCCACGTCGACGAACGGCTGGCGCCAGGTGGTTTCGAGCCCGGCGGTGAGCACTTGCGCGATGACCGCCCCGATCGGCAGGGCCAGGGTGAGCGCGGGCAGCACCGTGCCCGCGAAACCGTGCCCGCCGAACGCGGGCGCCAGGCGCAACTGGAACGAGAACACCTGCAGCAGAAGCAGTCCGGTCCAGAACGTCGGCACCGAGACGCCCAGCGACGGCAACGCCGCCAGGGCGCTGCGCAGCCACGGTCGACGGGTATGGGTCGCCGCGAACGCCAGCGAGACGCCACCGACGACCGCGAAGAGCAGGGCGGCGCCGGTCAATTCGAGCGTGGCGGGCAGCGCGTCGCCGATCGCGCCGGTGACCGGTTGCCCGGTCGCGATGGAATGCCCGAGATCACCGCGAACGGCGTGCCCGAGTGCGGTCCAGTACTGTTCCCACAGCGGCCGATCCAGCCCGTAACGGGCCTGCAATTCGGCGATGGCGGCCTTGTCCACCGGTGTGCCCGCTCCGCCGCCGTCGGCCGCGATCGAGACCGGATCGGCCGGGAGCAGGTACAGCACCACGAACGACAGCGTGAACGCCGCCCACAGCACCCAGATCGCCTGCAGCACCCGCAGCGCCGAGTAGCGCGCCATGACTATCGTCCGCTCAGCCAGGTGTCGAAGAACTGCAAGCGCGCCGACGCTTCGAACTTCAGATCCCGCGTGTTCGGGCCCGCTCCGATGGCCTGGGACAGCTCGACGGTCGGGATGAACAACCCCGCCTCGAGGACCTGCTGTTGCGCGGTGCGGATGAACCCGTTTCGTGCCGTGGGGTCCACCGTGTCGAGCTGGCCGTTCAACGCGTCGTCCAGCGACGAGATCGGGCCGCGGACATTGAGATTGCGCCCGTCGAGTCCGAAGGAGGTGCGCAGGATGTCGCCGTCGGCGCGGGTGGTGTTGAAGTAGGCGGTGTCGAAATCCTTGCTGTTCTGCCGCGCGGTGGTCTCCGCCACCGACACCAGGTCCAGTTTCAGCTCGACGCCGACCTGCCGCAGCTGCTGCTGGACCAGTTCGAGGATCGCCTGGTTGCCCGCGAACACCTGGCTGAAGAGCACCGAGAAGCTCAACCGCTCATCGTTCTTCGTCCGGATGCCGTCCGCGCCGGGCGCCCACCCGGCCTGGTCGAGGATAGTGCGCGCCTTCGCCGGGTCGTAGGCCAGGTGCGCCGAGAGGTCGGTGTAGCCAGGGGTGGTGCCGGCCAGCGCGCTGGTGGCGGGTTCGAACTGCGGGCCGAGCACGGTGTCCACCAGTTGCTTGCGATCGATCGCGGGCAAGAGCGCGTGCCGCACCGCCGGATCGCGCAGCGGACCGCGGGTGACGTTGGGTTGCAATCCGAACGGAATTCCCGGGTTGGCGGTGCTGAGCACGCGTCCGCCCGCCGCTTCGATCTGCGGGGCGTCCTGCGGCAGCGCGTCGCTGATCGCGTCCAGCTGCCCGGAGGCGAGACTGCCGGTGCGCACCCCGGATTCGGGCACGACGGTGAACTCGATCTTGTCCAGGTAGGCCTCGCCGCGATGGGCGAACACCGCCGAGCCCCAGTGGTAGCCGGTGCGCTTGGCCAGCGTCACCGCCGCGTCCTGGCGGTAGGCGGCGTAGGTGAACGGCCCGCTGCCGACGTTGTCGCCGAGGCAGCGCTGCTCGGCGGGCTTGCTCGTGGTCGCGTCGGCCAGGATGCCGAGCTGGGTGGTCGAGGACGCCTGGAGGAATTGCGCGTTGGGCTTGCTGAACTCCACCCGGACGGTGCGCCGGTCTACCGCGGTCGTGCCGACGTAGTTGGTGAGATAGCTGCTGCCCAGCGGCGCCTTGCCCGAGCCGAGCCGCACGATCGAGTCGAAGGTGTTGCGCACCGAGTCCGCGGTGAGCGGCGTGCCGTCGCTGAAGGTGACGCCGTCGGCCAGGTGGAAGGTGAACACCTTCGCGTCGGGGCTCACTTCCCAGCGTTGTGCCAGCCACGGTTTCAGCTCGCCGGTCGCCGGTTCCTGGTCGGTCAGCGAATCCACGATCTGCCGGGCGACGTACAGCGTCTGGTTGGTACCGGCCTGCGCCGGATCCGAGCAGGTCGGCGCCTGGGACAGGCCGTAGCGCAAGGTGCCGCCCGGCTGCGGTGGTCCCGCGTCGGCGCCTGGCGCGGCCGAATCACTGCCGCAGGCGGCCACGGTGGCGGCCGCGGCGAGCGCACAGGCCAGCGCGGCGATTCGGTGACGGGTTGGGATCACGAGGCAACTCCAGATACTTCGGTGCGGGCGAGTAGCTCGCCCTGGTACGACTCGGTGTCCGCGACGCCGGTCGGCAACGGTCGGCTGGGAATGCGGCGGCGCGGTTCGAGCACTTCGGTTCCTCCATCGGTCCCGGCGGAAGCACCCGCACCCGGTGACCGGGGGGTTGCTGCGACGTCGACGAGCCAGGTCTCTCAGTCGCTCTGGATGGTTGGCGTCAACCCTCCCGTCAGCGGGTGTCAGGGTCGAGCCGAATCATGATGCCCAGCAAGCGAAGGCTGGAACAAGGAAACTAATCACCGTGAGCGTAGATCTTGTCCCACGCGGTCTCATCGGGTCTTTGTAGTAACCAGGCATGCGCTGCTCTGTCGAGCGCGGGTGCGCGCCGGTCGCGTGATCACCGAGGGCGTCCAGCCGAAAGTCGGCGGCTCGATGCAGCATACGGTTCTCGCCGAGGGGCCGGGACACAGGTCGGCCCCGCAAGTCTCCCGTTCCGGGCAAACGAGACTCACCGCAAAATTGCTGTGCGCAATCCCGGCTGCTGGGCGCGTTTGCCGGAGTACTGTGCCCCTCGATCGTTCCGCCGATGAGGAGGTTTCGTGACCATATTGCGCCGTCTGACCCAGTTGTCCGCTGTCGCGACCAGTTCGATCGCCCTCGTGCTCGCCGGGCCCGGCGCCGCGCTCGCGGCCCCGGTTGCGACCATTCCCGCGTTCTCCGACCAAGTCGTGCCGATCGCCGCCCCCGGTGACCTGCTCGGCGCCTATCACGCCGCGGTCGACGCGCTGCGTGCGCTCGGCATCCAGCCGTTCGCCTACCCGACCGCGTCCGCGTTCTGCCTCGACAACACCACGGCCGGTCTGGCGCCCGCTGTCGCGGGCGCCATTCCGGGGCCGTGGCCGAAGAACACCGTGCAGATCCCCGGCCTGGACCTCAGTGCGGTCAAATCCGGGCAGGCCATGTTCACCTTCGTGCCCTACGGCCTCGGACCGGACGGCCCGAACACCGCGGGCATGCAGGTCGCCTGGCTGAACCTGAGTACCGGCCGCAGCGGCACGGCCGCCATGGGGCCGCTGTCGGAGATCGCCCGCGCGATGATTCCTGCGGCCGTCCCAGCGGACCTGCGGCCGGGCGCCGAGCAGGCCATCCGGGACTTCCTCGTCGCGGCCCTCCCGATGGGCGGGGTGCGTGCGATTCCGGTGGACACCGGCAAGGGCACCGTGCTGGCCGCGGTGTTCGGCACGGTTCAGAACGGCGCCAAGTCCTGTTTCTTCCTGCCGACGGTCGGAATCACCGCGGTGCCGTGAGGTCGCGGCCGCCGCGGCACGGTCGGCTCAAGCGAGCGAGCGACCTTTCCAGCGCGCCGTGCCGCGGCGGCGGGCCCGATGCGAACGCGCCCACAACAGCAGATACGCCGCCACTGATGCCGGATGCGCCGCGGCGGCCAGCACATCGGAGCCTCGCAGCGGACCGCCGGTTTCGGTCGAGCGGGCCAGCAGCCGCCCGGTGACGGCGGCGAGCCAGCCGATCACACCTGTCCGCCGGGCCGAGCCCCGGCCCAGCACGGCCGCCGCGGGCGGCACCCAATAGGCAAGGGCGGCAAGCAGTCCCACCGCCGCTCCGCCCGTGATCGTGCCGTCGTAGGCCGACCAGAGCCACCGGGTGTAGCCGGCGTCCAGTTCGGCGGCGCCGTGATACATCCTGGTTCGAGCCAGCGGTCCCGCGGCCGCCAGAACGGTCGAGTGCCCGCCCCGTCGCAGCGTACGGGCGATGTCGAGGTCTTCGGTGATGCTCCCGGCCACTGCCGCGTGGCCACCCGCAGCGCGGTACACGGCGTTGTCGAACACCAGGAACTGGCCGCAGGCCACCGCCGTGGACGGCCGCAGGCTCCGGTCGGCCGCGGCGATCGGCAGCGTCGAGGCCCACGACCAGCACAGCAGGGGCTGCACGAGGGCCTCCGCCATCGAATCCGCTTCTTGCAGCGGCCAAGGCGAGACCAGCGCCGCTCCTCGTCTGCGCAGCGCGCCGACCGCCGCCGCGAGCGCCGCGGGGGCCAGCCGCACGTCGGCGTCCAGGAAGATCAGCACCGGCGTGGACACCTCCTCGGCCAGCCGCGCGCAGGCGGCGGCCTTCCCGGTCCAGCCGGGCGGCGGGTCGGACTCGGTGCGCAGCAGGGTGAAACGAGGGTCGTCGCCGATCGCCGCGCGGGCCGCGGCGCCGGTGTCGTCGGTGGACGCGTCGTCGAGGATGCGCACCGCCATGCGCGGTAGGCCGACCTGGGCGCGCAGGTCGCCGATCAGATCGGGTAGCCGCCCGGCCTCGTTGCGCGCCGGGACGCAGACGGTGACCGGTTCGATCACCGTCGCAGGGGTATTCGCCAGCCGCTGCACGGTGATCCGGTTGTATAGCGCGATGCCCGCGCCGAGCGCCGCTACGGCGGTAGCGCCGGCGGGCAGGATCGAGTTCGCGCGCAACGTCTTCGGCAGGTCGGCACTCACCATGCGCGCCACGCTATCCCGCCGCACCGACCTGCCGCTCAGCGATTCTGCGTCACCGTGCGCCACCAGCGGCTCAGGGAGAAGCCGACTTCCGGAGCGCCGGGCGGGGCGGGGTTGCGGTCCATGTACGCCATCGCGGCGATGATGGCGGCCACCGCGAGCGTGATGCCGCCGACGATGCCTGCCCAGCCCGCGAACGAGCGGGTGTTCGGGTCGGCGTAGCTGACCTCGGCGCGCAGTGTGGAGACATCGCCGGGCGGGAGCTTCCAGGAGACCACGTTGTCGCCCTCGCGGCTGCCGTTGGTCTTGGCGACGCGAGCCGGGAAAGCGATAGTGAACTGCACGTCGGAGCCGTGCGGCGGGACGGATTTCAGATCCACCCGCCCCGTCAGGCCGACCAGGTCGCCGGTGCGCTGGAACTGCAACTGGAACATGCCCTGGGTCTGCTCGGACAGCTGGCCGAGCTGTTGCACCTCACCGAAGGACAGATCCTCGAAGAAGACCTGGCTGCCGGAGTACCCGTCCTGGGCGTAGGGCTCCACCCGCACCTTCGCGGCCAGCGTCTCGGGCGCCTTCAGTTGCGGGCCCTTGTCACCGGGGTCGGCGGGCACCACGGCGGCGACGATCCGTCCGGACACCCGGTCGTTGGACGAGACACCCATCGATACCTGAACCCGCAGGCAGCCCGCGAGCATCGGCGCCAGCATCGCCGCGAGCAGAACGGCCGCCGCAACGCGCACGCCGCGGCGTGAACCCCGCCGCTGCGGCGGCTGCGGAGCATCGGGCTTCGTGGTGACGGGACTCGGCTGCACGGGTGACATCGTGCCAGTCCATCCGCCCGGAATGAAACGCGCCGGTCTCCGCGCGCGTCGGCCTACCGCACCGGGCGTGGCGCGCCGGGGCGGCGGCGCGCGCGGGCCGCGGCCACCAGCAGGGGAACGCCCAGCACAGCCAGGCCCGCGAAGCCGTAACCGGCGGACGGCAGCAGGTCGAGGAACACCGCGTGGGCCAGCGCCGACCCGAGCCAGGTCCACAGGAACAAGGCCACCGGGACGGTGAGCGCGACCGCCTGCCCGCCTGCCCGTGGGGGATCCGGCGCCGCGCGCTCCCAGATCGCGAGCAACGCGCCCATCACGAGCGCGACGGCGAACCATCCCAGGTAGTTGGTCACCGGAATCCAGTCCAGTCCGGGCAGTCCGGAGCTGGTGTCACACCAGGTCCACTGCCCGTCGGCCACCATCTGCGGATCGAGGAACAGATCCCAGCCCACCGCGCCGGCCGCTGTCCACATGATTCGCGCGCCCGTGTGCCGGGACAACATCCCGGCCACCGCCCATACCGGGTACATTCCGCCGGTCCACGCCAGCGGGATGATCAACGGAACGTCGAACAGGGCGGGACCGAGCCGGTCGGTCGCGTACGAGTAGCAGCCGAACGGCATTCCCGTCGCGGTGCCGATCACCTCGGCCGCGAGCCCGATGCCGGACACGATGACCAGGAAGCCGACGGCATAGCGGAATCCCCTGGTCACCGTCGCGTGTGCCACGGCGGCTCCGGCGCACAGCAGCACGATCGCGACAGTGATCCGGTCGCGTGCGCCGCCGGTGGTCAACGGATAACCGATCTGCGCGACGATGGTCAGCGCGACGAAGACGAGGGGCACGAGAGAGCCCGCCGAGCGGTACCCCGGATCCCGGGGGTGCTCCCGCACGGAGACATTCCGTTGCGTCGTCAGGGATAGGTCGCCAGCGTCGGTCATCGTCGCAGCCACCGCGAAATCCGGCGCCGGTTCATCTCGCGCAGGGCGAGGGTGGCGGCCGTGCGGCCACTTGCCCCGGAGACGCCGCCACCGGGATGGGTGGACGCGCCCGTCAGATACAGCCCCGGCGCGCCGGGCACCCGCTGCCCGGCCAGTTCCGGGAGCGGCCGCCACAGCATCATCTGGTCCAGCGACATCTCCACGTGCATGACGTTCCCGCCGACGAGCCCGAGTTCGCGCTCCAGGTCCACCGGCGTCTGCACGTGGGTGCGCGACACCGTCTCGGCGAAACCGGGGGCGTAGGAATCGACTTCGGCGATGATGCGGTCGGCTTCCCGCTGTGCGAGATCGGCCCAGTCGGCGCCGGAGGCCAGCCGGTACGGGTGCCACTGCGCCCACAGTGACAACTGATGCTCACCGGCCGGGGCGATGGTCGGGTCGAGGGCGCTGAAGCTCATCGCCAGCACGACCGGTCGCGGCGGCAGGTCCCCCGCCAGCGCCGCGCCGTGCGCGCGACGCAGCTGCGCGCGATCGGACACCAGCAATTGCAGGCCGCGGGCGGAGTGCTCGGCCGGGCTGCCGGGGTAGTGGGGCAGCGCCGAGGTGGCGGCCCGCACGACCATTCCGATCCCGGGGCCGACGCGGATGCGCCTGTGCCAGTCGTCGAGCACCGCGCCGTCGAAACCGCCGTCGTGCAGCAGCTCCAGCGTGGTCAGCACATGGCTGCCCGCGATCACGATGTCGGCGCGCCGCTCTCGGCCCGACGCGGTGCGCACCCGCCAGCGATCGCCGTCGCGGCGCAGGGCGGTCACCGCGTCACCCGCAGTCACTACCCCGCCGTCGGATCGCAGCCGAGCCACCAGTGCGGTGGTCAGCGCGCCGCTGCCGCCGACCGCGCGCCCCGGCGGGAGCGTGTGCATGAGCGCGGCGAAGCCCACCATCGGCGCCGTGCCCGGCTCCGACATCGGCGGTCCGGACTGCGCGCCGAACCAGGCCAGCGACGCCTTCAACCGTTCGTCCTCGAAGAAGGTGTCCAGCAGCGCGTCTCCGGACTGGAGGAACTCCCGCGAGAGGGCGCTGCCGCCGTCTCGGGCGTCCAGTCCCCAGAACGACCGGACCAGCCTCCCCGGCGTGGGTCCGCCGCCGAAGGCGCGCATCACGCGGGCGCTGCGCGGTCCCCACACCTGGACGAACCGGCGATAGGCCGCCGCGTCCCCGCGGCCGCAAGCCTCGGCGATCGACGCGCAGGTCGATTCCAGGTCACGGTGGAACACGAGGGCGGGGCGCCCGGCGTGGGCGGGCGTGAAACCCCACGGGTCGCAGTCGATGTACCGCAGCCCGAAGCGATCGAGTTCGAGTTCCTCGATGATGCCGGTGTGGCGGATCATGATATGCGCCGACGAGCCGCGATCGACCTGATGGCCGGGGAACCGTTCCACCGTCGACACCGCGCCGCCGAGGACGTCGTCGCGTTCGAGTACCTCGACCTCGTGTCCGGCGCGGGCGAGATAGCACGCGGCGACCAAGGCGTTGTGGCCCGAGCCGACGACGACTACCGTCACGTGACCCTCACAGCGGCAGCCGCCTGCCGAGGATCGCGAAGGGGCGGTTGTCGCCCGCGAACACGAAATTCCGGATCACGTCGGTGAATCCCTGCCTGCGGTACAGCCGCCAGGCGCGGTTGTCCTCACCGGTGACCTCGGGCGTCGACAGCAGCACCGCGCGCTCGGTGCGGTCGCGCAGCAGGCGTTCCAGCAGCGTGGCGCCGATGCCGCGGCCCTGCGCGGTGGGATGCACATGCAGTTCGGTGAGTTCGAAGTAGTCCGAGAGCAGTTCACGCGCGGAGTGTTCCGGCCAGCCCGAGCGCCGCATCCCGCTGTGCACCTGCTGGTGCCACCACTGGTGCGCGCCGCCGCGATAGCCGTAGGCGATCGCCACGATCGGAGCGCGGCGCAGATCGATCCGGCCGGAGTCGTCGGGCAGCACCGCGGCGACCGCTTGCCAGCCGGGCCGGGTGGTGTGTTCGGTCCACATCGGAGCGCGATGGTTCTCCGTGCCACGCGGATAGTCCATGGCGGCCACGTAGACCGCCAGCGCGTCGTGCAGCCGGGAGCGCAGGGCCGCCACCGACAGATCGATGACGGCGGGTGCGGGGATGTGATTGGGCTTGACGGCGGTCATGGCTCTCGTCGGTCGCGCGGACGCGGAAGTTTGTCGGTGGGCGTCTCTATATTGAAGCTCAATTCAAACGTTCGAATACCTGTTCGGTCCGGGTGGTGCCGGAAAGTGGTGGGGGACCCCGCCTCCAGCACGGGATACGGGCCAAGGTACGCGATGGTGGAGGGACGGCGATGTCGATGTCTGGTCGAGTGGAACATCCGGGCCGGCCCGGCCGGGCCGGCAAGTTGCTGGAGCGCGCAGACGGGTTGCTCATGCAGGCGGCGGGGGAGCGCGATCCACGGGAGCGGTTCCGCACCGCCTACCTGGCGGCCCTGCGCGGCGCGGGCGCGGTGATCGCGCTCACCGGCGCCGATGCCGCCCCCCGGGCGCGCTCGCGCAACGCGTGGGTACTGATGCAACGCGCCGCGCCCGAGTTCGTGATGTGGGCGGACTACTTCAGCGCCCGCTCGGAGATCCGCGCCGCGCTCGAGGCCGGGCTGGACCGCAATGTCGACGAACACGAGGCCGACGAGTTCTCCTCGCGGGTGGCGGCATTCCTCCATGACGTGGAAGATCTCCTCGCGGCGTCGGCCAGGTTGCGACCTGCTCCGGGATTGAGCGGGGGAATGACCGCTTAGTCGGCGTAATTCGCTTCGTCCCCGCGCGGCTGAAGACAGACTGAGTCGGACTGCGCCCATTAGGTGGTCTGGCCCTGATCGAACTCGTATCATTGGTGACAGATAGCCGCCAAGGTCGGCTATCTGTCGCCTACCCGGAGGCGACAGCCACGTCCTAGTGCCGGGGGAGGTACCGTGCCACTCTCCGAGCACGAGCAGCGCATGCTCGAACAGATCGAGAGCGCTCTCTATGCTGAGGATCCCAAGTTCGCCTCGTCCGTCCGCGGCGGACGGCTTCGTTCGACCTCGAGTCGTCGCAGACTCCAGGCCGCGGCGTTGTTCGTCCTCGGCCTTTTTCTCCTCGTCGCAGGCATCGCAGCGCCCGTGAAGCCCGGCGGCTTCCCGATCATCAGCCTGATCGGGTTCATCGTGATGTTCGGCGCCGGCGTGCTCTTGCTGCTGGGCACCTCCAAGAACATCGCCAAGACCGATCGGCCAGGCGGCGAGACCCCCTCCGGCGCCTCGGGCGGACGAGGGCGTCAGCGCAAGTCCGGCGGATTCTCCGAGCGTATGGAGGACCGCTTCCGCAGGCGATTCGAGCAAGAGTAACTCGCCCGTAGCCTGACAACTTCAAGCACAACCGGCGACGCCGCACCGTAACGGTGCGGCGTCGCCGGTTCGCGCGTGCGGGCGCCGACGCGACGATGATCTTCGAACCAGGCTCCCCACTTCCCCACACCTCCCCACGAACTTCCCCCACCAGGCCCCCGCGCACGGTCCGCCAGGGGGTTTGCTGGGTGTTTTCGGGCGTTTGTCCGAGGGGGTGGCGCGTGTCGGCAGAACTCGCGAAAGTTCACCACGCCGGTGATAGCTGGGATGACCTGCGGAATCGTCTGGGTCGGGAGCCAGATCACCGCTTGTTTCGATTGAAAGTGGGGGAAAGTGGGGTAATGTGGAGCGCGCAGTACTGAAGAGCCGACCATCGAGGTGATCGACCAGGGAGGTATCCGAGTTGTTTCTCGGTACCTACACACCTCGCTTGGACGACAAGGGGCGACTTACGTTGCCTGCGAAGTTTCGAGACGATCTGGCGGGAGGGTTGATGGTCACGAAGGGGCAGGACCACAGCCTTGCCGTGTACCCGAAAGAAGAGTTCACCGCGCTCGCCCGGCGTGCCGCGGCGGCGTCTCGAAGCAATCCGCAGGCCCGTGCGTTCGTCCGGGCCCTCGCGGCCGGAACGGACGAACAACGTCCGGACGCGCAGGGCCGGATCGTGTTGTCCGCCGACCATCGTCGCTACGCCAACCTGAAAAGGGATTGCGTCGTGATCGGTTCGGTCGACTTCCTGGAGATTTGGGATAAGCAGGCGTGGGAATCCTACCTCGCCGAGCACGAGGAGGACTTCTCGCAAGCCAGAGACGAGTCGCTGGGCGGAATCTTCTAGCCGCGGGCGCACGAGTGCCACGCGGTCTCTGCCCGGACGCGGACCCTGACGTACTTCCCCGACGCCAGGTGCCGAGGTTCGGTCAGAGACCACGGGGCATTCGTATCCGTATCGAAAGCATTGTGTATCAAGGCGACCCGTGCGCGGTGCGCGACGACGCGAGGTAGGACTCCGGGAGGTCGAGGTGAACCGTGAACAGCGCGGCCCCCGCCATGTTCCGGTTCTGCTCGAGCGAGCCGACGCGCTGCTCGGCCCCGCCTTGGCCGAGCCGGGCGCCGTCTACGTCGACGCCACCCTCGGTCTCGGCGGCCACGCCGAACATTTCCTGAGCACCTATCCGGGCATTCATCTGGTCGGGCTCGACCGGGACACCACCGCGTTGAAACTGGCCCGTGAGCGGCTCGAGCCGTTCGCGGATCGAATCACCCTGGTGCACACTCGCTATGACGGCATCGCCGACGCGCTGACCGAGGCGGGCCTGTCTTCCACCGGGTCGGTCTCGGCCATCCTGATGGATCTGGGCGTCTCCTCGATGCAGCTGGACGAGGCCGATCGTGGCTTCGCCTATTCCGTCGACGCGCCGCTGGACATGCGGATGGACCCGACCGGCGGCCTCACCGCCGCCGACGTGCTCAACACCTACAGCCACGGTGACCTGGCCCGGGTGCTGAAGACCTACGGCGAGGAACGCTTCGCGAGCCGGATCGCCGCCGAGGTGATCCGCCGTCGCCAGGTCAAACCGTTCCGCACCAGTGCCGAGCTGGTGGAGTTGCTCTATGCCGCGATTCCCGCGGCCACGCGCCGCACCGGCGGGCATCCGGCCAAGCGCACGTTCCAGGCGCTGCGGGTGGAGGTCAACGGGGAACTCGAGTCCTTGCGCGCCGCGCTGCCCGCCGCGCTCGCCGCGCTGCGTGTGGGCGGCCGCATCGTCGTCATGTCCTACCAGTCGCTGGAGGACAAGGTGGTCAAGCAGCAGCTCGCCGCGCGCACCGCGTCCAGGACGCCGGTGGACCTGCCGATGGAGCTGCCCGGCATGGGACCGGAGTTCCGGATGCTGACCCGCGGCGCGGAGAAGGCGACCGAGCAGGAGATCGAAGACAACCCGCGAGCGGCCCCGGTACGCATGCGCGCCGCCGAGCGGATCCAGGAGGCAGGGTGAGCCGGCAGTTCGCCACGCCTCATCGCGTCGGCTGGGTGCGGATTTCCCGCAGCGATATCGGAGGCCGGATGAGACAGTGTCGCGCTGTGCCGATCCGGCGTCCCGGGAGGAACGAGGAGGGGAATCGATGAGTGTGCGGACGCGGACCGTCGCAGCGCCGAGCCGGGTCGCCCGGCGGGTCCAAGAGGCCGAGCGGGTGAAATCGGGCGCGGCGCAGCGCGCCTACGCGCGGCGGCGCACGCGTGCGGAGGGCGGTTCGGACACCGTGTTTCTGCCCACCGTGCGGCGCTCGGCGATGGCCGCGCGCATCCCGTTCGTCACCGCCATCCTCGCCCTGCTCGGTTGCGGCCTCGCGCTGACCTTGCTGTTGACCACCCGCGCCGCCGAGGACAGCTACCAGCTCGGCGACGCGCGGGCGACGAACCGGCGGCTGGCCGACGAGCGCGCCGCGCTGCAACGTGAGGTGGAGGCCGCCGATTCGGCACCGGAGCTGGCCGCGCGAGCACGCGAACTCGGCATGATCCCGGCCAAGGACCCGGCCCGCCTGCTGGTCGGCCCCGACGGCTCGGTCACGGTGATCGGCAAGCCCACCCCGGCGCAAGGCACCCCCGTGCCGCCGCTGAACGCCGGACCTTCGGCGCGGTCGCCCTGGGGTGAGCGAGTGGTTCCGGTCACCACCACACCCGGCGCTGCGGCGCCGGGGCAGCCGAACACCGGCGCGCAGAACAACACCCAGGTCAACGTGACGCCCGCTCCGGGAAGCCCGGTTCCGACTCCGCCTGCGCCGGTCGACCCGCCGCAGCCGGGACCGTCCGCGCCGCCTGCCGACGTGCCACAGCCACCTGAGGCGGCCTCGCCGCAGGTGGAAGCGGCGCAACCGCAGGCGGGCCCCGACGGGACGCCGCAGTGACGCATCCCAGGCCCGCGCCGCGCAGGCGCCGCGGCCCTGGTGCGGCGCGGCCCACGGGCAGGCCGCGCCCAGCCGCGGCAGCTGTCCCGGACGGTCCGCTCCGGTTGCGCCTCGGCGTGGGCCGGGTGGTGATGCTCGTGGCGCTCGCCGTGGTCGCGCTGCAACTGCTGTGGGTGCAGAGCGTCGCGGCGCCCGGACTGTCCGCGCAGGCGGCCAGCCAGCGCACCACCCATCAACCCGACCCGGCCACCCGCGGGCCCATCACCGACCGTTACGGCAAGTCGCTGGCTTTCACCGTCTCCGCGAAAGCGCTGACCTTCCAACCGGTCCGGGTCCGCCAGGATCTAGCGGACGCCAAGGCCGAGAACGACAAGGCGCCCGACCCGGACGAGCGGCTGCGCGACATCGCGCGCACCATCCATCAAAAGGTGGGTAAGGACGCGCCGTCGGAAGCGGACCTGCTGGCGAAGCTGCGCAGTGACGAGACGTTCGTCTACTTGGCCCGCAACGTGGATCCGAGGATCGCCAGCGAGATCACCGAGAAGTTTCCGCAGGTCGGCTCCGATCACCAGAGCCCGCGGGTGTACCCCGGCGGCTCGCTGGCGGCGAACGTCGTCGGCGCCGTCGGGTGGGACGGCCACGGGCAGGTCGGGCTCGAGTCGTCGCTGGACTCCGTGCTGGCCGGTACCGACGGCTCGCACACCTACGATCGCGGCTCCGACGGCGCGGTGATACCCGGAAGCTGGCGGGACGAGCAGCCCGCGGTCAACGGCTCCGCCGTCGAGCTCACCCTGGACTCCGATCTGCAGTACTACGTGCAACAACAGGTACAGCAGGCCAAAGACCTGTCGGGTGCGGGCGCCGCATCGGCCGTCGTCCTCGACGCCAAGACCGGACAGGTCCTTGCGATGGCCAACGACAACACGTTCAACCCCGAACTGGGACCGCAGAAGTGGGCCGACGCCCAGCTGAGCAACCCGTCGGTCACCGACGTGTTCGAGCCCGGCTCGGTGAACAAGATCGTCACGGCCGCCGCGGCCGTCGAGTACGGCCTGACCGATCCGGACGAGGTGCATCAGGTGCCCGGCGCGATCCAGATGGCCGGCGTCACCGTGCACGACGCGTGGTCGCACGGTGTCGAGCCCTATACGACCACGGGCATTTTCGGCAGGTCCTCCAATGTCGGCACGCTCATGCTCGCGCAGCGCGTGGGCGAAGACCGTTTCGCCGATATGGCGCACCGGTTCGGGCTCGGGCAGCGCACGGGCATCGGTCTGCCGGGAGAGAGCGCGGGCCTGATGCCCGACCGCGAGCAGTGGTCCGGCGGCACCTTCGCCAATCTCCCGATCGGCCAGGGGCTTTCGATGACCACGCTGCAAATGGCCGGCATGTACCAGGCCATCGCCAACGACGGCGTGCGCATTCCGCCACGCATCGTCCGGGCGAAGATCGCGCCGGACGGCACCCGCACCGAGGAGACCCAGCCGGACGGCGTGCGGGTGGTGAGCCCGCAGACCGCCGCCACGCTGCGGACGATGTTCCAGGCGGTGGTGCAGCGTGACCCGATGAACGCCAACCAGAACGGCACCGGCTGGCCCGCGGCCATCACGGGATACCAGGTGGCGGGCAAGACCGGCACCGCGCAGAAGGTGGACCGCAATTGCCGGTGCTACTCCACGTCGTCGTTCTGGATCACGTTCGCCGGCATGGTTCCCGCGGAGAACCCGCGGTACGTGATCGGACTCATGCTCGACGCGCCCGTTCGCAGTTCCGACGGCTCCGGAGGCGGTTCGGTGGCTCCGCTGTTCCACAACATCGCGTCCTGGGCGCTGCAGCGCGACCGCGTACCGCCGTCTCCGCAGCCGTCCCGGCACTTCGTCCTGCAGGCCGGGTGATCCGGTCGGCTCGCTCGGTACGACTGGGGCGGATCGGCAGCGAAGACAGCGGATCTGTCCGGAGGAAACAGCAGGTAAATGCGGTATTCGAGGGCCTGCGGCGAGCGGAGGAAGGCCGTGCGCGCACCGGCCTCGCACGGTCGTGCCCGGGTGCCGCGTGGCGCGCTCCGGACCGGGCGGACGAACCCGTAGGGTGCGGTGGGCGACCTCCCCGGCTTTGCGATGGGGCGCATGGTCCCGCCGTGACCGGTCGCCGGTAACCTGACACGTCGATCGCTGCCCCCGAAAGGAGCCTGGTTTCTGTGCAGTCCGGTCAACCGCGCGCATTACGGCCAGAGCATTCGCCCTCGACGCCGCTGGCGTCGCTGGCCGCCGTCATCGGGGCCGTGACGAGCCCTGAACCGGCTGCGCGCGGCGTGTCGGTCACCGGCATCGAGCAGCGCTCGCACGCCGTGCTCCCCGGCGATCTGTTCGCCGCGCTGCCGGGCGCACGCTCGCACGGCGCGCGTTTCGCGCGGGACGCGGTCGCCAGAGGCGCGGTCGCGGTATTGACCGACGCGGCGGGTGCGGAGCTGGCCGGTCCGCTCGAGGTGCCGGTGCTGGTGCGGGAGAACCCGAGGGCCGTGCTCGGGGAGCTGTCGGCGACGATCTACGGCAACCCCTCCGAGCGGCTGCGCATCGTCGGGATCACCGGAACCTCCGGCAAGACCACGACCTCCTATCTGGTGGAGGCGGGACTGGCCGCCGCGGGGCTGTCCACCGCGCTGATCGGCACCATCGAGACCAGGATCGGCGGCAGGCGCGTGCCGAGCGCCCTGACCACGCCCGAGGCGCCGCAGTTGCACGCGATGTTCGCGCTGATGGTCGAACAGGGCGTGGACGCGGTGGTGATGGAGGTCTCCAGCCACGCGCTGGCGCTGGGCCGGGTGGACGGGGTTCGTTTCGCGGTGGGCGCGTTCACCAACCTCTCCCAGGATCACCTCGACTTCCACGCCGACTTCGAGGACTACTTCGCCGCCAAACGCAGGCTGTTCGAACCGGATTCGCCGATCGCGGCGCGCACCGCGGTGGTCTGTGTGGACGACGACTGGGGACGGCGGCTCGCCGCTGGTCTCCCGGACCCCGTCACCGTGTCGACCACCCGGGCCGCCGCATGGAGCGTCACCGGCGCGGTCTCGGCGCACGGCGGCGAACAAGACTTCACCGCGGCCGGGCCGCACGGGGAAATCCCTGTGCGCCTGCGGCTTCCCGGCCACTACAACATCGCCAACGGACTGCTCGCGGTCGCGGTATGCGCGGCGGCGGGCGTCGAACCCTCGGTCGCCGCGCCCGCGTTGGCGACCGTGGACGTGCCCGGCCGGATGCAGCGCGTGGAGCGCGGACAGGACTTCCTGGCGATCATCGACTACGCGCACAAGCCCGCGGCGCTGGAGTCGGTGATCGCCACGCTGCGTGGACATCTCGCGGCGGACACCGCGGGACGGCTCGCGGTGGTGGTCGGCGCGGGCGGTGACCGGGACGCGGCGAAGCGGCCGCTGATGGGCGCCGCGGGCGCGCGAGGCGCCGATCTGCTGATCGTCACCGACGACAACCCGCGCACCGAGGACCCGGCGGCCATCCGCGCCGCGGTGCTCTCCGGTGCGTCGCAGGTGCCGGAGCACGAACGCGGCGAGGTGCGTGAGATCGGTGACCGCGCGGAAGCGATCGCGGCCGCGGTGGAGTGGGCGCGCCCCGGTGACGTGGTGCTGATCGCGGGCAAAGGACATGAGGCAGGGCAGGAGATCCAGGGCGTGAAGCACCCCTTCGACGACCGCGACGTACTCGCGGCCGCATTGGAAAGACGCAGTCCGCAAGGTAACCACGCGGAGGACTTGACGGTTTCATGATCGAGATGACACTGCGGGAGATCGCGGAGGTCGTCGGCGGCACGCTGCACGACGTCGTAGACCCGGAGGTGCGAGTGACCGGTGCGGTCGAATTCGACTCGCGCCGAATCGGTTCCGACGATCTGTTCCTGGCGCTGCCGGGCGAGCGCTCCGACGGCCACGACTACGCGGGCGCGGCGATCGCCGCGGGCGCGGCGGCGGTGCTCGCGGCGCGGCCGGTGGGCGTGCCCGCCGTCGTGGTCACGCCCAGCCGCGGCGCCGTGCCGTCGAGTTCGGTTGCCCTGAGCCATGACACGGACGGCTCCGGGGCCGCTGTGCTGACCGCGCTCGCCGCGCTGGCCCGCGCCAGCGTGTCGCGTCTCGCCGCGGACGGCGGACTCACCGTCGTCGGCGTCACCGGCTCGTCCGGCAAGACCTCCACCAAGGACCTGCTGGCCGCCGTCCTCGCGCCGCTGGGCGCGGTGGTGGCCCCGCCGGGTTCGTTCAACAACGAACTCGGTCATCCGTGGACCGCGCTGCGCGCCGACGCGGTGACCCGCTTCCTGGTGCTGGAGCTGTCGGCGCGCGGGCCGGGACACATCGCCGCGCTGGCCGAGGTGGCGCCCCCGAGCATCGGTGTGGTGCTCAACGTCGGCACCGCGCATCTCGGCGAGTTCGGCAGCCGCGAGGCCATCGCGAAAACCAAGGGCGAGCTGGTCGAGGCGCTGCCACCGACCGGGCTGGCCGTGCTCAACGCCGACGATCCCCAGGTCGCGGCGATGGCCGCGCGCACGTCGGCGCGGGTGGTGATGGTCGGGCAGGCCGCGAACGCCGACGTGCGGGCCACCGACGTCCGGCTCGACGACCAGGCCAGGGCCGCGTTCACCGTGCACACGCCCGCGGGCAGCGCCCCGGTGCGACTGGCCGTGCACGGCGAGCACCAGGTCGGCAACGCGCTGTCGGCGATCGCGGTCGCGCTGGAATGCGGCGCCGACCTCGAGACCGTGACCGCGGCGCTGTCCGGTGCGCGCGCCGCGTCCGCGCGACGGATGGACGTGCGGACCACCGCGGACGGGATCACCGTCGTCAACGACTCCTACAACGCCAATCCGGACTCCGTCCGCGCCGCGCTCAAAGCGCTGGTCAGCATGGCCCGCGCGGCCGAGGCGCCGCGGCGCAGCTGGGCGGTGCTCGGCGAGATGGCCGAACTCGGCGAGGAATCGGTCATCGAACACGACGCCATCGGGCGGCTCGCGGTGCGGTTGGACGTCAGCCGGGTCGTGGTCGTCGGTACGGGAAGACCGGCCCGCGCGCTGCATCAAGGGGCGGTGATGGAAGGGTCGTGGGGCGAGGAATCGGTCCTCGTACCGGACATCGAGGCGGCGATCGCACTGCTGGAGAAGGAAGTCGTCCCTGGCGACGTGGTGCTGGTCAAGGCATCGAAGTCGGTCGGCCTATGGGAGGTCGCCGAGCATCTGACCGACCCGCGAGTCGTGGCCGTACGCGGCGGCGCGGCGAACAGCGGGCCGGGACAGGACACGGAGGCAGCAGGATGAGACAGATTCTCTTCGCCGCGGCGATCGCGCTGACAGTCTCGATCCTGCTCACCCCCTTGCTGATCCGGTTGTTCGCCAAGCAGGGTTTCGGGCAGGAGATTCGGGTCGACGGTCCCGCCAGCCACCAGGCCAAGCGCGGCACCCCGACGATGGGCGGCGTCGCGATCCTGGTCGGCATGTGGGCCGGTTACCTGGGCTCCCACCTGATCGGCATCGGCTACCACGCCGACGGGCCGTCGGCGTCGGCGTTGCTCGTGCTCGGCCTGGCCACGGCCCTGGGCGCGGTGGGTTTCGTCGACGACTTCATCAAGATCCGCAAGCAACGCAATCTGGGCCTGACCGCGGCGGGCAAGTATCTCGGCCAGCTGTCGGCGGCCGTGATCTTCGGCATTCTCGCCTTGCAGTTCCGTGGCGCGAGCGGGCTCACGCCCGCCAGCAGGCACCTGTCCTACGTGCGCGACATCAGCACGGTGACCATGGGTGTGGTCGTGTTCCTGGTGTTCGTCTGCTTCGTGGTCGTCGCCTGGTCCAACGCGGTGAACCTCACCGACGGACTCGACGGTCTGGCCGCCGGATCGATGAGTCTGGTGCTGGGCGGCTACGTGATCATCACGTTCTGGCAGTACTACCACGCCTGCGAGACCAAGCCGGAGGCCGGCTGCTACAACGTGCGCGATCCGCTGGATCTCGCCCTGGTCTGCGCCGCGGGCGCGGCGGCGTGCGTCGGGTTCCTGTGGTGGAACGCGGCCCCGGCCAAGATCTTCATGGGCGACACCGGCTCGCTGGCGCTGGGCGGCCTGCTGGCGGGCCTGTCCATCACCACCCGGACCGAGCTGCTGATGATCGTCATCGGCGCGCTGTTCGTCGCCGAGACGGCGTCGGTGGTGTTGCAGGTCGCGGTCTTCCGCACGACGCGCAACCGGTTGTTCAAGATGGCGCCGTTCCACCATCACTTCGAGCTCAGCAAATGGGCCGAGACGACGGTGATCATCAGGTTCTGGCTGCTGGCCGCGATGGCCTCGGCGGTCGGACTCGGGCTGTTCTACAGCGAATACCTCTCCGCGGTCGGGTGAACGAGATGGTCGAACATTCTCCGCGGGCACTGCGCTCACCCGGGCCCATGCTGGAATTCCTCCGCGGTCGCGACGTCCTGGTCGCGGGCTGGGGCGTGTCGGGACGCTCGCTGGTCGAACCGCTGCGCGACATCGGCGCGCGTCCGGTGGTCACCGACGGCGGCGCCGCGGCCCTGGCCGAGGCCGCAGGCCTCGGACTGGACGTGGCCACCGGCGCGGAGCTGGAGAACACCGACTGGAGCCGGTTCGCGCTGGTGATCACCAGCCCGGGCTGGCGGCCGGACTCGCCGGTGCTGGCGTCCGCGGTGGCCGAGGGCACGCCGGTGTGGGGCGATGTCGAGTTCGCCTGGTGGGTGGATCAGGCCAGGATCTACGGACCGGTCCGCAAATGGCTGGTCGTCACCGGCACCAACGGCAAGACCACCACGACCCAGATGACCCACGCGATCCTGCGCGCCGCCGGTATCGCCAGCGTCGCCTGCGGCAACATCGGCCTACCCATCCTGGACGCGCTGCGGCGTAACCCCGGCCCGCAGGTACTCGCGGTCGAGCTGTCGTCGTTCCAGCTGCACTGGGCGCCGTCGGTGCGCCCGGAGGCCGGTGTCGTCCTCAACGTCGCCGAGGATCACCTGGATTGGCACGGCGGCCTGGACGCCTACGCCGCGGCCAAGGCCAGGGCGCTGGTCGGCCGGGTCGGCGTGGTCGGCCTGGACGATCCGGTCGCAGCCTCGCTGGCGCGCAAGTCCAAGGCCCGGCGGACCGTGGGTTTCCGGGTCGGGGTGCCCGCCGACGGCGAACTCGGCGTGGTCGACGGCAAACTGCTCGACCGCGCGTTCACCAAGGCCGCGATCCTGGCCGAGGTCGGCGACATCAGCCCGCCCGGCCCCGCCGGCGTCGCGGACGCGCTGGCCGCGTCGGCCCTGACCAGGGCGATCGATGTCGCGCCGCAGTTCGTTCGGGAAGGCTTGGTCGAGCACAAGGTCGGCCCGCACCGCGCCGCGTTCGTGCGCGAACTGGCCGGAGTCGACTTCGTCGACGACTCCAAGGCCACCAATCCGCATGCCGCGCGGTCATCGATCCTGGCGCATCCACAGGTGGTCTGGGTGGCCGGTGGCCAGCTCAAGGGCGCTCACGTCGAGGACATGATCGAAGAGGTCGCCGACCGTCTGGTCGCGGCGGTGCTGATCGGCGCCGACGCGCCGGTGTTCGCGGCCGCGCTGGCGCGACACGCGCCCGATGTCCCGGTCGTCGAGCTGGTCGCGGGAGACGATGCAGGGATGGGTGACGCAGCGTCTCCGACCGCCGCGGCCGACGCCGTCATGGCGCGGGCCGTGCGCGCCGCCGCGGGCTTCGCCCGCCGCGGCGACACCGTGCTGCTGGCGCCGGCCGCCGCGTCATTGGACATGTTCACCGATTACACGCACCGGGGCCGCAGCTTCGCCGCGGCGGTGCACGCCCTGGAAGACGGTGACATCGGACGGCGGCTATGACGGAATCGGCGCGGCGCAAGCGCGAGGCGGTCCCTCGGTTCTGGGCCTGGCTGGCGCGGCCGCTCGCGTCGTTCCATCTGGTGGTCACCATCGCCACCCTGCTCACCGTGCTGGGGTTGGTGATGGTCCTGTCGGCCTCCAGCGTGGAGGCCTACGCCGACGGCGGATCGGCATACTCGCTGTTCATCCAGCAGGCCATGTTCGCCGCCGTCGGCACCGTGCTGTTCTATCTGGCGCTGCGCATTCCCCTGCGCAGGCTGCGGCAGTGGTCTTTCCCGCTGTTCGCGCTGTCGGTGCTGGCGCTGCTGCTGGTGCTGATACCCGGCATCGGTTCGCAGGTGCAGGGCGCGCGCCGCTGGCTGGTGCTCGGGCCGGTCTCGGTGCAGCCGTCGGAGGTCGTGAAGGTGACGCTGGTGGTGTGGGGCGCGCACCTGCTGGCCTCCCGCCGCGCCGAGCGCGCCAGCCTCAAGGACATCCTGGTTCCGCTGGTCCCCGCCGGTCTGCTGGTGTGCTTGCTCGTGGTGCTGCAACCGAACCTGTCCACCACCATCGCGCTGGGTGTCGTGCTCGGCGCGTTGCTGTGGTTCGGCGGCCTGCCGGTGCGCCTGTTCGTGACGATCGCACTGTCCGGCGTGATCGCCGCGGGCGTGCTAGCGCTGTCCGCCGGTTATCGCTCCGACCGGATGCGCGCGTTCTTCAACCCCGGCGATGACCCGCAGGGCATCAACTACCAGGCCCGGCAGGCGCTGTACTCGCTGGCCGACGGCGGTATCTGGGGACGCGGCCTGGGACAGAGCCGCGCCAAGTGGAGCTATCTGCCGAATTCGCACAACGACTTCATCTTCGCGATCATCGGCGAGGAACTCGGCTATCTCGGCTGCGCGCTGGTGCTCGGCCTGTTCGCGCTGTTCGTCTACACCGGCCTGCGGATCGCGGCCCGGTCGGTGGATCCGTTCCTGCGGTTGCTCACCGCGACCGCGACGACCTGGATCACCGCGCAGGCACTGATCAACATCGGCTATGTGGTCGGCCTGCTCCCGGTCACCGGGTTGCAGCTGCCGCTGGTCTCCGCGGGCGGATCGTCACTGGCCATCACGCTGTTCATGTTCGGCATCATCGCCAGCGCGGCCAGACACGAGCCGGAGGCGGTCGCGGCGCTGCACGCCGGACAGGACGGTCGTTTCAGTAGGCTGTTGCGGTTGCCCAAACCAGAGGTGTACGCACCGGCTCGGGCCGGCTCGGGCCGCCGCGGCCGGGCGCCGCGGGCTGGCGAGCGTGGACCGTCGGCACTGCCGCCGGGCAGGCGCGGGCGCTACGGCGCCGAACCGCCGCGGCGGCGTTCGCCGGAGAGCCGCGGCACCAGCTCGGCGCGCGCCACCAGGGCTTGGGAACCCAGCTATCCGGTCAACCATGCAAGAGAACGGGGAAGATCTAGGTGATCTCGGTAATCGTCGCGGGCGGCGGCACGGCGGGCCACATCGAACCGGCACTGGCGGTGGCGGACGCGTTGCGGCGGCTCGACGATTCGATCCGGGTGACGGCGCTGGGCACCGAGCGCGGGCTGGAGACCCGCTTGGTTCCCGAACGCGGCTATCCGCTCGAGCTCATCCCTCCGGTCCCGTTGCCGCGCAAACCCACCATGGATCTGCTGCGGCTGCCCGGACGGGTCCGGGCCTCGGTGGCCGCCACCCGCGCCGTCATCGATGCGGTCGAGGCCGACGTGATCATCGGTTTCGGCGGGTACGTGGCGCTTCCGGCGTATCTCGCCGCGGGGGCGGGCGTGCTGCGCCGCAGGCGCCCGGTCCCGGTGGTGGTACACGAGGCGAACGCCAAGGCGGGCATCGCGAACAAGGTCGGCGCCCGCCGCGCGGCGCGGGTGCTGGCGGCGGTCCCGGACTCGGGCCTGCCGAACGCGCAGGTGGTGGGCATTCCGGTGCGCGCATCGATCACCGGACTGGACCGCGCCGCACTGCGCACCGAGGCGCGGGCGCACTTCGGCCTCCCACCCGAAGGGCCGGTGTTGCTGGTCTTCGGCGGGTCGCAGGGAGCGCGCACCCTGAACGAGGCGGTGTCGGGAGCCGCACCCCAGCTCGCCGCCGCCGGGATCTCGGTGCTGCACGCGCACGGACCCAAGAACATCCTCGACCTGGGCGACTCCGCCGCGGGCGGCCGGGACGGCGCTCGTTACCTCGCGGTGCCGTACCTGTCCCGGATGGACCTCGCCTACGCGGCCGCCGACGCAGTGGTCTGCCGATCGGGCGCGATGACCGTCGCGGAGGTGTCCGCGGTCGGGCTGCCCGCCTTCTACGTGCCGCTGCCACACGGCAACGGGGAGCAGGAACTCAACGCCCGGCCCGTGGTGCGCCAGGGCGGTGGCAGAATTGTCCCCGATTCCGAGTTGACGCCGAAATACGTGATCGATGAGGTGATTGGGCTGCTCATGGACTCCGCACGGCTGACCGAGATGGGCCGGGCCGCCGCAGGCGCCGGGCACCGTGACGCCGCCGACGAGGTGGCGCGGATCGCGGCGGCGGTGGCGCGCCGATGAGCGACACCACGGCAGACCAGGCGGGACCGGACACCGAACGCAGCGGGCTGCCCCCGGAACTCGAACGCGTGCACATGGTCGGGATCGGCGGGGCCGGTATGTCCGGCATCGCCCGGATCCTGCTCGCCCGCGGCGGCGCGGTGTCGGGGTCGGACGCGAAGGAGAGCCGGGGCGTGCTCGCCCTGCGGGCTCGGGGCGCGCAGGTGCGGATCGGGCACGACGCCACCGCCTTGGACCTGCTCCCCGGCGGCCCGACCGCGGTGGTCACCACGTACGCGGCCATCCCGAAGACCAATCCGGAACTCGTCGAGGCCAACCGTCGCGACATCCCGGTGCTGCTGCGGCCCACGGTGCTGGCGTCGCTGATGCGGGGGCATCGGACGCTGCTGGTCTCCGGTACGCACGGCAAGACTTCCACCACCTCGATGCTCATCGTGTCGTTGCAGCACTGCGGGTTCGACCCGTCGTTCGCGGTCGGCGGCGAACTGAACGAGGCGGGCACCAACGCCCACCACGGCACCGGCGACATCTTCGTGGCGGAGGCCGACGAGAGCGACGGCTCACTGCTGCAGTACGACCCGGACGTCGCCGTTGTCACCAATATCGAGTCCGACCACCTGGATTTCTTCGGATCCGATGAGGCCTACGTGCAGGTATTCGACGACTTCGCCGACCGGGTCGCCGCGGGGGGCCTGCTGGTGGTGTGCCTGGACGATCCGGGCTCGCGCGCGCTGGCCGAGCGGGTCGGCGAGCGTTTGGCGCGGCGCGAGGTCCGCGTTCTCGGCTACGGCTCCGGAGACCTCGCGGACGCGCCGGTCCCGGTGGGCGCGCGGTTGCACAGCTGGGAGCCGCGCGACGTCGGCGGGATCGTGCAATTCCAGCTCGCCGACGAGGCCGCGCCGCGCACGCTGCGCCTGTCGGTACCGGGCAGGCACATGGCGCTGAACGCGCTCGGAGCGCTGCTGGCCGCCCACGCCACCGGCGCCGACATGGGTGAGATCATTCAGGGCCTGGAGGGGTTCGGGGGTGTGCACCGCCGGTTCCAGTTCGCCGGACGGGAGAACGGCGTGCGCGTCTTCGACGATTACGCCCACCACCCGACGGAGGTGCGCGCCGTGCTCGGCGCCGCCGCCGAACTGGTTCAGCAGGAGGCCCGCGACGGCGCCCGCTCCAGGCAGGGACGGGTCATCGTGGTCTTCCAGCCGCACCTCTACAGCCGGACCGCGACCTTCGCCGCGGACTTCGGCGCCGCGCTCAGCCTGGCCGACGAGGTCGTCGTGCTCGACGTCTACGGCGCGCGGGAGAAGCCGCTGCCCGGCGTGAACGGCGCGCTGGTCGCGCAGTCGGTGACGAAACCGGTGCACTATCAACCGGATATGTCCCGGGTCGGGCGCCAGGTCGCCGGGTTGGCGTTGCCGGGCGACGTGGTGATCACCATGGGCGCGGGCGACGTGACGATGCTGGGCAGCCAGATTCTCGACGGATTACGGGCGCGTCCCCAGCACGGACGGTGACCCGGCGTGCGCGGGGTCGGGTCGGCGCGCGCGGCCGGGCGCCGCGCCAGTGATCGGTTCGGCGCGCTCGAATGGCGCCGAATTCGCTTGTGGGGATTGCTGGGCGTGTGCGTTCTTACGGTGGTCTGTGCCCTCGCCTGGTTCACCCCGGTGCTCTCGGTGCGCATCGTGCGGATCGAGGGGGCGGTGGCAGTACCCGAACAACAGGTGCGAGATGTGCTCGAAATCCCGTCCGGGCGCTCGATGCTGCGAATCGACACCAGCGCGATCGCCCGGCGGGTGGCGGGCATTCCGAAGGTGCGCACCGCACGGGTGCAGCGCGTATTTCCGTCCACGGTTCGGGTGACGGTCGTCGAGCGCGTTCCGGTGTTGTTCTACGACAGCCCGCAAGGCGCGCATCTGCTGGATGCCGAGGGCGTGGAATTCGCGGTGGAGACCGCGCCTATCGGCGTGCCGAAGTTGATCACCGATCATCCCGGCGGCGCCGATCCGCTGACCGCGGCGGCGGTCTCCATACTCGCCATCGTGCCTGCTGCGCTGGCGGTTCTCGTGGAGGAGGTTGCCGCACGGTCCATTTCGGATATTTCGCTGAATCTCAAGGACGGTCGCACGGTACTCTGGGGCGGGACCAACGACGCCGAACGAAAGGCGGCGGTCGTGTTGCCGTTGTTGACACGCCCCGGAACGGTGTTCGATGTTTCGAGTCCCAATCTGGTCACGGTAAAGTGATCCACACCCATTGCGTCCAGGGAATTTTCGGCGGCCCGGAAGTGGTTCCGGCGCCGAGAAGAGGGCCGGGGGGCAACCGTTCACCATACGACGTGTGGAGCGGCGAGACGAGCGGGATCACGCAAGATTCTGGCTCTCGTTTCGGCGCGCCTGCGCGCGTATCGCGTCGGCTGCGAATAGCGTTCCGCACCAGTCGGATACTTGACATAACGCTAACCCTATGGTTGAGCTTTAGGGTTTGCCGAACCGCGGTTCGCTTCTTCGCAGCGACCCCACCCGCGGAACGGGCCCGAGCGGCGTGCCGAGAATCCGAAAACGACAGGCTTTAGATCGAAGGAAGGCGAGAGCCCATGACGCCCCCGCACAACTACCTTGCGGTGATCAAGGTCGTCGGTATCGGCGGCGGCGGTGTGAATGCCGTCAACCGGATGATCGAGCAGGGACTCAAAGGTGTCGAGTTCATCGCGGTCAACACCGACGCCCAGGCGCTGCTGATGAGCGACGCCGACGTCAAGCTCGACGTCGGCCGTGAACTGACCCGCGGTCTGGGAGCCGGCGCCGACCCCGAAGTCGGGCGCAAGGCCGCCGAGGACCACAAGGACGAGATCGAAGAGGTGCTCAAGGGCGCCGACATGGTCTTCGTCACCGCGGGTGAGGGCGGTGGCACCGGTACCGGTGGCGCCCCCGTCGTAGCGCAGATCGCGCGCAAGCTCGGCGCGCTCACCATCGGCGTGGTCACCCGTCCGTTCTCCTTCGAGGGCAAGCGGCGCGGGAACCAGGCCGAGGTCGGCATCAACCTGCTGCGCGAGTCCTGCGACACGCTGATCGTCATCCCGAACGACCGGCTGCTGCAGCTCGGCGACGCCGCGGTGAGCCTGATGGACGCGTTCCGTTCCGCCGACGAGGTGCTGCTCAACGGTGTGCAGGGCATCACCGACCTGATCACCACCCCCGGCCTGATCAACGTCGACTTCGCCGACGTCAAGAGCGTGATGTCCGGGGCGGGCAGCGCGCTGATGGGTATCGGTTCGGCGCGCGGCGAGGGCCGCTCGGTGAAAGCGGCCGAGTCCGCCATCAATTCGCCGCTGCTGGAAGCGTCCATGGACGGTGCGCACGGCGTGCTGCTGTCGATCGCGGGCGGGTCCGACCTGGGCTTGTTCGAGATCAACGAGGCGGCGTCGCTCGTGCAGGAAGCCGCGCACATCGAGGCCAACATCATCTTCGGCACCGTGATCGATGACTCGCTCGGGGACGAGGTGCGGGTCACCGTGATCGCGGCTGGCTTCGACGGCGGCGGGCCTGCCCGGCGCACTTTCGAGAACTCGGGCCGCAGCACCATCGGCACCGCGCGCTCGGGCGAGATCGGGCAGAGCCGCGCCAGTGAGATCGCCGCGCGTAGCAGCGACAGCACGCCGAGCACGTCCACCGCGGGTACGGCCGGCCGCGGCGCGATTCCGAGCTACCGCGACACCGAACGAGCACGCACGCTGGCCGAGCCGACGGTCACGACCAACTCACGGTCCCACATCACGCCGCCGGACGCCGGCGACGATGACGACGACGTGGACGTGCCCTCGTTCATGCGGAGGGGCTGAGCGCAGGAGTACGGTTCCGGCGCGGGCCGGGACCGAGCTGGAACAGCGATCCCGGCCCGCGCCGGGATGCGCGGGCGGGACACGGGGAGCGGTGTCCCGAAGTGTGACGACCGACAAGCTATTTCGGGGGAGCGCAGGCGCGCGAAGCGGCCGAGCGCGATCGGCCGGGTGAAAATCCGGCCTCTACCTGGGGATTTCGACGGCCTTCACCGAGCGCCACTAGGCTCGGGGCCATGACTATCGCGCCGACCATCACTGTCCGACGGGTCACCACGACCAGGTCCGGAGGCTTCTCGGCGCCGCCCTACGACTCGTTCAATCTCGGCGACCACGTCGGCGACGATCCGGCGGCGGTGCGGCGCAACCGCGATCGGCTGGCCGAGGGAATCGGCCTGACGCCCGAGCGCATGGTCTGGATGGAACAGATCCACGGCCGCAACGTGGAGATCGTCGACGGCCCGCGCGCCGAGCCGGTCCCCGTCACCGACGCCCTCGTCACCACCGTGCCCGGGCTCGCGCTGGTCGCGCTCAGCGCCGACTGCGTGCCCATCCTCCTATCCGACGACACGGCGGGCGTGATCGCCGCCGTGCACGCCGGGCGGGTCGGCGCACGCATCGGCATCGTGCCGCGTGTGCTGGAGGCGATGGTGTCGGTCGGCGCACGCCTGGAGCGGGTCGGGGCCTTGCTCGGGCCCGCCGCGTCCGGTCGCCGGTACGAGGTTCCGGCCGCGATGCGCGACGACGTGGAGGCGCATCTGCCCGGCAGCGCGACCACCACCGTCCGCGGCACCCCTGGCCTGGACCTGCGAGCGGGCATCTCCCGGCAGCTCACCGAGGCCGGCGTCGCCGCGATCGCGGTCGACCCGCGCTGCACCATCGAGGATCAGACCCTGTTCAGCCATCGTCGCGGCGCGCCGACCGGCCGGATCGGCAGCGTGATCTGGATGGAGGCTTCCGCATGAGCGCGCGAAGCGCCGTCCGCGCGATGCCGGGCGCCGGCGGGGTGCGGGCATGAGCGCCGAGGCGGAGACCGCGGTGGACGAGGCGCTCGCGGCGCGGACCGCCGAGCTGTCGGACAACCTGGCGGGTCTGCTCGCCCGCATCGATGCGGCATGTCACGCGGCGGGCCGGTCGCCGGAGTCGGTGCGGCTGCTGCCGGTGACGAAGTTCTTCCCCGCCTCGGATGTGGCGATTCTGCATCGGCTCGGCAGGCGCGAGTTCGGCGAGTCGCGGGAGCAGGAGGCCGCCGCCAAGGTGGCGGCCCTGCGTGACGAAGACCTCTCCGGCATCCGCTGGCACATGATCGGGCGGTTGCAGCGGAACAAAGCACGCGCTGTCGCCCGCTGGGCGCACACCGTTCACTCGGTAGACAGCGAACGGCTGGCAACCGCTCTTGACGCGGGTGCGACAGCCGCGTTGGAGGCGGGGGATCGTACCGAACCGGTCCGCGTGTTGCTGCAGGTGAGCCTGGATGACGACCCCACCCGAGGGGGCGTTGCGGCGGGCGATCTCCCCGCCCTCGCCGGACGGATTGCGGAAGCTCCGGGATTACGTTTGTCGGGTCTGATGGCCATTCCGCCCTTGGGGGCGGAGTCTGATGCCGCATTTGCGCGACTTGCGATGTTGCACACTCTGTTGCTCGCCGATCATCCGGACGCTACGGAGCTTTCGGCGGGAATGTCGGGTGATCTCGAATCCGCGATCGAACACGGTTCGACGGTTGTGCGTGTCGGTACCGCCTTGATGGGTATACGACCGATAACCTCGGGCTAGCAAAGAAACCTCATCAGTCACATTCGACACATATGCTGGGAACTGAAGAGGGCTGAGCAAGACTTCAACACCCGGCCGCCACCGGGGCCGAAGGAAGGTCGACCAATGAGCACGCTGCACAAGTTCAAGGCGTACTTCGGCATGGTTCCGCTCGAGGATTACGAAGACGACTACGTCGACGATCGCGCCCCCCGAGGCGTGGACGAGCGAGGTGCTCGCCGGCCCCGGCCCCGTGACTACTCCGACCGCGACGGCTACGTCGATCGCTACGGCGAAGACCGGTACGGCGCAGGCCGTTTCGACGACGTCGACTACCCCGAGCCTGCCTACAAGTCGCCGTACAAGGCGGGTTACTCGGTGTCGCGGCGCGACGACTACGCCGACGAGCCCTACGGCGACGACCGCTACGACGCGCCCCGCCGTCCCACCCGGATCGACTCCGCCCCGTCGGGTCGGTTCCGGGCAGGTGGGAGCGCGCCGACGCTGCGTGGCGCCACCCGTGGCGCGCTCGCCGTCGACCCCGACGCGGAAGAGCGCAGGCTGGAGGAGCGCGTGCGTCCCGAGCCCGCCCCGGTGCGGCGGCCCGGGATCTTCGAGGACGGAGGCCCCTTGTCCAAGATCACGACGCTGCGCCCGCGCGACTACAGCGAGGCTCGCATCATCGGCGAACGTTTCCGCGAGGGCAATCCGGTGATCATGGACCTGGTGGATCTGAGCAACGCCGACGCCAAGCGGCTGGTCGACTTCGCCGCGGGCCTGGCCTTCGCGCTGCGCGGGTCGTTCGACAAGGTGGCGACGAAAGTGTTCCTGCTCTCACCGGCGGACGTCGACGTATCAGCGGAAGAACGCAGGCGCATCGCGGAAACCGGCTTCTACAACCAGAAATAAGGTCGTGATCTGGGGGGTGGAGCAGACCGGATGCAGGTTGTGCGGCGCGGGCATTTTGCGCGACGCGATTTTTACGGCAGAGTGAAGTCGTGGCCTTGTTCGCGGTGCTGTACTTCGTACTGTTCATCTTCTGGCTGTTGCTGATCAGCCGGGTGATCGTCGAGTTCATCCGTAGCTTTGCCCGAGACTGGCGTCCTACCGGTGTCGTGGTCGTCGTCCTGGAGGTGATCTTCACGATCACCGACCCTCCGGTGAAACTGCTGCGGCGGTTGATACCCCCCGTGTCACTGGGCGGAATTCGCCTGGATCTGTCGATAATGGTCCTGCTTTTCATCGTCTTCATCCTGATGTCGATCGTGGGCAGGCTCGGGCAACCGGTAGCTCCGGTGTGACAGAATGGGCCGTGTAGACAGCTTGCTAGATCTGCTAGATCTCCAAAAGACGCGTGAAGGGATCCTTCCATGCCGCTGACCCCAGCCGATGTGCACAACGTCGCGTTCAGCAAACCGCCGATCGGGAAGCGCGGCTACAACGAGGATGAAGTCGACGCGTTCCTGGATCTCGTGGAGCAGGAGCTCTCGCGTCTGATCGAGGAGAACGCCGATCTGCGCCAGCGGGTCGCCGAACTCGACGCGGAACTGGCCGATGCCAAGAAGAACCGCGGTCCGGCGATGGCGAACACCGTGAAAGCGCCGATTCAGCAGGTCCCGCCGCCCCAGCCGGAACCGATCAAGCCGCCGGTTCCCGCCGCGCCGCCCGCTCCGATGCCCGCCGCTCCGGTGGCCAAGGACGCTCCCGGCGCGGACGCGAACCTGCAGGCCGCCAAGGTGCTCAGCCTCGCCCAGGAGATGGCGGATCGGCTGACCAGCGACGCCAAGGCCGAGGCGGAGAGCTTGCTGTCGAATGCCCGGGCGAATTCCGAGCGACTGGTCGGAGACGCCAGGACGCGGTCGGAGGCCATGATCGCCGACGCCCGCCAGAAGTCGGACGCGATGCTGTCGGACGCGCAGACCCGCTCGGACAACCAGCTGCGCCAGGCCAAGGAGAAGGCCGACGCGCTGCAGGCCGACGCCGAGCGCAAGCACACCGAGATCATGGCGACCATCACTCAGCAGCGCAGCGTCCTGGAGAGCCGGATCGAGCAGCTCAAGACCTTCGAGCGCGAGTACCGCGTGCGGTTGAAGTCGTACCTGGAGTCGCAGCTCGAGGAGTTGGAGAACCGTGGCTCGGCGGTGCCGGTCGACGGTGGCGAAGCCTTCGCGGACGCCAACACGGCCAACAACCTCGCGCCGGCCTCTTTCGCCAAGGGCGGCAAGTAGCGCGCGGCGCCCCAGCACAGCAGTTCGCATACCGTTAGAGGAACTGTCGAGCCGCCCGGCATGCCTTGGGGGTCACCATGCTCGTCTTGACACTCGTCCTTGCCGCGATCGGCTTCGCCCTGCTCGTGGCCGCGCTCACCACCGGCTCGGTGATCTGGGCGTGGGGCTGCATCGTGGTGTGTGTCGTCGGTGCGATGCTCTTGCTGGTGAGTGCCTTGTCCATACGGAGTCCGGATGGTGATTCCCCGCCGCCTC
Source organism: Nocardia sputi (assembly GCF_023501985.1). NCBI lineage: Bacteria > Bacillati > Actinomycetota > Actinomycetes > Mycobacteriales > Nocardiaceae > Nocardia > Nocardia sputi. The sequence continues at coordinate 4,757 of NZ_JAMFLC010000037.1, read as the reverse complement.
CTGGTCGTCATGCCAAACGATGAAGGCGGCCGCACCGGCCCGGCGCCGACCTGCCTTACAAACTGAGTTGACCGCTGCGGCTAGAATCAAACATGAATACGGCGTCGATCCGGCTATCACCGGGGAGCCTTCGGAAGAACGGCGGCACGGCCTGCGGGGCGGCCGCTCAGTAGAACCGAACGGGTGAGCCCGTCACAGCTCGTGAATGAGAGGTCCGGTGTTCGTCACGCCGGACAAGCGGGGTGGTACCGCGGTTTCGGCGCACCGGGCGCCGTCATCGTCCCCGTGCCAACGAACACGGCACGAGGAGACGCATCCGCCATGGCGGACCACACTTCCAGCAACAGCGCATACCCGCGCGTCGACCTGAGCGTCGGCAACGGGGCGTCGTTCCCCGAGATGGAGCGCCGCGTGCTCGACGCGTGGGCGGCCGCCGACACCTTCCGCGCCAGCATCGAAAACCGTTCCGGCGCAGCGGAATTCGTCTTCTATGACGGGCCGCCCTTTGCCAACGGTCTGCCGCATTACGGACATTTGCTCACCGGATACGTCAAGGATCTCGTTCCGCGTTTCCAGACCATGCGCGGCAAGCGGGTCGATCGGCGATTCGGATGGGACTGCCACGGGTTGCCCGCGGAAATCGAAGCCGAAAAGCAGCTGGGTATAACGGACAAATCACAGATCGATGCGATGGGCCTCGCGGAATTCAACGCGGCCTGCAAAACATCGGTGCTGCGATACACCGGGGAATGGCGCGACTACGTGACCCGCCAGGCCCGCTGGGTCGACTTCGACAACGACTACAAGACGCTGGATACCGACTTCATGGAGTCGGTGATGTGGGCGTTCAAGTCGCTGTACGACAAAGGGCTGATCTATCAGGGTTTCCGGGTGCTGCCCTACAGCTGGTACGAGCAGACGCCGCTGTCGAATCAGGAAACCCGCCTCGACGACGCGTACAAGATGCGTCAGGATCCGGCGGTCACCGTCGATATGGCGCTGCGCGTGCCCGCGGAACACCCGCTGCACGAACTCGACGGCGCCAACGCGCTGATCTGGACCACGACACCGTGGACACTGCCGTCCAACCTGGCGATCGCCGTTCACCCCGACGTCCGCTATGTGCACCTGCGCGCGGCCGACGGCAAGCGCTATGTGCTCGCGGCCGAACGGGTCTCGCACTATGCGCGGGAGTTCGGCGAGGACGCGCAGGTGCTCGGCGAGTTCGACGGCGCCGCGCTGGCCGAGGTCTCCTACGCCCCGCCGTTCGACTTCTTCCTGGGCCACCCCAACGCCCACCGCGTGCTCACCGCCGATTATGTGACCACCGACTCCGGCACCGGCATCGTGCATCTCGCGCCCGCCTTCGGTGAGGAGGACATGGAGGTCGCCACGGCCCACGGCATCGAGCTGGTGCAGCCGCTGGATGCGGGCGGCAAGTTCACCTCGATGGTCCCGCCGTACGAGGGTCTGATGGTGTTCGACGCCAACCCGGTGATCATCAAGGACCTCAAGGCCGCGGGAAAGTTGTTGCGGCACGAGACCATCGAGCACTCGTACCCGCACAGCTGGCGCTCCGGGCAGCCGCTGATCTACATGGCCGTGCCGTCCTGGTTCGTCGCGGTCACGAAGTTCCGCGAGCGGATGGTCGAGCTGAACAAGCAGATCACCTGGGTGCCCGAGCACATCCGCGACGGCCAGTTCGGCAAGTGGCTCGAGGGCGCGCGCGACTGGAACATCAGCCGCAACCGCTATTGGGGCAGCCCGATCCCGGTGTGGGTGTCCGACGATCCGGCCTATCCGCGCGTGGACGTGTACGGCTCGCTGGACGAGCTCGAGCGCGACTTCGGCGTGCGCCCTGCCGATCTGCACCGCCCGATGATCGATGAGCTGACCCGGCCGAATCCCGACGACCCGACCGGCGGGTCGACCATGCGCCGGGTGCCCGAAGTGCTGGACTGCTGGTTCGAGTCCGGCTCGATGCCGTATGCCCAGGTGCACTACCCGTTCGAGAACAAGGAGTGGTTCGACAGCCATTTCCCGGGCGATTTCATCGTCGAGTACAACGGGCAGACCCGCGGCTGGTTCTACACGCTGCACGTGCTGGCGACGGCGCTGTTCGATGCCCCGGCGTTCAAGACCGTGGCCGCGCACGGCATCGTGCTCGGCGACGACGGCCTGAAGATGAGCAAGTCGAAGGGCAACTACCCGGACGTCAACGAAGTGTTCGACCGGGACGGCTCGGACGCGATGCGCTGGTTCCTGATGAGTTCGCCGATCCTGCGCGGCGGCAATCTCATCGTCACCGAGCGCGGCATCCGCGAGGGTGTGAGTCACGCGCTGCGGCCGCTGTGGAACGCGTGGACCTTCCTGCAGCTGTACGCCTCGAAGCCGGGTGTGTGGCGGACCGACTCGCCGCACGTGCTCGACCGCTACATCCTGGCGAAGCTCGCGCGGACCAGGGACGTCATCACCGAGGCGCTGGAGGTCTACGACATCGCGGGCGCCTGCGAGGAACTGCGCTCGTTCGCCGACGCGCTGACCAACTGGTATGTGCGGCGGTCGCGGTCGCGGTTCTGGAGTGAGGACCGCGACGCGGTGGACACCCTGCACACGGTGCTCGAGGTGGTCACCCGGCTGGCGGCGCCGTTGCTGCCGCTGATCACCGAGGTGATCTGGCGCGGGCTGACCGGCGGCGAGTCGGTGCACCTGGCCGACTGGCCGAAGGAGGGGGAGCTGCCGGACGACCCGGAGTTGGTCGCCGCCATGGACGAGGTGCGCGTGGTGTGCTCGACGGTGCTGAGCCTGCGGAAGGCGCAGAACCTGCGGGTGCGGCTGCCGCTGGCGGAGGTCACCATCGCCGCGGCCGACGCCGAGCGGCTGGCGCCGTTCGCCGACATCGTCGCCGACGAGGTCAACGTCAAGAAGGTGGACCTGACCACCGACGTGGACGCGCACGGCCGGTTCGAGCTGGTGGTCAACGCCCGCGCCGCGGGTCCGCGCCTCGGCAAGGACGTGCAGACGGTGATCAAGGCGGTGAAGGCCGGGGAGTGGTCCGAGGACGCGGACGGCACCGTCCGAGCGGCCGGAATCGCCCTGCTGCCCGAGGAATACACCCAGCGCCTGGTCGCCGCCGAGCCCGAGTCGACCGCCGCGCTGCCCGCGAACGCGGGCCTGGTGGTGCTGAACTCGGTGGTCACCGAGGAACTGGAAGCCGAGGGCTGGGCGCGCGACCTCATCCGTGACCTCCAGGAGACCAGGAAGTCCTCCGGGCTGGACGTTTCCGACCGCATCACCGTGGTCCTGGACGTCCCCGCGGACCGGGCCGCCTGGGCCCAGGCCCACCGTGACCTGATCGCGGGCGAGATCCTCGCCACCACGCTGAGTTTCGGCGACGCGGGTCCGGCGGCCGCCGAGCTGGTGGGTGGCGTGCGCGCGCGGATCACCAAGGCCTGAGCGGCGGATACCCGAGAGCCGGGGCGGGACCGAAAGGTCGCGCCCCGGCTCTCGTTTCGCGCGGTCCTCGTGGCGACTGTTCCAGCCGGACACCGGCTTCGGTGATCCGCGCAGGCTGCGCCGGGAATGGCGCAACGTTCGCCGTCCAGTCGCACCGCCCAGGAGCCGGGTCGACGGTGCGGCATCAGACCGCACAGTGCAAGCACGTGGCGGGCACTTCGGCGGCGTGCATTCAAGTGATATAGATCACATGCTGGAAATTAGCTGATTCCCGACAATTCGCCGAAAACCCGGGCACAATCTGCGATGTCGCTGCAGTTGCCCAGATGATCGCTGGGGGCGGCAGTCTCTCTTTCTGGGTTGTCTTACTTGGAATTCGGCCGCGCCGGAAACACGTCCGGCGCGGGTGGCCGCGGTCCCGCATCGGTGACCGCTGCTGATGCCATGTATTAGCCAGGCTGCCGATCGGTGGCCAGTCAACCGCGCCCATGGAAGGGGCGAGTACGTGCCGAGAAAATCGTTGCACCGCATCGCACTCGGATTCTCGCTATCGATCATCGCAATCCTCTCGCCCGTCGGACCTGCCTGGGCCGATACGGGCAGCGCTTCCGGCAGCGGGCCGGGCAGCGCGTCGTCCGGTTCGGCCTCGGGCAGTGGCGACTCCGGCAGCGCCAGCGGCTCGGCCGCCCTGCCGGTGCCCAGTGTGTTCGGCCTCGGCGCACTGGCCGCGGCGACTACCCAGATCGGCAAGCCCTACGAATGGGGCGGGACCGGCCCCTCCAGCTGGGACTGCTCGGGCTTGGTGCAGTGGGCGTACCGACAGGTCGGCGTGAGCATTCCGCGGACCACCTGGCAGCAGGCGAAGGCGGGCACGCCGGTCCCGCGGGCCTCCCTTTCCCCCGGGGACATCGTCGTGCTGAACAGTGACGGCTCCCATGTCGGCATCTACGCCGGTTTGGGCCAGGTGCTCAACGCCTACGACTGGGGTGTGCCGGTCGGCTACACCCCGCTGGAACAATTCGACATCTACGCCATCCGGCGCTTCTGAGCACCGATCGAGGACCTGCGTCACGAATCGCGGCTTCTGCTTCTGCTGGGAGAAAACGGCCCCGACCAACAGGTGGCGGATTCGAGGGGTCGTCGCAACACTCGTTGTCGTGTTAGGCGGCGATTGGCTTAGCCAGACGCTCGGCTGGGGTATCCCAGTCGAGCGTTTTGCGTGGTCGGCCGTTGAGTTCGGCGGCGACGGTGTCGAGGTGTTCGCGGGTGTGCACGGACAGGTCGGTTCCCTTGGGGAAGTA
>NZ_JAMFLC010000036.1:0-55896 GCF_023501985.1 Nocardia sputi | reverse complement strand
GATGATCGCGTCCTCGTAGTTGTGACCCTCCCACGGCATGATCGCCACCAGCAGGTTCTTACCCAGCGCCATCTCACCGTTCTCGGTGCACGGACCATCGGCCAGAACCTGACCACGCTCCACCCGCCGCCCCTCGTCCACGATCGGACGCTGATTGGCACACGTGCCCTGATTCGACCGAGCGAACTTACGCATCCGATAGGACTTACGCGTCCCGTCATCAGCCATCACCGTGACGTAGTCGGCGGAAACCTCCTCCACCACACCGGCCTTCTCGTTCACCACGACATCACCGGCATCGATCGCGGCACGCAACTCCATACCGGTGCCGACCAGCGGGGCTTCGGTGCGGATCAGCGGCACGGCCTGCTTTTGCATGTTGGCGCCCATCAGGGCGCGGTTGGCGTCGTCGTGCTCGAGGAACGGGATCATCGCCGTCGCGACCGACACCATCTGACGCGGCGACACGTCCATGTAGTCGACCTCGGCGCGATCGACGAGCTCCACCTCCGAATTCCTGCGGCGCACCGGAATGCGGGCGGCGACGAGACGTCCCTCGGCGTCGAGCGGCTCGTTCGCCTGCGCCACGACATGCAGGTCTTCTTGGTCGGCGGACAGGTAGTCGACCTCGTCGGTCACCCGGCCGTCGATCACTCTTCGGTACGGCGTCTCGATGAAGCCGAACGGATTGACCCGCGCGTACACCGACAGATAACCGATCAGCCCGATATTCGGGCCTTCGGGCGTCTCGATCGGGCACATCCGGCCGTAATGGCTGTAGTGCACGTCGCGGACTTCCAGACCTGCGCGTTCGCGAGTCAGACCCCCCGGCCCGAGCGCGGACAGGCGACGCTTCTGCGTCAGACTGGCGAGCGGGTTCCGCTGATCCAAGAACTGCGACATCTGCGAGGTTCCGAAGAACTCCTTGATCGCGGCGACGACCGGGCGGATATTCATCAGCGTCTGCGGCGTGATCGCCTCGATATCCTGAGTCGTCATCCGCTCGCGGACCACGCGCTCCATCCGGGACAGCCCCAGCCGGAACTGGTTCTGGATCAGCTCGCCGACCGTGCGCAGGCGACGGTTGCCGAAATGGTCGATGTCGTCGACCTCGACCGGTACCTCGATGCCACCGGGTGCGGTCATCACGCGATCACCTGCGTGCAGCCGCAACAGGTATTCGATGACCGTGACGATGTCTTCCTCGGTGAGCACCCGGGAGCCGATGACTTCGCCGGTGTGGATGCCGAGTTTCTTGTTCATCCGGTAGCGACCCACGCGCGCCAGGTCGTAACGCTTCTCCTTGAAGAACAGATTCTCCAGCAGCGCCTGCGCGGACTCCTTGGTCGGCGGCTCACCCGGACGCAGCTTGCGATGAATGTCGAGCAGTGCCTCGTCGGTGCCCGCCGTGTTGTCCTTCTCCAGGGACGTCGTCATGATTTCGGAGAAACCGAACCGTTCGGTGATCTGCGCGCTGGTCCAGCCGAGTGCTTTGAGCAGGACGGTCACCGGTTGACGCCGTTTGCGGTCGATGCGAACGCCGACGGTGTCGCGCTTGTCGATGTCGAATTCCAGCCACGCGCCGCGCGACGGTATGACGCGCACACCGTGCAGGTCCTTCTCCGTGGCCTTGTCGACGGAGTGGTCGAAGTAGACCCCCGGCGAGCGCACCAGCTGCGAGACGATGACACGCTCCGTGCCGTTGATCACGAATGTACCTTTGTCGGTCATCATCGGGAAGTCGCCCATGAAAACCGTCTGGCTCTTGATCTCACCGGTGTTGTTGTTGATGAACTCCGCCGTGACGAACAGCGGAGCCGCGTAGGTCATGTCCTTGTCTTTGCATTCCTCGACCGAGGCTTTGACTTCCTCGAAACGCGGTTCGGAAAGCGTCAGCGACATCGTGGCGGCGAAGTCCTCGATCGGGCTGATCTCCTCGAGCACCTCCTCCAACCCGCCCGCGGGTGAATCGCCGCGCGCCGCTGCCCGTTCGCGCCAGGCGGGCGCACCGATCAACCATTCGAACGATTCGGTCTGCACGTCCAGCAACGGTGGAACATCCAGCGGCTCATGGAGTTTGGCGAACGATACCCGCTTCGGAGCCCCCTGGATCGCGGTGTCTTCGGGTATTCCTGCATCGATTTCTGTCTGACTCGAGACTGCCAAGACGCGTCCTTCCAGCACCTCGCGCCGCCCACGCGTTCACGCGGTCGTCACGGTATCTGCTTGTCCTGTGGGCTGTATTTCACCTTGCGCACCGTGCCGGAGGTGGCCCCAACATGCCTCGACAACAACGGGCAGAAAGCGGCACGCGTCCGTGCCACTTTCTGCAGTCATTCCGTATTTCGAGAGTCGGACAGCACGCACCCCGGCGCGAAGTCTCAAATTACACCCAAACTCGACCGTTGTCGAGGACACGAACAAATAGGCACTCGATTAGCGGTGCCTTCCCGAATTAATAGTGACATCTCCGGATGCCATTCGTCAAGTCCATCGGCGGTAATCTGCCAACCCTTTCACACCGGCGGAATATCCCGGTCGTGACGTGAACCCCCGCCCCGGCCTCGACGGCCATCGCGTCACGGTCGGCAGTCAGACGGTGCGACGGGAGCGGGTCCGCGCCAGCCAACCGAGGACCGTGGCGACCACCCCGATCATCAGGGCCGCGAAGCCACCGACTATCCCGTTGCCGGTGCCGGGCCCGCCGTCGGCGGCGGCCACCACCAGCCCACCGAGGAGCACACCGGTCAGCCCCGCCACCAGGGCCGCGGCTGCCCACCCTCCTCGATTGCCGATGCGGATTCGACCGGACGGGCGGGCCAGCGCCACCACTCCGGTGACCACTCCGGCGAGTGCCACCAGTGCGGCCACCGCGCCTACGAATCGCCCGCTGGTCACGACGTAGGAATCGACAGCGGCCGCACCGGCCGAGACGGTCGCGGCCGCCGGTGTGGCCAGCGAGAGACTTCCGAGCGAGGCGAGCGCGGCGGCGAACAGAGAGCGGACGAACATGGGGTGCTCCTTCATCGTAGGATCGGACGCGCTCGATCATGTCCGCTCAACCCACCGGCGATCATCCTGCCCGCGAAGACAATTCGTGCTGCCACCGATGCCGTAGCCCGCTGCCGCGGAATACCGCGACGGTGGTGCGGATACCGCCGGCGCGGTAGGCGATCGATACTTCATGCGCGGGAGTCGCCCGCGCGCAGATCCGGCTAGGGTGCTCGCATGCGCACGCGACGGATCGGGGACTGGGCGATCGCCGTCGGCGTGGCGGCGACGTTGCTGGTCGCCGGACTGTCCGGGCAACACTCCCCCACGAACCTCGACCTGTTGGGCTACGTGTTGTTGACGACCGGCGGTCTCGCGTTGGCCGCGCGCCGCCGGGCTCCGGTCACCGTGCTGGCCGTGACCGGGTCGTGCGCGCTCGGTTATCAAGCGGCCGGATTCGACGTGCCCGCGGTCGCGTTCCTGTTCGCGGTGTACGCAGCCGTACGGGCGGGGCACCGCACGGTGACGGTGGCGGCGTCGGTGGTCCTGCTGGCCGCCCTCCCGCTCGCGGCCCTGGTCTCCCTGCGCGACATGAGCGAGGCGTTTACGCAGGCGCGAGGCGCTCTCGAGCTGGCCTGGCTGATCGCGGCCGGTGCGGCAGGAGAGGCGCTGCGGCAGGCCGAGCGACGGGCGGACGAGGCCGAGCGCACCAGGGAGGAGGCCGCTCGGCGCCGCGCCGACGAGGAGCGGCTGCACATCGCGCGGGAGCTGCACGACTCGCTCACCCACCACATCTCGGTCATCAAGGTGCAGTCCGAGGCTGCCGTCCATGTCGCCCGCAAGCGAGGTGACGAGGTGCCGGAGGCTTTGCTGGCGATCCGGGAGGCCGGTCGCGAGGCTGCCAGGGAACTGCGAGCGACCCTGGAGGCGCTGCGCGACGATGCCAAGAGCCCGCCGCAGGGGCTCGACCACGTCCCGGAACTGGTGGAACGGGCGCGCACCACCGGTCTGGACGCCACTCTGACGATCGAAGGGCATCCCCGCGACCTGCCCGCGGCGGTGGACCGGACCGTCTACCGGATAGTCCAGGAGTCGCTGACCAACATCGCCCGCCATGCCGCCGCCACCGTGACGTCGATCCGGATCGACTACCGCCCCGACACCTTGGTCATACGAATCGATGACGACGGCAAGGCCACGCCCGGCACCGCACCGGCTCCCGGCGTCGGGCTGCTCGGGATGCGCGAACGCGTCACCGCCCTCGGTGGTCGCCTGCGCGCGGAACCACGCAGCGAGGGCGGCTTCCGCGTACAGGCCGAACTACCCGTGGATCGAACGTCGTGATCCGCGTCCTGCTGGTAGACGACCAGCCACTCATTCGCAGTGGATTCCGCGCGCTGCTCGACCTGGAGGACGACATCGAGGTGGTGGCCGAGGCCGCCGACGGAAGCGAGGGCCTGGCTTTGGCCAGGCAACACCTGCCCGACATCGCACTCGTCGACATCCAGATGCCGGTCGTCGACGGCATCGAAGCGACCCGGCGCATCGCCGCGGACCCCGCCCTGTCCGCGGTGCACGTCGTCATCCTGACCAACTACGGCATGGACGAATACGTCTTCAACGCGCTGCGCGCCGGCGCGGCCGGCTTCCTGGTCAAGGACATCGAGCCGGAGGACTTCCTCCACTGTGTCCGCGTCGCCGCGCGGGGCGACGCGTTGCTCGCGCCCTCGATCACGCGCCGACTGATCAACCGGTACGTCACCCAGCCGCTGGTCACCGAAGTCGGTAGCGGGGTGAAGGAACTGACCAACCGCGAACGCGAGGCCGTCACGCTGGTGGCGCGGGGACTGTCCAACGACGAGATCGCCGACCGGATGGTGATCAGCCCGCTGACCGCGAAAACCCACATCAACCGAGCCATGACCAAGCTCCACGCCCGCGACCGCGCGCAACTCGTGGTCTTCGCCTACGAATCCGGCCTGGTCACCCCGCGCGACTCCTGATCAGCACCGTTCAAGTGGCCGGCCGGAACCGCCACCGGCGGCGGACCGGCCGCTACCGCGCGAGAAAATGCCAGCCGAGCCATGCCCACAGCACTACAGCGGCAATCCTCGCTGCCCGAGCGCGGAGGAGGTAGGCGACTGTTTCGCCCAGGGGCGCGATCAGGTCGCGGCGCACGTGCGTGACGACGACGGCGCCGAGCGTGGCACCCAGCAGCAGCGCGAAGCCGACGACGACGATCTCCCGATCGTTCATCTCGACACCAGCCACCAACCGGCACCCAGCCAGACCAGCCATCCCACGACGCGCAGCGGCCAGTGTTCGAGCGCCGGATCCAGCAGCGTCGACAATGTCGGGTGGTCGTCGCTGGCCCGGCTCCAATCCGGTTGCCGCACGAACGCGTACACCTCCCACGCCGATCCCGCGATCAGCAGCGCCGACCAGACGACCACGCCGCGCCGCAGCCGCTCGGTACGGGGAACCGGGGCGGGCGCCGCGCGCCGAGCCAGCACCGAGATCACGGCCGCCGACACCAGTACCAGTGCGGTAGCCGACCCACTGAACGGCCGGGTGGCGGCCCCGCTCACCGCGAGCACGGCACCGATCGCGAGCAGCGCGGCACGCCGACCGAATGGCCGTTGTGGACGCGCCGGTTGCGTTGTCACGTTGGCAGAGTAATGCCCTCAGCGGCTGGATCCGGGCAGGTGAGGCCGGTGGTTTCCCCACCGGTTCTTCCACGCGCGGCGAGCATGGGTGGGTGGCCTCGGTGCCATCGCGGTCCACGGCCAGGTCATCAGAGCCCACACGGCGAGGAGCAGGGCGGCCACGGTTACCAGGTACCAAGGCCAGGGGCCGAGCACGTCCAGCAGCGATGCGGTGGCGGGTTTGCCGTTGACGAATCCGTAATTCGTGCCCGCTATCGAGTTGAAGACAAAGGTCACCGCCACCCACACGACGGTGACGGTCACCGCCAGCCAGTAGCTTCGCCAGTCCGGGTGCATGCCGATGCCCCAGGTCAGGTAGATGGCCGCCCAGACCACCACCAGGTGGATCGCCCAGAAGGCGAGGAATTCCGGATGCGGGAAGTCCGGGCTGTTCAGCGCGGGTGACACGAGTGCCTGCGTGCTCAGGGTCAGACACCAGTAATAGGTCAAGGCGTACGCCCAGGGCCGGTGCGACCACAGGGCGTACGCGGCGACCATGCTCGCGAGGTCGGTCAATCGCAGCGGTACCGAGCGCCCGATAGTCGGTGGGATCATCGCGACGAGGTAGATCACCAGGTACAACGCCAACGTGGTGGCACCCGCGACGCGGCCGAATCTACGCGCGCTCTCAGGGCTGCGGTGCCTGCGTCCGACGCGGACGACCAGCGCCGCCCCGACCGCGAAGATGGCCAGCACCACCCAGTGCGATGGCCCGTATGCGAAGAACTCCCGCTGCGCCGATGGCGGGTTCACCCAACCGATCTTATAAGGGCGGGCACGCCCCGCTGAGATATTCGTACAGTCCCGAATTGCCTACCGCCGAGAGCAGCAGGTTCGGGGTTCGAGTCCCTGATGGCGCACAATCATCCCAGGTCACGCGGGGCCATCCGGCCTGACCTGATCTCATCTCGGAACGTGACAAAAGTACACCGATGTCTCCGGGCCCAACTTGCGGTCAGGCGGTCCAGCCCAGCCCCTTCTCCACAACAGCCGTGGAGTCCGGTGCCAGCTCCGCCGACGCTCTGCGCCCTCTCGGGAGTGCCCTGACCGCTTCGCCACAGTCTTCGCATCCGACCCTCAGCGATCAGCGTGGCGACCGTCTTCCGGAATGTGTATTGCGTTACATCCTTGTCGAGCGTGCCGTGCGCGCCGCGCCAGGTGCGGTTGAAGTTGTGGGGACCACGCAGCACTCCACCGCGTCCAGGAAACACAAGAGTGGTCTTGCCGTCCACCTGCACCACGTCGCCGCCCACCTCGCGCAGCGCCTTCGAGCCGCCCGATCAGCTCAGGGTCACCCCCTCACCGGACCCCCGCCCTGAGGGACACGTGCGGGAGAAGGTCAGAACACGACTTCGCAATACGGTCGATGTAAAGGGGGGTTGCGCTTTCGCGATTTTTCGGTAACGGATCTTGTTCGGCTTCCACGACCGTCGCCATACCAGCAAACTCCATGATGTTGCCAACGATGTCAACTCGACGCAGTGCCGATCTTGTCGACCGGGATCCAGCGCTCGGGTGCAGTTCGTCGCAAAGACGCTGTTCGTCGGCCCCCTCCGATGCTGGTTCGCAATAAAACATGCTGCGCTCCAACCGTTTTCGCTACTCTTTACGGTGAGCAGCCGAGACGATCCACAGGAGAACTTGGGATGTTGCAGACCAACGATCGGACGGTTTTCCTTTTCCCTGGCCTAGGGGCATATTCTCCCGCGGCACTACGTTCAGCCGCCCTCGACCACCCGTGGGTGGCCGATGAGCTGGACAAAATCGACTACGCCGCAGCGGATTACGGTATCCCGGCGGTGCGGCCCGTCCTCCTCGGAGAGCAGGAGCTGTCGATCGAGGACATGCTGACTCGGCCTGCCGCACACCTGCAGTTGGCGATCTTCGCGACTTCCATTGCCACACACAAGATTCTGATGGATTCTGGTGCACGGCCGCGCGCGCTGGTCGGACACAGTTTCGGCGAGATCGCGGCGCTGGTGTCATCGGGCGCGTTCACCCTCGCGGACGGGGTTTATCTGGTGTGGGCCCGCGCACGCGCGCTCGAGCCCTGGGAGGGGCGCGGCGCGATGGCCGCGATCAGCGTGGACGTGGAAACCGCCGCGCACATCATAGGTGCGCTGGAGGCACCGGAGCTGGTGGTCGCCTGCGTCAACGCACCGCGGCAAACGGTGCTCAGCGGCCCAGTCGAAGCGATCGACGCGGCCGAGCCCGTCGTTCAGGCACTCGGGGCCTTCTTCACCAAGCTCTATCTTCCCTACGCATCGCACCACCCGTCGATGCACCCGGCCGCCACCGCCTTTGTGCAGCTGACCAGCGGAATCGCCCAGCATCATCTGGAAATTCCGGTCATCTCGCCGATCCATGGACGCCGCTATACCGATGACGATGATCTCACGACGCTGCTCGGACAGTGCCTCGTGCTGCCGGTGCGGTTCACCGACACCATTCGAAACCTGCATGAGCACGGGGTATCTCGCTATGTCGAGGTGGGTGCGCTGCGGGCATTGACCCGGTGTGCCGAATTGACCGTGCCCGACATTCAAACCTACGCCCCGTTGTCGGACCCCGGGCAGGCGGTCGCCGAGCTCGCCGCCGCCGCACGCGGCAACGGCGCGGTCACCCCGCAACATCGCCCGGCGATGTCTGCGGTACTGGCCACCGAGGCGGCGCCCGTCCCCGAACCCGTGGCACCACCGCCCACATCCGCGGCAACACTTCCGCACGAGCCAGCGCCCCAGCGCGCGGCCCGGGACGACGTTACTCGACGGCTGCGAGCCCTGTATGCCGACCTGCTCGAATACCCGCCGGATGTACTGACCGAGGACGCGATGCTGGAGGCGGATCTCGGTGTGGACTCACTCAAGCAGACCGCCTTACTGACCAAGGTCATCGAAATGTTCGAACTCACCCGCCCCCCAAACGGCGTCACAGTGCTGGATTACCCCTCACTCGGACATATCGCCGAATGGGTGCTGCAACAACGACAGGCAGGCCGATGACCCGGCTCGGTGGCCTTGTCGTCCTGGTCACCGGTGGGGCGCGCGGCGTCGGCGGCGCCATCAGCCGGGCTTTCGCAGCGCAAGGCGCGCATGTCATCGTGAACTATTTCCACGCCCGCCAGGAGGCTCCGGCACTCGTCGATGAAATTCGCGCCAACGGCGGTTCGGCCGAGCTCCTGCGGGCGTCGGTGCTCGAGCAAGATCAGGTCGAGGCGATGTTCGCCACTGTCGAGCGACGGCACGACGGGTTGGATGTGCTGGTCAACAATGCCGGCGGTGGCGCGCTCGGCCGCATCGACGAGATCGCGGACCACTACTGGGATCGGGCCTGGAATACCGGTCTGCGGGGCAGTCTGCGCTGTGCCCGTGCAGCTGCTCCGCTGATCCAGCGGCGCGGCGGGGGCGCAATCGTCAACCTGTCCTCGCTCGGCGGCGGGCAACTGGTGATGCGCGGATTCAGTGCGTGCGGCACCACCAAAGCCGCCGTGGAAGCGCTCACCCGCTACCTGGCTGTCGAATACGCACACCTGGGAATCCGGGTCAACACAGCGGCTTTGGGCGTGCTGGATAGTCCTGCGGTCGAGCTGTTCCCGGATGCGGAACCGTTCATGGCGCGGGTGCGCGAGGCCACTCCCCTCGGACATCGGCTGGGCAGCATGGCCGAAGCAGCCGAGCTGGTGGTATTTCTGGCCTCACCCGCCGCCTCGTGGATCACCGGGCAATGCGTGCTGGCCGACGGTGGGCTGTCACTCGGTTCGATGTCGCTGTCACCACCCGAACCCGTACCGCCACCCGAACCTGTGCCACCGGTCCAGAAGTCGATCCGGATCAGCGATCCGCAACCGCCGCGGCCCGAACCGGACAGTGCGGCGGTGATCGCGATCGTCGGCATGGGCGCGGTGGCGCCCGGCGCCGCCGATCCGGAGGAACTGTGGAGGGTGCTGTGCGGCCCGGAGAATGTGTTCACCGACCCAGTGCGATTCGACCCCGATGCCTTCTACTCCGCCGACCCGTCGGCGCCCGACCGCAGCTACACCAAGAAATCGGGGTTCATCACGAACTTCGTTCCCGGCCCTCAATTGCGCGCAGAACTCGAACAGGGCATCGTGCCCAGCCGTGAGGCGACCACGCTGTGGCTGCGTCAAGCTGTACAGCAGGCATTGAGCACTGTCACGCGCGGGCGGCACGATCGGTTTTTCGTCGCACTGGGTTGTACCGCCGACGGCAGCCAGGATCTCGAACAGCGCCTGGTGCTCTCCGGCTACCTGCGGCGCATCGGCGATCGATTGCCACCGCAGGCGTACGAGCGCCTGCGCGCTCACTACACCGGCGCACCCCACCCCGGCCTCGCACAGTCACCCTATGAATTCCTGCCGCACCGTATCGGCCGCAACGCTATTGCCGGTCTGGTGCCGGAGAGGACCGAACTGGTGATGGTGGACACGGCGTGCTCCTCGTCGTTGTACAGCCTCGACCTCGCTGTCAAAGCATTGCGAGAGGGCAGCGCCGACGTGGCATTGTGCGGAGGGGCCTTCGGCTACTCGGCACGCAATATGGTGCTGTTCTCCAAGCTCACCGGGCTCTCGAAGTCCGGCGAGGTGCGGTGCTTCGACCGGGACGCGAGCGGAGTGCTGTTCTCCGACGGAGCGGGCGTCGTGACCCTCAAGCGTCTGAGCCGGGCACGCAGCGACGGTGATCGGATACTCGGCGTGCTCGAGGGCGTCGGGTTGGCCTGCGACGGCCGCGGCAAGGCCATCTACGCGCCCAATCGGGTCGGGCAGGGGTTCGCCGTGCGGCGCGCGTACGCCGACGGCGTCGTCGACCCGGCTGACCTCTCCTGGATCATCGCGCACGCCACCGGCACCCAAGCGGGGGACAGTACGGAACTCGGTGTGTTGAACGAAGTCGTCGGCGACGGCCCGCCCGCGGCGCTGTCGTCGAACAAAGCGATTCTCGGGCACACTGGTTGGGCCGCCGGAGCGATATCCCTGGTACAGGCGTTGTCCGGGCTGGCGTGTGATCAAGTTCCAGCACAGCGCTACCTGGCCGACCCGATACCCCAGCTCGAAGGCAGCCGCTTCCGTCCGTCCGCCGAACCGGCGGCCCTGCCGGGCCCGCGTCCGCGCCGGGTCGGCATCAACGCTTTCGGTTTCGGCGGCACCGACGCCCATATCGTCGTCGGTGAGCACACCGACGACACGCCCCTGCGGCGTCCACGACCGAGAATCGATACCGAGAATATCGTCGTAATCGGCTGGGCTACCGATCTTCCCGGTGATCCCGATCATGAAACGGTCACGGCCTGGCTGCGCGAGGGACGGCAGCCGCCGGATCTCGGTTTCGGCGCGGACTATCCACTGCCCGACTTCGCTCGGGTGCCATTGCCACCCGCCACGCTTCGTAACCTGGACCGCAGCCAAATCATGGTGCTCAATGCCGCATCCCGTTTGCCGCAGGACATTCGGGCCGCGTGCAGCCGCCTGCACGACACAGCGGGTGTCGTGGCCGCGCATGTCGGGCCGACGCGCCGAGGTGTCCATTACGCGTTGCGCTGCTATCTGGGCGATCTCGAGCGATGTCTGGCAACGGATTCCCAGTCTCCGGCCGCACGCGTGCTCGGCGAGCTCGGCGAACAGGTCCGCGCGCTGGTGCCGGCAAGCACCGAGGACTCCTACCCCGGCCTGATGCCGAACATCATCGCCGCCCGCCTGGCATCGCTGTGGGATCTGCACGGCCTGAACATGACCATCGACACCGGCTTCGATGCGGCGCTGGATGCCGTGCGTACCGCGGAACGTCATCTGCGCCACCGCACTCTGGACCTGGCACTGGTCGCCGCCGTCAATGGCAACAGCTGCCCGGAGCTGGCCGAGGTGCTGGCCGACGGCGGCGAGCACCGCCCACTCGCCGAGGGCGCGTTCCTGATCGCCCTCGGTCGCGAATCGACAGCTCGTGCTGAGGGGCTTCCGGTACTGGCGAGACTACGTACCGAATTCGGGCCCAGAGATCCGGCTACCCAGCCGGACACCGCCGCACCACTGCGCACTGGGAACCGCACCTATGTCGCAGGCGACGCGATGCTCGCCCTGCTCACGCGGATCGTCGCGGCACCGGGGACGGCTCGTATCGGCAGCCGCGCCGACTGGGGCGTGCAACTCACCGTCGCCACCGAAACGAGCAGTGCGCCCTCCGTACCGGCTGCCGTCGAGTCACCTGTGCAACCTGTACGGTGGGAACTGGCCGACTCGCCCGCCCGGCGCGTTCAGGCCACGCTACCTGCGGTGCCACCGGGATCCCTGCTGCTGGTCGAGGATCCGGCGTCGGCGCCCCTAGGCGTCGACGCTCGCATAGTCGTCGTGCCCACGGTCGTCGGTTCGCTCCCCTCCGCCACCGCACTCGCGGCACTGCTGCCGGACAGCGACATCGCACACATTCGCATCATCACCTCCCTGGGCGCCTCGAGTACGAGCACGACCGATCTCAGTGCGCTGTCGCGTATCCGAGTACTGCACGACTTGGCGCATCTCGCCGCCGCACGGTGGCGAGCCGGGCCGGGGGACAGTTTCGCTGTGCTGCTGGTGGACTCAGTGCGTGAAGAAGTGGTGCACCCGGCGGCCGGCCCATTCACCGGGCTGGTCAAGAGCCTGGCTCGGGAAGCACCGGCGACAACCTGTTTCGCCGTCCTCACCGAGTCCGGTGATCTTGCTGCCGGGCTCGAGTTGCTGGCGGCCGAATCAGGCCGGCTCCAGGACTTCGCCGTAAGTGTCCATTCGGGCCGCCGACGGCTCGCCTATCGATTGAGCGACCATCCGCCGTCGGGCGCACCCGCTGAAGCGCTCGGGCCCGCCGATGTGGTGGTCGCCACCGGTGCCCGCGGCATCATCGCGGAAATCTTGGCCACCCTCGTAGAAAACGCTTCTCCGACCGTCTATTTGCTCAGCACAACCGCCCCCGCGCCGACCGCGCAGGTGCCATCCCGGGCCGATTTCATCGCGTCCCGCCGGGCTGCCGCGGCCGAGCTGGAGTTGGCCGAGCTGACCAGGGAATACGCCCGGCTTCGGGCCGCCGCGCAGACCCGTTCCACCCTGCAGCGGCTCGCAGACCGCTGCGGCGCGACCAAAGTTCATCACCTGACCTGCGATGTCACCGACGCGGCGGCGGTCGGCGCCGCGATCGATCGGGTGCATGCCGTGCACGGTCGGGTGGATTTGCTGATCAATGCGGCAGGCGTGCACCACGGTGGGACCGTGCGATCCACGACACTGGACCATGCTCGGCGCGTCCGCGATACCAAACTGCTGGGCTATCTGGCCCTCCGCCAGGCATTCGCAGGACGGCCACCTCGACGTTGGCGCAATATCGGCTCCCTGCTCGCAGTCCTGGGCTGGCCCGGCGAAGCGGATTACTGCGCGGGCAATGACCTACTCGATCACACTGCACCATGGGCTGGCCGTTTCGGGCCCTGCCCCGAAGGTACCCTCGCGATGCCACTGTGGGACGAAAGCGGGTTCGCGGCCGAACCCATGACCCGCGAAGTGCTACGCCGCCAAGCTGCATTGACACCGGTGTCGAACCGCCAGGGCTGCCAGCTGTTCGTCGCCGCGCTCGATACCGGATCCGACGCCGCGACGATCACCTATCTCGGTCCGGCCGAACGCAACCTGATCGCTGGCGATGCCGTTCGACCACCACAAGTACCACCGCGGCCCGCTCCCCCGCCGCGGCTGCTCGAGCCCGAGGGCCACCGGTCATCGATCTTCCGGCCCGAGCTGGCGGGCCGAGACCACCATCTCGTCCACCATCTGCTCGCGGGGCGGCCGGTGGTACCTGCGGCCATGATCGCGATGCTCGCCGCAGAGGCGGCGGCCGGCTCCAGCGGCCGAATCCCGACCGCGATAGCGAATCTAGCGATTCACCGGCCGCTCCACGGCGGGCACCACGGCTACCGGCTCACCGTCGAGGGCGAGACCGGCGGCAGCACGGCGCTCGTGCGGATACACAGCGAGCTACCGGTGCGACTTCCCGGTACACATCGGCATCTCCTGCACGCAGAGGCGACGATACTATTCGAGCCCACCCGGCCGTCCGCGTCGAATGTAGCCGTGCCCGTCGGTGATCCGGAATTGGTTCGCCCGCCTTGGTACGAGCCCGGCGGGTTGCTGACGCTCAGCGGGCCGTACCTGTCGCTGAGCGAGGTCGCGCTGTGTGGCCGGGTCGCCACCGCGACGTTCGCTCACTCCGGACACGGTTACCGCGCGGCGGAGGGTCCCCCCTGGCCCATCTTGCTGCTCGACAGCCTGATTCAGCTGAGCGTCATCGCACTGCACGGAGCGAATCGGGTCGGTTCGGTGCCGGTCGGCATCGGCCGCCTGCGACCACTCCCCTTGGCAGGTCCACCGGCCGGCTCCTCGATCATGCTGCGGGCTGACTCTCGTGGGGCAACGGCCTACGGAACCGGCGACGTCCCACTGCTGGAGCTGACCGGGCTGGTGACACACCCGCTGTCTGGTCACATCCCGGACCGGCCCGCGCCGTCGGCGTCCGAGAGCCACTCTCCCTCAGCGCAGCGGCGGTGACACCATGGACCTCATAGACTTCGTGCGAGGCGGTCTCGACAACTCCCGACACGAGCAAGTGTGCCGCGCTATCCCCGCCGAGTTCTTCGAATACCCCGATGACCTGGCGCCGTCCGCACGGCATGAACTCACCTATCGGCGACTGCGGCGCGCTGGGCTCACTGCGCCGGCGGCCGGTGAACTGCTGGCGGATCCGCCGCTGCTGTGTGCACTGCTGGAACGTGCCGCGGTGGCAGACCCGGCGTTGTTTCACCTCATGCTGCTGCATTACACCCTCGTGCTGGCACCGATCGTACATTTCGGGGATACGAACACCGCACCGATCCAACGCGAGTTGACGGCGATGCAGTCGTTCGGGGTGGTGGCGATGACCGAGGCCGGCCGCAGCAACAGCCATCTTGCACCCGCGACCATCGCCCGGTTCGAACCGCAGAGCAGGAACTTCGTGCTGAGTACCCCTACGCCCGCGGCAAAGAAATTCCCCACGACAGCGGGGCATCCGGGCACCCCCAAGACAGCGGTCGTGTACGCGCAGCTGGTCGTCGGTGACCAACCCTGTGGCGTATTCATTTTCGTCGTCCCCCTCCGCGATGAATACGGAGCGACCACAGAGGGTGCACGTATCGTGCCCGCGCCGAATGGGCATGCGCTTCCGATCGACTGCGCCGCGATCGAGTTCAACGAGATGCGGATTCCCTATTCGGCCTGGCTGGCCGCCGGTGCCCGAATCACGCCCGACGGCACCTTCCACGATCCGAATCCCCAAGCACGGCTGTCGTTGTCGATGTACGCCGCGCCGACGGTCTGGCGAGCCGTGATTTCCGCGAGCGCCGCGATCAGCCGAGCGGCCGGTGTCGTACTGCTACGGCACTCGGTCAACCGCGTCACCATGGGCAAACTGGCGCCCGGATACCCCTTGCTGGGGATGCGCAATCAACAGGATGCGGTGCTCACCGCCTTGTCCCGCGCTTATGCGCTGACTGCGATGGCAAACCACGTCAAACACCGTTCCACCGTGGATAACGCGCCGGCCCCGAACTCGGCCTGGACACCATGGGCGGCGGTGGATGTGACACTGCCACTACTCAAATCCGCCGCGACCACCACGGCCGAGGAGACGGTGGCGCTGTGCCGATTACACTGCGGCGCAGCCGGATTCACCGCCACCGATCAGCTCAACGGCTATCGCGGCCTGCTCCACGGCTACCGCACCGCCGCAGGTGACAACCAACTCATCAACTACGACACCGCGCGCGCGATGGTCGAAGAGACCGGATATCAGCCGCCAGCCGAAGACGACGGTCCCTTCGAACTGTCCTTCGACGGATGTCTGCGTGCCGCCAGGGATTTGGAACGTCGCC
The DNA here is from genome assembly GCF_023501985.1 of Nocardia sputi. Taxonomy (NCBI): domain Bacteria; kingdom Bacillati; phylum Actinomycetota; class Actinomycetes; order Mycobacteriales; family Nocardiaceae; genus Nocardia; species Nocardia sputi. The sequence goes on along the minus strand of NZ_JAMFLC010000036.1, from coordinate 40,261 downwards.
TGCTGCGCCAGCTGACCGCACGCATCGACGCGCACGATCCGTTCACGGCATGGAACGCGAACTTCCGGCTGGCCGAACACACGGCAACGGCTTTCGCCGACCGCGCCATGCTCGAGATCCTCGGGCGAGAGCAGCCATCGCTGCACCCGTTATGGCATTGGCTGGGCCTGGATTGGGCCGAACGACGGGCCGCTCTCCTGCTCGACCAGGCGACCACCTCCGGTCCACTGCTCGACCAGATCGAGAAAATGCGCACCGACCTGCGAGAGCAACTCATACCTCGCGCGGCCGAATTGGCCGCCGCATGCGAACTCCCAGAACTCGAACGCCCCCCGTTCTGGGACATCTGACCCCAGCGCGGAGGTGGCTGTCTACGGCGTGGCTCGAGTGTGCGATGGACCCGACCGGGAAGGGGTGAACACAGGAAGAACCCGAACCCGCGAACGCAGTTCGTGGTTCGAATCAGCCGGCACCGGCGTGTCCGGTCCCTCTACCGCCGGGTGACCGAAGGGACCGGCCCGGAACCAGGTCGGCCCCCTCGGTGATCACGCCCGCCCCGGCTCGCGCCGGGAACGGTCGTGCTCTCAGACGTAGATATAAGTAACCGCGTTGCTGGTACCGCCTGCGGCGGTGACGGTTACCGGGACGATCCCCAACCCTGCGGGAGCGACCGCGGTGATCTGCGTATCCGACACGACCGTGAACGAAGCCGCCGGGACGAAACCGAAGGACACCGCTGTAGCACCGGTGAACCCGCTACCGGTCAACGTGACCGTCGTTCCGCCGGTCACCGGCCCCGAACTCGGAGTGATCGCAGCCAGCGCGGGGACCGACACATACGTGAACGGCAGCCCGGCGCTCGTACCCGCGGCGGTGGTCACGGTGACTGGCACCGTACCCGTCCCCGGAGGAGCGATCGCGACGATCAGCGAGTCCGACAACACGAAGTAGAACGTCGCAGGAGTAGCTCCGAACTTCACCGAACTGGCGCCGGTGAACCCGGTGCCGGTCAACGTGACCACGGTTCCCCCGGTCGCCGGGCCGGAACTCGGACTGATCGAAACCAGCGTGGGCACCGACAGATACGTGAACGGCAGCCCGTTACTCGTACCCGCGGGAGTGGTCACGGTGACCTGCACCGTGCCCGTCCCCGGGGGCGCGACGGCCACGATCTGCGTATTCGACACCACGGTGAACGAAGTCGCCGGTGTAGCGCCGAAATTCACCGCCGTCGCACCCGACAGTCCCACCCCGAAGATGATGACCGTGGTTCCCCCGGCGGGTGATCCCGTGCCCGGAGTCAGCGCGAACAGGATCGGCGGCAGCACGTAGGTGTAGGGAACCCCGTTGCTTATGCCGCTCGGCGCGATGACGATGACCGGGACCGTACCGATCCCCACCGGAGCGACCGCGGTGATCTGCGTATCCGATAGAACCGTGAACGATGGCGCGGGAAGAAAACCGAAGAACACCGCGGTGGTGCCGGTGAACCCGCTGCCGGTGATACTCACGCTGTTGCCGCCGGTGACCGGTCCCGTGGTCGGCGATATCGAAGTGATAGTAGGCATGATCCTGCCTCCTCGTCGATGTGGTGAAGAGGGGGTCGCGGTATGTGCGGATTTCTCCGCACCGGGGTGCCGACTCCTGCCGTGGCACGGCTCTATCCAGTAACACCCCGGCACCCCCACGGAGGCAATGCATTCGGGGATCCGTTTTCGTCCGTTTTCGGATTCAGCGCCGTATGTCGCTATCCCGGACGTTCGGAATTCGTGTCCATGCCGCACAGTGCGGGATGCCGCTGGCCAGGCCGGTGACGGAGTCGATGTCTCGATATTCGCGCGCACCTTCGGGCGAATCGTACGGCACGTGTGATGTTCTCGGTGGCAGGGAATTCGAGTCGAAGATTCGAAATCAAAGGCCAGACGTGACCGGCTTACCAGAAGATCTGCTCGCGACGACCATCGAGGCCGAGCGCGCGATCGAGCGCACGTGCTACCGCTTCTTCCGAATCGCCGACACACAGGAATGCGAACGGTTCAACGAGCATTTCACACCGGACGTTGGGCACCGGTGGCGTCGTCCGGCGAGACACGCCCCGGTGTCGATTCTCGCCGCTGCGCTCTGCTGCCCGATCTACGGAATCCGGCTGCCGGTGCGGCGGAGTCGGTTTGCGCGGTGAGCCGTGCGGTGCGTGGCATAGCGTGATGGGGCCGGGGTGGGCGAAGCAGGAGCGCGGTGAGGGCGCTGACAACGGTCGAATGGATCGGCAGCCGGGCCATGACCGGGTCGGCGGCGGCGATCCTGGCGATCGCAGGGCTCGGGCTCACCAAACTCACCGAGGTCCCGCCGCTTCGACAGCGGTCGGCTTCCCGCGCGAGCGTCTTTACCGCACGGCAGGAGAGAAATTCGAGCTTGGTCGTGTCCACAACCAAGCCACAGGACGAAGCCTCCGCACACTCGACGGCCCGGCTTATGTCCTGCTGCCACACATTCAGGGTGAATGCGTCGGCGATGCCCCGAGTCGACATCACCACCGCTGGGCCCTGCCGTCGCAGACTGCTGGACAACCGGGTCCGTGGATCGGCGACCAGGCCTGCCGCAGGTGGCCGCTCGGAGTTGGACGGGCAGGGGTCGGATGGAGAATCCATGACGCTCCCGATTCGATTCGAGCGCCCCGCGGAGCACTCCTGAGCCAGACCGCCCTGCTCTTGTGAAGACGCACCTGGACAACCGTCCTATCACGCCGCGCCAGGTCCGGAGGGCAAAGCGCTCGAGTTCACCAGCCCGAGACGAAAACGAGATCCATTTGCTCCGCGATCGCCTCATCACGCGTTCGCGAGGACGAATCCGCGGGCACCGGCGAACCCGCTGCAGCCGTCAGCGGCAGCAGTTCGGATCGAGCACCACGCACAACGCGGCCAGCGCGTCGCGGCGGGAGCGATGGAGAGTGTTCATGCCACGGCGTTCGGACTCGACCAGCCCGGCCTTGCGCAGCTGCCCGAGATGATGACTGACCGTCGACTCGCTCAAACCGACCGCCGCGGCGAGATCGCCGCCGTTCTCCGCGCCGGACGAGCTGGTCAACAGCAGCGACAACAGGCGCACGCGCACCGGATCGGCGATCGCCTTCAATCGCAGCGCCACCTCCAGCGCGGCGTTCTCGTCCACCGGCCCCGCCGCGACCGGGGGGCAGCAGACCGGGGCGGACATGTCGATCACCGGCAGCGTCTTGGGCATGCGACCCAGACTACCGAAAGCATTGACATATGTCGAAAAGGTGGCAGACTCGGCACCGAACCGGTTCTTCGATATATGTCACAAAAGTGGAGGTAGCCATGTCCCGCATCCAGCTCGCCCTCAATGTCGACGACCTCGAACAGGCCGTCACGTTCTACTCGACGCTGTTCGGCGCCGAACCGGCCAAGCGCAAGCCCGGCTACGCGAATTTCGCGATCACCGAGCCGCCCTTGAAGCTGGTCCTGCTCGAGAACCCAGGCCACGGCGGCAGTGTCAACCATCTCGGCGTGGAGGTCGAGACCTCCGATCAAGTGCACGCCGAGATCGCCCGCCTGTCGGAAGCAGGCTTGTTCACCGAGGAGCAGATCGCCACCACGTGTTGCTTCGCGACCCAGGACAAGGTGTGGATCACCGCGCCGGACAAGGAGCGCTGGGAGGTCTACACCGTGCTGGCCGACAGCGACACCTTCGGCGCCGCACCCGAACTCGGCGACGCGGAGGCGGTGCAGGCCTGTTGCGGCACCGCCGAAGACGCCGCCGCCGAGGGCGCGTGCTGTAGTTCGACCGCGAAGAAGGAAGCGGTCGCGTCCGGCGCCACCTGCTGCGACTGATTCCGCCGCGGTAGGCCCGGCCGCACGGTCGCGTGAGGACAAATCCTTCGCGCAGCACCTGCGCGTGCTGCGCGAAGGGGTTGCCCGACAGTCTCGGATGTCAAGAGACACCGCGGTATCCACCGAGAAGACGGGCGAAATCGACCACGCCGCGACGCTGTTCGGTCGCACGGAGTTGACCACAGCGGCGACGAAACCGAGTTCCCGTGTGCGGGAAGTAGATTCGCGCCCGACGCCTGATCGGGTACTGTCCTACCGCCCGTGCACTCGACGGGCCTGCTGCTCAGGACATCTTCGGCACACTCGGGAATCGAGGCAACGCGTGAATCACAAGCTCTGGCTGCTCGGGAGGCTCGTCACAGTCGGTGGTCACATGCTAGGTGAGAAGCTCGCCCGGCCGAAAGCACGCCGCATCGAGGACGTCCCGGTCTCCGGTGACGCGATCACCGCCGAGTGGCTGACGGCCGTACTGTGCCGCGACGTCCCCGCGGCCGAAGTGGTCTCGTTCGAGACTTCCAACGGCAGCAGCGGCACATCCACCCGGGTGGCGCTGAGCGTCCAGTACAACGAGCCGGGCGAGCAAGCCGGATTGCCGACCCGGTTGTTCGCCAAGACCACCACGTCGCTCAGCCAGCGCATCCTGCTCGGCGGAGCGAAGATGATCGACGGCGAAACCCGCTTCTTCAGGGACTTCCGCCCCGCCGTCGACATGGAGGCGCCGTTGGGTTACTGGGGCGCCGTCGATCCGGCGTCGTGGCGGTCGATCGCGCTCATGGAGGACATCGCCGCGACCCGTGGCGCGGTGTTCATCGAACCGAACGCGCCGATCGCCCGCCACCAGATGGAGGATTTGGTACGCAATCTCGCCCGGCTGCACGGGGCCTTCTGGAAGCATCCCGCGCTCGCGGAGCTCGGTACGCCGAACGACATGCTCGACGCCGTACTCGCCGCGATCGACATGAAGAAGCGATGCGAGGTCGGGTTGAAGCGGGCCGAATCGGTCATCCCCGAGTCCCTGCACGGGCAGAGCGAGCGGTTGTGGGCCGGAGTCGAGAAGGCCCTCGACATCGCGACCGGGAACATGCCGCCGACCTTGCTGCACGGCGATCCGCACATCGGGCAGACCTACGTGACCGGTGACGGACGGATGGGATTGGTCGACTGGCAGGTCGTGATGCAGGGCGGCTGGGCGCACGATTTCGCGTATACCGTGAATTCCGGCTGCGAACCGGAAGACCGGCGCGCTTGGGACCGCGCACTACTGGAGCTGTATCTGGATGAACTCGGGCGGGCCGGCGGCGAAGTGCCGTCGTTCGACGACGCCTGGCTGGCCTACCGGCAACAGTCCATGTTCGCCTACGCGGCATGGGCGTTCACCATCGGTCGCGCCGTCTACCAACCCAAGATGCAGACCGAACAGACCTGCCTGACGCTGTTGAAGCGCATCACCACCGCTCTGGACGACCACGATTCGCTAGGCGCCCTCGGCGTTTGAGAGAACCGGCACAGACACCGATATAGTCGGCGGCATTGCCGAGCACCGACGGAGCTGCTTCGACCGACTCCATGCCGAATCGTCTCGCCACCCAGGTGGCGGGGCGAGCACGGCATCGAATCCACCAGCGGCGCCGGAACCGATTGTCGCCAGCAGCGGGGACTCGATGTCACAACCGGCGCTATATCATCGCCCGGTTCCGGCAGACACAGCTAACGCTCTCTCCGGAGCCACGACTCGGCACGCCGGTCCGCTCTAGCACGCCCGCACCGCACACGATTGTCTGGAGTTCCATACTTGAGTACGCCGCCGTCCGGTAGCAGCGCCGGATCCTGCCCGATCGTCCACGGCTCGCCGATCGACTCCGACGGACCACGCGTACCACTGCACACGCCGGAATTCGCCGCCGATCCGCACCGTGCCTACCGTGAGATGCGCGGGCGGTACGGCTCTTTGGCTCCGGTGACGCTCGCACCGGGCGTGCCCGCCACGCTGGTGATCGGCTACGCCACCGCGGTGCGGATCCTCAACGATCCCGACCACTTCCCCGCCGATCCACGCACTTGGCAGAAGAGCGTCCCGTCCGACTGCCCCATCCTGCCGCTGTTGGAGTGGCGGCCCACCGCTAGCAGGAGCGCCGGAACCGACTTCGCGCGCTACCGGCAGGCCATCACCACCAGCCTGGGCGCGGTCGATCTGTACGCGCTGCAAGGCGCCGTCGAAGACATCGCCGCCCCACTGGTCAACACCTTCTGCCAGGACGGCAATGCCGAATTGATCAGCCAGTACGTGTTCCCGCTGGTCTTCGCGGCGGTCAATTCCCTGCTCGGCTGCCCGCCGGAGATCGGCCAGCGACTCGCCGCCGCCACGGCCGCGATCGTCGAAGGCGTCGACGCCGACCACGGCAACAAGATCCTGTACGAGGCGCTGCTGGAGTTGGTGGCGCTCAAGCGGGCCGCGCCGCGCGGCGACGTCACCACGAGACTGCTCCAGCATCCGGCGGGCCTGGATGAGATGGAGTTGGTCAACCATGTCGCGCAGGTCTACGGCTCGGGTATCGAATTCCTGCTGAACCTGATCGTCAACACCCTGCTGCTGATCCTCACCGACGATCGGTTCGGTGACAGCGTGATGGGCGGGAATCTGTCCTCCCGCGAGGCGCTGGACGAGGTGCTGTTCAACGACCCGCCCCTGGCGAACCTGCTGATCACCTACCCGCGACATCCGATTCTCGTGGACGGCGTCTGGCTGCCCGCGCATCAACCGGTCGTCATCAGCATGGCGGCTTGCAACAACGACCCCGCCATCCGCTCCGAGAACCAGACGGGCAACCGCTCGCACCTGGCGTGGGGCCTCGGCCCCCATGCCTGCCCGGCACAATCCATGGCCTACCTGATCGCCCAGGAGGCGATCGACCAGCTGCTCGACGCACTGCCCGAGATGCGGCTGGATCTTCCCGGCGGAGCGCCGAGCTGGAGACCAGGTCCCTTTCACCGAGCCCTGACCGCTCTACCGGTCACCTTCCCGCCCTCCTCTCCCTTGCACGTATACAGCGAACCGGCTGTCGGGAGCGCCACACGTTAGGGAGCCACGGTCCAATTTCACCTCCGCCGGCGGCCGGAGCTCGCGCAGACCGAATTTGGCGCACGTCTCGACGTATCGAAAACCACCCGGTGCTGCGAAATGCGACGAGAACTGACGATAAGTTCGACATAGGCTTTTGCTCTGATCAATCGCGCCTCCCGGAAGGTTACGGGCAGCGCACGATCCGCGACGTCACCCTTGCCCGGATACGGGCTACCGTGCGTGGCGATGCACAGGACGGGGAGGGTTCGCGAACCTGGCGTGGCCGGATGGTCGTGAACAGCGCGGATTGCCGAGCCACGGGCCGGCTGTCGCCCGGCTTCACATGCCCATGGCGTGCTCGCCGCCGGGCCGGTCGGGCTGGTACGAGCGACCGCGCAACAAGCCCTCAATTCAGGAATAATCGCTGTCCACTTGTCGGGTATCACGAATACGTGTGATTTGCGATGTTATCGCCACACTTTCGTTATTCTTCGGACGGGTACAGGTGAGGTGCCGCCCGGCTCGGGCGGGGCCGTGTCAGAGGTGGGCATTTCCAGCCGTGAGCAAGTGGTCTGAGCTAGGTGAATCCGCTGTGAAAGCCGTTCGGTCGAGCCGGCGTGATGTCCGTGGGCGAGTAAGTGTCCGGGTTCGGCTGTTGGCGATCGTGCTGATCTCGAGCGTCACGCTGCTCACGATCGGTGTGGGAGCGGCGGGTTACCTGGTGAGATCCGCTCGGGCGGCGCAGGAATGGGCGGAGCTGGCCAGTAGCACGACAGGACCGGCCATCCTCATGGTCGAGGCGTTCCAGGAAGAGCGCCGCTTGTCGCTGTTGTATCTGGCCGGTGATGCCGACGTCGTACCGGCACTCGCCTCGGCGCGACAACGCTCGGACGCGGCGCTGGCGGCGGTGATCGCCAAAGGCGACGCCGCCCGCAAACTCAACCCCGACGGCTCCGCCTCCGACATCGAAGGCTACAACAAGGCGTTCTCCATGGTGCCGACGCTGCGCGGCGGGGTCGACGCACGGCAAGCCCCGCCGAACGAGGTATTCGGAGCCTTCAGCCAGGTCATCGGCACGATCATCGCCGCGTCGATGCTGGCCGCCCGGGTGGCTCCGGAAGCCGACATCGCCATGGAACTGGGCTATGGTGTCGAACCCCTGCGCGCGGCCGAAGCGTTGTCGATGGCGGACACTCTGGGTGCGGTGGCACTGACCGTCGGCCAGCACACTCCCGCGCAGTTGATCGAATTCAACCGGTTGGTCGGCGAATTCCGCAGTGAAGTCGCCTACTCGAGCCGCGTGCTGCGGGGCACTCGGCTCGCCCAACTCGAGGAGATCACCGGTGCGGCGGCCTACCAGCAGGTGATCGCCATGCAGGATGCGGTGTCGATGCGGGGCCCGGTGGAGGCGGGCACGGACGTCGACGAGTCCCCTCGGTCCACGGACGGCGCCGGCCGAACCCGAGGCTCCACCTCCGAGACCGTGCCGCTACCCATGGACCTCGCGGCCTGGCAGGACGCTTCCGGAAAGGTCGTGGCGGCCCTGCTGAAGCTCTGGGACTACCAGAGCCGTGACGCCCACGACATCGCGCGCGAGCGGGGCGACCGGACCGCGCAGCAGTCCCTGCTGGGTGGCGCGGCGGTGTTGCTCATCGCGACCCTCGCCTTCCTCGCGGCACTGGTCCTGGCCAATCGCTTCATCGCACGGATGCGCCGATTGCGGCGCGACACCCTGGAATTGGCGGACCAGCAACTGCCCGATGTCATGGGCAGACTCGGTCGAGGTGAGAATCTCGACTCCGAGACGGCGCTGACGCGCCTGGATTACGGCACCGACGAATTGGGCCAGGTGGCCGACGCCTTCAACCGCGCCCACGTCGCGGCCGTGTCGGCGGCCGTCGCGGAGGCGAAGACACGAGCGGGCGTCAACGCGGTATTCCTCAACATCGCCCACCGCAGCCAAGTCGTCGTGCACCGCCAGCTCGCGCTGCTCGACCAGGCCGAGCGCAAGGAGGAGAACCCCGACCAGCTCGAGTTGCTGTTCCAGCTCGACCACCTGGCGACGCGGGCGCGGCGCAACGCCGAGAATCTCATCATCCTCGGTGGCGAGAAACCGGGCAGGCGCTGGCGCAAGCCGGTGCCGCTGCTGGACCTGGTCCGCGCCGCGGTCGCGGAAAGTCTGGATTACGCCCGGATTCAGACCGGCCGCCTGCCGGAGGTCCAGGTGTCGAGCAACGCCGTAGCCGACCTGATCCATTTGATGGCCGAGCTGATGGACAACGCGACAGCCTTCTCGCCCCCGCAGGCACGGGTCGAGGTATCCGGCGTAGTGGTCGGGCGCGGGGTGGCGGTCGAGATCATCGATCAGGGTCTCGGTATGCCGGACGCCGACTTCGTCACGCGTAACGGATTGCTCTCCAACCCGCCGGATTTCAGTGTGGTGACCTTGTCCGGCGAAACCCGCCTCGGGTTGTTCGTGGTCGCGAAACTGGCTCACCGCCACAGTGTTTCGGTGCGCCTGGGTGAATCCGTCTACGGGGGCGTGCGGGCGGTGGTGCTGATTCCGAGCGCACTGCTGCAGTCCGAGACCCGACCCGGTGAACACGAAGACGGCGACGAGGTCCAGCCCGCGCAGATATCGGTGCCGGACAACGCGGCGCCTCGGCCGTCGCCGGTGGAGAAGCGATCGGCATGGTTCACGTCGTCCTCCGAACAGCCCCTGGCCTCGGGCGCGCCGAGCGAACACCGCGGATGGGACTCGAACGCCACACCGCCTGCCGAGCCCGCACCGGATACCCGGCCGCCGTTGCCGCGCCGCCGTCGCCAGTCCCCCGAGGAGCAGACGGCGCCGCCCCCCGCCGCCCCGGCACGGCAGCGTACCGCCGAGGAAGCACGCGATCTGATGAGTGCCATCGAGAGCGGAACCCGCCAGGGACGCCGGAGCCGTCCCGACTCCGACTAGTCCGCAATCGAACTCACCGTAGAAGGCGACGATGACTACTTCTCAGGGAACCGGCCTCGGCTGGCTGCTCGACGAGCTGGTCAGCGGACTGGCCGGAGCCCAGTCCGCGGTCCTGCTGTCCTCGGACGGGCTGCTGCTGGGCCACTCGCGTCAGCTGGACAAGGCCGACGCCGAGCGGTTCTGCGCGATGGCATCGGCACTGCACAGTCTGTCCCGGAGTGTCGGCCACCACTTCGACGCCGGTGGCGTCTGCCAGACGGTGGTCGAACTCGACCGCGCGGTGCTGTTCGTCACCGCGGCCGGGGCCAACGCGTGCTTGGCGTTGCTGGCCTCCGAGACCGCCGATATGGGTATGGTGGCCTACGAAATGAACCAGACGGTGCAGCGAGTCGGAACGCATCTTTCGGTCGACACGCGCCCGCATCCCCCTGCTCAGACGAGACCATGAGTTATCCGCACGATCCCTGGTACGAGGAAGACGCCGGACCGCTGGTCCGGCTGTTCGCCATCACCCGCGGCCGGGGGCGTACCGCGCGACCGGAACTCAACGTGGCCACCCTGGTGGTCGACGCCGCGCCCGGTACCGCGCTGCGGCGCGCAGATCCGGAATACGCCGCGATCGTGCAGTTGTGCCACAGCCCGCAGTCGGTGGCCGAGGTGTCCGCGCGACTGAGCCTGCCCCTGACGATGACGAAGGTCCTCATCGGAGACCTGCTCGACGACGGCCGGTTGATCTGCCGGTCGACTCAGCCCACGATGGGGGCGGAGCCGGATCTCGGCCTCCTGCGCGCGGTGCTCGAGGGCATCCGAGCGATTTGACCGCTTCGCTCCGACACGGAGTCAGATCAGCTGCGCCGCAAGGCGCTTGGCGTTCATGTAGGCGATCGCCTCGATCGACACCATCGGATTGACGCCCGAGGCGGTGGGGAAGCACGACGCGTCGGCGACGACGACGTTCGTCACTTCCCAGGTGGCGCCGTCCGGGTTGGTGGCCGAGGTCTTCGGCGAGCCACCCATTCGGGCCGAACCCATGATGTGCAGCGCGCCGAGGGAACATTGCCCCGGGCCGTACCCGGCGGCCCGGCACGCGGCGGCGAATTGGTCGTGCGAACCGTGCCTGCCCGGCTCATAGGAGATGCCGGCTTGGTGCCCGGAGAAGATGCGGCGCGCACCCGCTGCTTCCAGAATGCTCGCCGCCCCCTCGAACCCGGTGTGCAGATGAGCGGCGTCATAGTCCGACAGCCGGTAATGGACGATCGGCTCACCACTGCGGTCGAGGGACACGGTGCCCGAATCCCGGTCCCGGGTAATGATCCCGATCGCGTTGGAATGCGCGAAGTCGAGCATGGTGGCTCGATGGTTCGCGGCGCCGCGCCAGCTCATGAATCCGGTGGCGAGGCCCGGATGTACCGGACCGGTTTCGTAGATCACGCCGTAGCCGTTGCCGTCCAGGTCGCTGTGTTCGCGGCAGATCCTCGTCTGCAGACCGCCTTCCCACGGCCGGATCTCTTCGGCGAACACGCCGAACACCGCGGCCGCCGGGTGCAAGCGCAAGTGGCGGCCGATATTGGCGTTGCGCAACCCTGAGCGCCGCAGCAACGCCGGAGTCTGGATCGCTCCGGCCGACACCACCACCGCGCGGGCGTGCACTTGGATCTCCACGCCGTCGGAGGTGACGGCCGAAACTCCCTGGGCGCGTCCGCCTCGCACGGTGATGCGCCGCACGTCGGCGTCCACGACGAGGCGGGCGCCCCGATCGGCCGCATCCGCGAGCCAGGTCTTGGTCGCCGACTGTTTGGCGCCCAGCCTGCAGCCGTATCCGCATCGACCGCACTCGACACCGGCGTCGCAGGCGTCGGTGACGTTGCGCGGCAACGTATCCACTTCCCAGCCCAGCGCGCGGGCGCCGCGCTCGAGCACACCGTCGCGCGCCGACAGAACCGACCGCTGATCGGTGACACCGAGCCGCCGTTGCACGACCTCGAGCGCTTCGCCGAATTCGGTCTCGGCGAACTGGGCGGCGCCCAGCGCGGCCCACTCCGCCCGGACGTCGTCCGGCGTCGGCAAGGACGTGCTCCAGTTCACGACCGTTCCGCCACCCAGGCACGAGCCCGCGACGAGGGTGATCTGGCCCTCGGTCGAGCCGGGCGGCCCCGGCGCGTACAGGTGCTGCAGCCCGCCGAGCTCGCCGGTGCCGAAATCGCGGTCGTCGTAGTAGTTCCCGCGTTCCAGCACCACGACATCGAGTCCCGCTTCGGCCAGTACCGCGGCCGCGACCCCGCCTCCGGCCCCGGACCCGACCACCACGACGTCACAGCGCAGTTCGGTGGTCTCGCCGCATCGCAGCGGAGCCAGCGCGGGCGCGGGCGCGGTTTGCAGCGGCCCGGCCGGGGCCGGATATCCGATCTCCTTCCACAGCGGGTTGGCGCCCGCGGGACCGGGAGTGATGTTGTAGGACAGCAGCGATGCTTGTTTGAGCGCCTGGAAGATCACTCGCACCGACTCGAAACGAGAGTCGGCGAGCCGCAGCAACGCCCGTTCGCGTTGCTCCTGCGACAGGCTGGTGAAGCGTCGCGGACCGCTGCCGGTGAGCAAGCCGGCCAGCCGTGAATCCCACAGGTTCAGCAGCGTGGCCAATTGCTTCTTCTCGGCCTCGCGGGGATTGCGCCCCAGCAGTTGGAAGACGGTCTCGACGGCTCCGATCGCGCTGGCCGACGGCAGCGTCAGCCCGTCGCCCGGGTTGAAGGTGTCGCAGATGACGTTCATCGCCGCGCGTTGCTTGGCCGTTGGCTGCATGTCGAACAGTCCCCTTCGTGTCGCAGGTGAGTTCTATCACACGACGTGAACAGCTGCTAACCAAACCGGTGTTTATCCAGGTTGTACTTGAATCTCTGGAGAGAATTCATGGACACATAGCCGCCCTTCGGACCCGCGGCGCCGACGCTGCCCACAGCGCCACCCGGAGTCGGGCAGGCGATCCTTGCGGACGTTCATGCCGCGATGACGATGTCCGCCGCGTATCCGACCATCAGGAACGCGTGGACGACGTCGATGAGCGCTCCGGCGAGTTCGACCGTCCGATCCGTGCCGGTCGTCGGCCGCGACAGCGACCACCGGGTGAAGGTGCGCTCGGCATGTACCGCCAGCCGTAACAATTGGGTGCGATAGGACCCGAGCAGCGGCTGGTCGGACGCACCGAGTGCGGCGGAGGTGAGATGCGCGCAGCGACCTATCGTCACCACGACCTCGAGCACCTCGTCCGGTACCGCCGTGATGACGTGGGCGTCCGCGAGCGCGGCCGCGGCGCGCGTCCGCTCCACGACGCGGCCGAGCGCCGCCCCGAGTTCGGACGATCTCGCGGCCTCGGCGGCTCCGGGCCCGGACTCCAGAGTGGTGGTCAAGTTGCCGATCACCACGCTCAGCGCGTGCTCGACTCGGCGTAACCGAGTGAGGATGCCGGAGGCATCGACCGGGGAGCACCCGAAGTCCGCCAGGATCGTCGCAGCCTCCACCAACGTCGCGGCCGCCGCACGGAAGTAGATTTCCGTCGCCGCACCGGCCGGTAGCGTGCCCATGCCCACTCCTCGGGAAGATCTTTCGATCAGTTGCCATGGCGTTTCGGCGCTGACCGGACATCATTGACCGGATGGCGCCGACGACCCCGCCCAGCTCCGATAGCAATCAGGTCGAAGCTACCACACGTGTTGATAATTGCTAATAACATATCCCACCTATGCCCAGGTAGATTCCCCCGTCATGTTCGTGAACGCTCAGTTACTTATCGGCGGCGGTTATGGCGGCTGAGCAGCCCAGTTACCAGACCGTGCGACCCGACGCGCGCGGGCGATCGAAGTGAGTTCGACCGGCGGCGGTTCCCTCCCGTCCGCTTGGACCCGGGCGATCGCCGAGCCCGGCAACGAGCAGATCGCACGGCGCCACCGATCTCTCCCAGGACAGCTCCCCGAGAGCAATGATGGAGCTGAGCCGATGACCATCGAGAGGATCGACCGATGTACCGTTCGAGGCGCTGCCTGGTCGTGGTGGTCGTCCTGCTGGGCGCCGCCGTCGGGTGCGGGGACACCGAACACGAGCGGCAGCCCGCCCGGGGCGAGATCGTGTCGACCACGCCCGTACTGAGTCTGCCGCCGGACCAGACCGCGGCACTGTTGGCCGACGGCGGAATCCGGACTCCCGTCCGAAACGGCGTCGACGCCTTCCGCGTCGACTACCGCACGATCACTCCGCAGGGCGAGCCGACCACCGCCAGTGGACTGGTGGTGCTGCCTCGAACCGAGGCCCGGCGATTGCGTGCGGTCAGCTACGCGCACGGGACCATGACGCTGAAGAGTGACGCGCCGTCGGTCGACACGCGCAACCTCCCAGATCGGCTGCGTACGGTGGCGTTCGCCGCCGCGGGCTATGCCGCGATGGCGCCGGACTACTTGGGCCTCGGGAACGGCGCGGGGCCCCATCCCTACACCCATGCGCCGTCGGAGGTCAGCGCTTCGGGTGATCTGTTGCGGGCGGCCGATACCCTGGTCACACAACAGCGCCGTGAGCTGGACCGGAACGTCCTGGTGACCGGCTTCTCCCAGGGGGGTCACGCCGCGATGGCGCTGGGCAAGGCACTGCACGCCCGTGCGATCCCCGGCTTCGGGGTCGCCGCGCTGGCCCCGGTCAGCGGGCCCTACGACCTCCAGCACGTCCAAGCGCCCGCCGCATTCGAAGGGCAGGTCGTACCGGGCGCGGCGGTCCTGTTCCTCTCCTACTGGATCACCTCGATGAACCGGATCCACCACCTCTACGACGATCCGATGGAAGCCTTCCAAGCACCGTATGCCGACAAAGTCGAAGAACTCTTCGACGGCTTCCACAGCGAGATCACCATCGTGACGTCGCTGGCGGCCACCCCGAAGCAACTGCTGACCCCACGCTTCCTGGAGTTGGCCGCCGAGCCGACCGGCGCCGCAGCGAGGGCGATCGCCGACAGCGACGGGACCTGCGACTGGACTCCTCCCGTGCCCGTCCATCTCTACGCCTCCCGCGGCGACCGCGCCGTCCCCTACGCCAATGCCGAGCACTGCCTGCGAGCCCTCGACAGCGGCAACGCCACGCTGCGCGATCTGGGCGACCTCGACCATGCCGCGACCGCCCGGATCGCCTTCCCCGAGATCCTCGACCGGTTCGAGCAACTGTTTCCGCCGAACTGACCGGCGCCGCTGAGGAGGGTCGCGGCGTCGGCGTCGCGACGCGACGGTCAGTGGGACTCGGCCGACTGTCTCCTCGGCGCGAAGGGCGCCTCGATCCGATCCATCACGATGCGGATATCGAGGTTCGAGACCTCGCCGGAAGCGTCGAACTCGACGTCGCCCGCGACACCGTGGCCGCTGAATTCCAGCCATCGGTAGTCGTCGAGGAACTCCGTGACCAAGCCGCGCCGGGTCAGGTAGCTGTGCACGGCACGCCGGTGATCCGTCAGCGGCAGCGCACCGAAACCGTAGGCCAGTACGCGAGCGAGGCCGGAAGCCGTCGGGGCGGGCAGCTCGAACGCCGGATGGTCGACGAGGAACGCGACGCAGGCGCCGTCGATGACGCCGCAGTAGGAACTCCAGCGCCCGCAGACGATCTTCGCGGCGTCCGCCATCAGGGCGGCCACCTGAGCGGGCTCCGGCGCCGCACCACCGAGGACGACGGGCAGTTCCGCCGAACACAATTCGGCGACTCCGTACCGGAAGCCGAACTCACGCACCGTCTCCGCGGCATGCAGCAGCGACCGCGGGTAGCCCCAGGGATTCACCCAGCCCCACAGCCACCAATCGGCGTCGGCCGTACCGAGCAGATGGACGTCGGTGCACACGAAGGAGCGCTCCTCGCCGCGGAATTCCAGCCGCCTTCCCTCCAGGTCGGCCTCCAACACGTGTACGCCCAGCAGTTCTTCGAGGTGGAGCCGGTGTTCGAGGGACAGCAAGCCCGCGTCATCGAGAAGTCTCGTCAGTGGCACGGAGTGGGACACCGCGTCAGCGTAGTCAACGGGGCTGCGCCACTTCGAGACCGACTCCTCCCACCTATCCGAAAGAACTCACGTTGTTCACTTGGTTCGAGGTGGTGTAGCCACTGACGTGATAGGTGATGGTGAAGGAACCGTCCGAACTCGTCCAAGTGACCGGCGACCACTCACCGGCCTCGGAGAACAGTATGTAGATCTCGTGACCGGCCTCGTACTCCGCGCTGGTGGCGCCGGGAGCCAACACGAAAAGCTCCTTGGGATTGTTCCATTCTTGTCGATAGACCGAAATGTGGCCGCCGGAATCGTTGTGCAGCTTGTACCATCCGGGCGAACTCCGCTCCGCGGGCTCCGGGGACGGCGACGGCGAGGCGACGGTCTTCCGCTTGGTCACCATTCTGGCGGTCTCGGTCATTCGACGCTCCTTCGGTCCGCGGTGGGCATGCCAGGAATCGACAACGCGAACCCGGCCGGACGACGCCGACGCCCGCCGCGTTTCCACACGGGAACGGCTGACCGAGTCGCGGAGAATAGTGACCAGAAGTGAATCGACGAGGCTTGTCTATTCTCACCGCACAGTCTGCCAATACCCGGTCGGGACGTGATTCACCCCTTTCGGGTGAAAACCGCGCAGCGGCGACTATCGGGAATCTCGATCAGCGAGGATTGCGGCCGGGCAACGGGTGAGGCAGGAAACCGTCGGCGAAGAACATCATGGAGCCGCACCGATCACACCGGTAGGCATGCTGCTGGACGACCTGCTGCCCCAACTCGCTCGGGTGGTCGGTCATGAAGCCGGGATGTCCGGTGACGAAGCCGAGTATTCCGATGTAAGCGCGTTGCCGTTCACACCACGGACACCGCAGGTCCACGGCCTCCTGCCGGCGGCGAATCTCGTCTTCGGCCAGCTGGATTCGGCGATGCGCCTGATCGATGTAGTGCCGAGCTTCCGACACCGACAGTCGCCGCGGTTCGCTCCAGGGGCCTTCGTATACATTGTCGACGGCGGTCCGCAGGTGCGCGAACTCCGCTCCGGAACAGCGCACCACACGCGTCCCTCGCAGGCCGCCCTCGACGCGATAGGTGATTTCCGCGCGCGAAACACCTTTCGGCAACCCTTTGTTCAATTTCACCCGTTTCGGGTCATCCGCATCCGGCTTGAATTCGATCCCCCGGTCCGCCACACCACCACGATACCGCCCGATCCGGCATTTCCGGTCACAGGCGTCCGCGCGGATTCAGGACAAGCCCAGATCTCGTGCCACGATCATTTTCATGACCTCGCTGGTGCCCGCGTAGAATGCGCGCTACTCGCGCATCGGTGTACAACCGGGCGATCGGGTACTCCATCATGTAACCGTACCCGCCGAACAGTTGCAGGCAACGGTCCACGACGCGGGCTTGGACCTCGGTGCAGAAGAGTTTGACGCGGGCGGCGTCCGCGCCGGACAGCGCGCCATCGACGAGGTCGAGCACCGCCCGGTCGACCATGGTCTGCGCCGCTTCGACTTCCGCGGACATCGCGGCCAGTTCGAACTCGGTGTTCTGGAACGACACGACCGGCATGCCGAAGGCCTTGCGCTGCTTGGTGTATTCGACCGTCGCGGTGCTCGCGGCCCGCGCCTGGGCGACCGAGCCGACCGCAACGGTCAGCCGCTCCTGGGGCAGGTTGTGGCCCAGGTAGCCGAAGGCCGCACCCTTGGCGCCGCACCGGGCCCGGCCACGACGGCATCACCGCCTTCTTCGTGGATATGGACTCCCCCGGGATCACCGTCCGTCCGTTGCGCACCATGCACGGCGTGGACGAGTTCGCCGAAGTCTTCTTCGACGAGGTGGTGGTGCCCGCCGATCGCATGCTGGGCAAGCCCGGCGACGGGTGGCGGGTGGCGATGGATCTGCTGCCCTACGAGCGCTCCACCTGCTTCTGGCACCGGATCGCCTACCTGTTCACCCGGCTGGACCAAGTGCTGGAGCAGACCACGATCGCCGACGACGCCGAACTCGGCGCCGCGTACCTGGCGCTGCACACGGTGCGGTGCCGCTCGCACGCGACCCAGCGGCGCCTGGCCGACGGCGCCCGACTCGGGCCGGAGACCTCGGTCGACAAGGTGCTGCTCGCCGCCGCCGAGCAGCAACTGTTCGACACCGCGCGCGATCTGTTGCCCGGCGCGGTGGAACTGGCCGACTCGCCGTGGCGCACCGAGTTCCTCTACTCCCGTGCGGCCACGATCTACGGCGGAACCGCGGAGATCCAGCGCAATATCATCGCCCGCCGCCTGCTGGACCTGGGTAAGGAGTCACCGTGACCGAATCCCTTCCGGACCGGGCGGAACTGGACCTGCTCACCGAGACGCTGCGCAAGACCATGGTGGCGGCCACGGGGCGGGATCTCGACGCTGCTCTGGCCGGACTCGGCTGGCCGGACCTGCTCGCGGAGTGGCCCGATATCGCTGTGCCGCTGCGGCCACGATGAGGTCGCACGGCCAGCACAGCAGCAGGCCGCCCGCGATGCACCGGCCCTGCACCGCCGCGATGGACGGTTTCGGCACATTGTGCCAGCGCAGTGAGTACTCCAGGTACCGGCGCGACTCCAGTCCGTAGATGCGGTCGAGGGTGATCTTGCTCGGGTCCGGCCACGACTTGTCCTTCAGATCGTGTCCGGAGGAGAAGTGTTTGCCCTCCGCGCGCAGCACGATGACCGCGACATCCTCGTCCTGGGCGGCGCGAACCCACGCGGCGTCGAGTTGGTCGAGCAACTCGCCGTTCTGCGCGTTGGCCGCTTCGGGCCGGTCGAGGGTGATGGTGGCGATCCGGTCTGCGACTTGATAGCGAATGTACAAATCGAGCTCCTCGAGTCCGAGAGAAGCCAGGCGCGGGCCCGGCGACGATGACGCGCCGAGGTGCAAGCAGGGCGACGGGAGCGGCGTCAGTTCCATCGCGGCGCACCTCCTTCCCGCGTCGATGCGTGAATGACTGTGAGAATACCATTCTCGACACTGGAAATGATGGTCTCAACAGAAGGTCGGACACGGTGACCCAAGAACCCGATGACACACCGTTCTCCGATACAGTGCATTCATGTTCTCTTCATATGACCGAGGACCGAGGCGCCCGTGACCAGCCCGAGCGAGAAACCGGCCTGGAAGCAGCGCGCCGTCGAGCGCTCCCTCCGCACCGCGAAGTTGCGCGCCGAGGAGCGCGTGCAGCGGTTCCTCGACGCCGCCCAGGCGATCATCACCGAGAAGGGCAGCACGGATTTCACCGTGCAGGAGGTCGTCGACCGCTCGCGACAATCCCTGCGTAGCTTCTACCTGCAATTCGACGGCAAACACGAGCTGCTGCTCGCCCTGTTCGAGGACGCGCTGAGCCGCACTTCCGACCAGTTGCGCGCCGCCGCCGACGGCCAGACCGACCCACTGGACAAGCTCCAAGTGACCGTCGAGCTGTTGTTCGAGCTGTGCAGGCCCGATCCGTCGGCCCAGCGGCCGCTGTTCACGGATTTCGCGCCGCAACTGCTGATCTCGCACCCCGACCATGTGAAGGTCGCGCACGCGCCGATGCTGGCGCTGTTCACCGAATTGATGGATCTGGCCAAGCAAGCCGAGCAACTGCGCCCCGAGGTCAACACCCGCCGGACGGCGGCGATGGTCATGCAGACCGTCATGTTCACCGCGCAGTCGGCGGGATCCTCCGACGACGAGACGCAGCATCCGATCACCGCGTCGGAAGTATGGCACTTCTGCGCGCACGGCTTCGCTCGCGGATGAGAATTATGTTCTTCTATACGAGAATCCAGCTTACACTCGGGCGTATGCCCGATCTGTGGAGTGACCTCGTCTCCTGTCTCGACTTGTCCGCGACGCCGTCCGGTGACGACGCCGACGCCCGATTCGAGGGCCGCAACCTGCGGTTGGCCTATAGCCGGGTGTTCGGCGGCCAATTGCTCGGCCAGTTCGTCCGCGCGGCCACCGCCGGCGTCCCGGACAAGTCGATCAAGTCCCTGCACACGGTCTTCGTCCGCGAAGGCCGCACCGACGAGCCGATCCGGTATCGGGTGCACTGTCATCACGCGGGCCGCTCCTTCGCCACGCTGTCGCTGATCGCCGAGCAGTCCAGGGGCGTGGTGGCGACCGCCTCGGTCTCGTTGCACGCCGAGGAACAGGGACCGCAGCGACAGACCATCGCGGCCACGCCCCCGGTGCTGACCCCGGAGCACAAGGTGGAGTGGGACCTGCTGCCCTGGGAGACTCGCGCGAGCGTGGATCTCGACGATCTCGGCACCGCAGCACCGGAATTCGAGTTCTGGATGCGCACCCCGGAGGTCGATCCGGCGCTGGCGCCCGCGAGGTCTGACCGGTACCCATCTCGGGTGTGAGCACGGCGCATGCACGATCATGCTCGACGGGCAGGCGGTGCGCGCCTGCCTGGTGTTCGCCGTGCAGGCCGACGGCGCAGAGCTCACCACCGTCGAGGGCATCGCCGGACCCGACGGCGAACTCTCCCCGGTGCAGGCGGCATTCCGGGATCACCACGGCCTGCAGTGCGGATTCTGCACCCCCGGCTTCATCGTGTCCGCCACCGCTTTCCTGCGCGAGAACCCCGACCCGACCGAGACCCAGATCCGCGAGGCCATCTCCGGCAACCTGTGCCGGTGCACCGGGTACCAGGGCATCGTCCGAGCGGTCCGCGCCGCCGCCGATTCGCTGAACGCCGAGACGCCGACCGCGGGGCAGGCGTGAGCACCGAAGGATTGCCATGAAACTCGACAACACGTTCAACATCCCCGTACCGGCCGCGCAGGCATGGCAGGTACTGCTCGATCTGGAACGCCTCGCCCCTTGCGTCCCCGGCGCCGCCATCACCTCCCGCGAGGGCGACGACTTCCACGGCAAGATCAAGGTCAAGCTCGGACCCGTGGGGTTGAGTTACAACGGCGTCATCAAGATGTTCGCCCTCTTGCTCCGTAGACGCTCCGCGCGATCGGCGCCGTGATGTCCCGGCCCGCCCAGGCGATGCTCGCGGGACGTCCGCGTCGGGAAGCGGTCGCGCGGACGCCCCGCCGCATCCGGCACATCCACATCGAAACCGGCGGCATCTCACTGGATTTCCAGGCGTGCGCCGAACAGATCGCGGACCTCGCCGCCGAGCTGGGCGCCCACGGCGGATTCGTCATCACCGTCGACGACGACGTCCGCCCCGACCTGCCTCCGCTGCCGTGTGGCGAACTCTGGGAATGACGCGCGGTGGAGTGCCCCGTACCCGCCCTCGTCGTCACGGATCTGCACATGGTGGTGTGCTGTGTGCTGTGCACCGTCTCTTGTGCGCGGTGCTGGGCTGCGGTGTGAGAAGGGGAATCGAACCCCTCGCACTGCCCATCGTGCGCCGGAGAGGTGGCCGAATATCCCGCCGGCCATCGGGTGCGTGCACGCCTCCGCGATGACTACCTGCTCCACTTCCTCGTGTCAGTCCAGCAGTTCGACCTCCCAGTTGGAGCGCTGAATGCGCACGTCGAGTTCACGCAGTTCCCTGGCGAGCTGATCGGCCTGCGCGCGCAGTTGCGCGACCGGCAACGCCGCGAGCATCTTCAGTTCCGAGCGCAGCTGACGCGCGTACCCGGGCTGCCCCTTGCCAGCGGCCGCGTCCGCGGCGGCGGTCACCAGAGAGTGCCGCAGGCGCAACGCGTCCCGGCGGGCCAACGCGTCGGTCAAGGTGGCGTCGGCTTCGATCCGTGCGGAGGCATTGGTGCGATTGATGCGCCGGATCAGCGTCTCGTACTCACCGAGCACCTGGTCTGCCTCGGCCAGCAGAGCCGACGCGTCCTCGGCCGGCTCCTCCCCTTCCTGGAAACGAGCATTGCTCACGATGCGAGCGCGCAACTGCTCGATCCGGCGCGCCGAATCCGCGCGCAACGCCAACGCCTCCGCCAACTTCAAGTCCCCTACCTCCGACATCGACTCCTGTGGGTCGAGTATCGGTCATGCCCCGACCAGGAGTCATGCGAATTGATTTCAGGTCTCGGCGGTCAGTGCGGCAACATGTCCGTCCAAGTTCGACCGGCCTTGGACGCCAGGTCGGTCTGCTGATAGAGACGCCCGTCCGGGCCGAGGTAGTTGCCGGTCCGCGGGTCGTATCGCGCGATGCCGATCGATGGTGCGCCGGCAGGTGCGGGAGCCGACGCGGGAGCGGCCGGTGCTGGTGCGCCCGGTTCCCAGCGCGAATCCGGTGGAACGCCTTGTCCTTCGAGGCCAAGGTCGCGCGGATAGGGGCCCAGCAGCGGCTGTTCGGCGGCCAGGGGCTGGAATTCCTCGTCGCTGTTGCACAGTGCCGCGGTCGCCGCCCGCTTGCCGGGGAGGTTCGCGCACGGGATGTTCCGTGCTCCGCGCACAGCGATGCCGGAATCCTGAGGAAGCGTGCAGCACAGCCCGTCCACGAAGAGACGGGTGATGTGGGCAGACTATCAAATTCTTTTGCAATATTGCCACTTGGCGATCACCCAGTCCATCGAAGATTATTAGTTTGTCCACGGCCCTATATTGGTACCTGCTAGCCGCAGATCGACATATACGGCCCTGTCCTTGCGCCGCATTGCTTCCTCACGGACGGCTTGATCGTCCGGGTTTCGGTAGTAGCGTTCTCCCGCTTCGAACAGATCCCGGGAAAGCCGGTATGCTATATATCTGCGAGTGTCCTCATCAGCTTTCGCAAACCTTTCCGGAGTTACGACTCGCTGGAAATCATCGAACGTCGCGTAGCTTCGTCGCACCGTGTCCCGGACCAATGGATCGGATTCCCAAGCTGCATCGCTGCGGTTGTGCATGGGGCGGGGAGTGAGGCGGTGGAACAGAGCTGCGGATTCTGCAAATTGGGCATTGTGGGCGTTTCGCTCGGCGACGCCGTACGGCCGGGAATTCTCGGCCAAGTCCAAGGCAGCGGCAACTCTTTTCAAGGGACCGTATTCCATCGGGTTGTCTTCGGCGGACTGCATGGTCCGGGCATGCGCCTCGGCAGCCCATCTTCGCATCTGGCTGGGAAAATGTGCCGTGGCGAGGGCGCCCATGGCGTCTGCACGGTCGGCACCGAGGTTGAGGATGGTCGTCATCGCTGCCGCAGCGCTTCGCGCGTTGATGCCGTCGAATTCGTGCACGGAAGCCCTGGCAGCCGCATCGTGCGCATTCTTTCCCAAGGTAAGTCGCGCCATCCAGCTCCCGGCGGCCCGCTGCGGTACGTTTCCTCGAAGCAGTTCATAATTCAGGTAATTCATATCTTGCATGCGGCTCGAGTAGTAAGTCAGCGGCGATGGGCGGCCGAACATGAAAGACGCGACGGGGTTCGCGTTGAATTCGGCGACATCGCGTAGTGCCGTTCCCAAGGCTCGGCCTGGTGACAGCGAATAGCGCAGGCTCGCCTCGCCGATCCCCGTGGATGGCCCGCCAGCCGAGGCCGGCCTACCTTCGATTGCCGCACGGATCTTTTCGGCGATCCGGCTCTGACCTCCGAGCAGGTGGAGATCGAGGCGTCGCAGCAGTACGAAGCCCGCGATCACCACGACCCCACCGACGAAGATCACAGCCATACCACTGTCCGGCGCCGATCTGAAGACATGGTCCAGTACAAGGGCGTAGCAACCGAGGTAGGTGGTGTAGACCACCAGAGCCCCGGCATCGCCGACCATGTCGACCAGGTTGCGCACCAGGAATGCCTGAGTAGGGCCGTATATAAACCCCCCCGCGGCGAAACCGAAAATGGCGAGGATCGCGTGGAAGATCGACGAGAGTGCGGCGAGGAAGATCTTGATCGAAAGGTAGGACATGAACAGCAAGAGGATTGTGCCGAAAGTAAGAAGTATCAGCCCGGTGCCGACCTGTCCCGCGCTCGGATTCGTGATCTTGGCGTGGGCGTAAGCGTCCCCGCAGTCGCGCATCCCGCGCGCGACCTCCGATTCACTGCCCGCCAGGATTCCGGACGACCAGGCCGCGCGACATCTCGGCGAATCGTCGATGACATGACCGAAATTCCATATCTGCAACGGACGTCGAGCGAAATTGTCGGCCAAGGTGCCGTTCAAGTCCGCGACAATGACTCTCGGGTCCGGGCTGGAGTCGCCGCTGAGCCCCGCAGCGACCGAGATCCCTACGTCGCGCGTCTGGGCCAGCAGGCCGTTCGACGACAGCGCAGCGGCCAGCGGGTGCGCCAGATAACCGACGCCGACGACGGCAACCACCAGCATGCAGACCACCTGTAGTGCAGCCTTGGCGTAGTACCCGCGAACGACGAACAATGCCACGAAGAATGCGCCGATCGAGGCCGCCACGGTCATCATGATCGGGGTAGCGATTTGATCCCGCAGGCCGTCGGCGAGTGCGTTCAACGGGGTGCCGAGCCAGTCGAGCCAGCGAAAGCTCACCGCGAAGCCGGTCAGCCAGATAGCACTGATCACGACGACTATGAATACCGTGAATAGCAGGTCCAGCACGCTTCCAAGCACCGCGTCTCGCGGGTTGAGAATGCCGCCTTCGGTGGCGAACAGATAGTGCGACAACGGAATTCCAGACGAATCGCGGACATTCGTCCACGCCACTCCGTCGATCGCGGACGTGCTCCTACCGCCGGTAGCCGTGTCCGTTCGGCCGACGGCAGCACCGCCCGGCAAAAGCAGGATCACCAGCAGAATCAGTAAGCCGGCGACGAGGCGGACGGTGATGCGTCCTGAACGGGTGGCGATGACCCAGATCCGACATCGTTGACGGACGGCCTGCGGCGACCAGCGCATCGGATCCAGTACCTCGCACACGCGAAGACGGAAGTCCGGATCGAGCTTTGGCAAGAACTGTCGCATGCGACTTCACCTCGCGCCCCTGAAATGTCAGGTTACAAATCGGTTACGTCACCGTTGACACACCCATTTAACGTACCGTTACTTGTCGGCTCAATGTACCGCGGCGTAACGGAAACTTTCGGCGGTGGGCCAGATCGCTGCGATACAGGCTGAAGTGGACCGACGAGTGCCCGACCCGCAACCTCTTACCCCCGACATGCCGTGGCAGCACCCTGCGGAATTGCCATCCGACAACGACCGCTGGCAGCTGCTCCGTCGTTGCCTGACTGACAACGCAACCCCCCTTGACATATTCGAGCGGCCGACGCGTCGATATTCAGTTCGGAGGCGATCCGGCGAGTGCGAATCTGCCCCCTTCGAGAAGTAGGAGGCGGAGGCAGATGAACCATCCGACGGATGACGCCGCCTCCACCCGGTCGCCGGGCTTCGTCGCGGTGTACCGAGATCGTCGACGCCTCCGGCGAGGACCGGAGCAACGACAACTTTCGGGCCGCCCCGATACGGGGTCTGTTGAGGTCGAGCGTCCGGAGCAGCATGGTGAGGTTGCCCGTCACCCGCACCGTGCAGCTGCATTTCCCGCCCGCTGTCGATCGAGATGGGGCTCAGCGATTGGAACGAAGTCGCTTCCCTTATCCCGATGGCTGGCCTCCGGTTCAGCTCGTGAGTCGCGTCGCCACGGTCGGCGATATTGATCACCTGCTGACGATCTGTGGGGTTCGGATGCGTTCGCCACGCAAGTGTGTCGCTGGTTCCAGCGCGCGACCGGGCTGCCCACCGCCCGCGTCGAAGTGCAGTCGGCGTTCCCGGCCGCCCTGGTATGGGCATCGAAACCTCTCCGACTGCCGACGCCCGCCCCATCGCCACCCCACCGGCCCGCCGCAACGGCGACGGGACCGCGGTGTTCACCTGGAACACCATCAGTCCGCTACAGCCCACCCGCTACCGCACGGAATGGCGGTTGCGCTCACACCGAGCACTACACCCGGGAAAGTAAGGTTTGCTGCGCGGTCGTGCTCGACACCCATTCACGGCGGGTGGTCGGCTGGTCGATCGACTCGACCCAAACCGCAACGCCGGCCACCAACGCACTCGGCATGGCGATCTCGAACCGATCACCGACCTCGAGCACGATCATTCACGATCTGTCCGTGCTGGAGACCCAGGTCCTCGGGCTCACCTATTTCCCGGTCTCGTTCTTCGACGCCCTCGGCCGCCCCTTCCGTACGGAACGACGGCGCAGCGTCTCGGGTGTCGCCACCGCGTCCGACGGCTTGGTGGCGGTGGGATGCGGCACCGCGCAGCAGTGGTTCGACCTGTGCGCGTTGGTGGGGCACCCGGAGCTCTCGGGTCGGCACGAAGGGGCACGAAATCGTCTGGGACGAAAGGCCAAGACGCGCGAAAGCGCGGTCGGGCCCAGCGTTTCGGGGCCCGACCGCGCTCTGCGCAGGCGGATTCAGTCGAAGGTGCAGCCGGAGACGGGCTTGCCTGCGAGGCGATCGAGCAGGTAGGTGATCGCGTTGTCGGGGCCGAAGCCGTCGATCATCTCCGGTCCGAAATGGTTCGGGATGGTCGTGCCGGGCAGGATCGGTGGCAGCTCGTTGGTGCGGAAGGTGACCGTGGCGCCTTCGGCACACCAGTCTTCGGCGAGCCGGCGGGCCTGGCCGTAAGGGACGGTGTCGTCGTTGAGACCGCTGGTGATCAGAACCGGCGTGGCCGGGGTCAGGTTGCCGATGCGCAGTTCGGCCAGGGCGGGAGCGGCCTCGGGCAGCTCCGCGAGATGTTCGGTGAGCGAGCGGCCGTCGTTGGTCAGCGAGTTGGTCTTCAGGAAGGGATGGCGGGTGATGATGTCGCCGATGCATGCGTTGCTGAGGGTTTCGAGCATGGCGCGTCCTGCGGGACTGGTCACCCGGTCCAGGGCCTTGTGCAGTTCGGGGTAGCGCGCGAGCAGACCGTTGATGGCGAATCCGATGGCGCCGCCGATGAGAGCGCCGTCGATGCGTTCGAGGATCGCGGCGAGATCCGCGACCGGCCCACCCGCCCAGGTGCCCTTGAGATTCAACTCCGGCGCATACTCCGTTTGCATCTCGGCCGCGGCCGCCGTCGCACCGCCACCCTGGGAGTAGCCCCACAACACCACTGGCGTCTCGGGTGCGGCGCCCGCGAGTTTGTGCGCCGCGCGAACCCCGTCGAGAACGGCGTGCGCGGCTTCGATCCGATTGGCGTAAGTGTGAATGCCCGGTGTGCCCAAACCGATGTAGTCGGTCACCAGGACACGGGCGCCCAACCCGCTCCACACCGCCGAGGCCGGGAGTTCCTGGTTCGCCGAAAGCCCCGGCGACGGGTCGGTGAACACCGTCATTCCGGTGGAGAACGCCACCGACATCGCGCAGCGATCACCCTGACCGGAGGTGCCGGGACCGATGACCACCGTCGGGCGCGGGCCCGGACCCTGCCACGGGCCGGTGGCGTCGATGAACGTCCCGGTCACCGCGACCGGGGAGCCGTCCTGCAGCCGCGAGGTGTACATGACGTGCTGCGCCTTGCCCGGCCACCCCTTGTCCGTGGGCACGGTCGCGAACAGCGCCATCGGCGCGGTCTTGATGATCGCCCCCGGCTCCGACGGAATCTGGGCGGGCGGGAGATAGAAATCGCTGACCGGGGCGGCCGCCGCCTCCCTGGTATCCACCCCCACCACGGCTACCGCGGTGGCGCAGGCCACGGCCACCGCCGCCGCCACCGGAACGGCCCACCGCCGCCACCTCGACCGAGACTGTCCATGCTGTCGCTGCATCGATGACTCTCCATGACTTCCACCCGGCCCCTTCGCCGGAGTGATCCGAGTCGCGAAAGCTGCGGAGCATGAGGCTCGTCACAGCTGACGGACGACAGCAGAGTAACACGATTACTGTATATGAACCTACGTGGTGTCAGAACTGTGCGTCGGGCGTCCATCCGATGAACGAACACCGGGCAGCCGGGTGCGCATGCGGCGGCTGCCCGGCGGGTGCTGATCGCGTGCCGGACATCGAGACGAGCTACGAGTAGCACACAGCGCCTCCCCCGATACGCGGCGCGAAGCCCTACCAGCTCACTGGCAGCTCGTACACCCCGTAAGCGAGGCGGTCGTGCTTGAATTGCATTTCCTCGAACGGGATCGCCAAGCGCAGGGAGGGAATCCGCCGAACCAGCGTCTGGAACATGATCTGCAATTCGGCCCTGGCCAGTTGCTGCCCGACGCACTGGTGCGGGCCGAAACCGAACCGGAGGTGCTGGGCGGCGGGCCTGCGCAGATCCAGCCTGTCCGGCTGCTCCCATGCCTTCTCGTCCCAAGTTGGCCGGAGCGAGGTCGAAGATCAGGCCCTCGCCCGCCCGGACGGGTCTCCCCGCGATCTCGCGATCGTGCGGTGCTGGCGACCACCTTGGACCACGAATCGGTCCGAGCCCTCGGCACCGGGCTCGGATGGGGAGCGATCTCGTAATGCCGCAGCCACCTTGCTGGCGCGATTTCCCGCCGAGCGACGTGCAGGAGCGGATCGAAGACCGCGACCCGGCGCGCGGTGACCCGGGCGGCGGGCAACACGAACACTCCGGCGCCGGTGGCGACCGCCAACCGCTCGGCTCGGTCGCCGTCGAGCACCTGAGCGGTGCCGCTCAGGATCCACTCAGAGCCGTCGCGGCGAGCCGATACGCCCTCGAACACCGCGGTCGCGGCGGTGGCGCTGCGCGTCACCAGCCGGTGGCGCGTAGTGGGTCATCGTGGCCAGGTACGGGGTCGGATCGGTGACCCGCCCCAGTTCCTCCAGCACGATGGTCAGCTCCACCATCTCGCACGGATCGGTGAGCGAGGTCCATCCTTGGTCGAGATAGACATTCCACAGTAGGGCGGAATCCGCGCCACGCTCGGCGATGTCCCTGATCAGCGCCACCGGACAGGGCGTGCGCGTCCATGACCAGCTTCGCGTACGCGTCGCGGTCGAGCACGCTGCGCGGCCGGAAGTCTCCGAGCAGATCCTCGAGCCGGTCGGCATACCCCAGCCACAGCAGCGTGCGTTCGTGACGAAGCGAGCCGGTGGCCACCGACCAGCCCTGATTCGGCGCGCCGACCAGGTTCTCCGCGGGCACCCGGACGCCTTCGAAGTAGACCTCGTTGAAGTCGAGGTCGTCCGGCGAGCACACCGAGGGGAACGGTCGTCTCGTCACCCCCGGCAGGTCGGTGGGAATCAGCAGGACGCTGATTCCCCGATGCTTCGGGGCCGCCGGATCGGTACGGACGAAGGTCAGCAGAACGTCGGCGTCGTGGGCGCCGGAGGTCCACACCTTCTGCCCGTCCACCACGTACTCCTCGCCGTCGCGCACCGCGCGGGTGCGCAACCCGGCCAGATCCGAACCCGCGCCCGGCTCGCTCATTCCCAGCGCGGCGGGTGATCTCCGCCCGCAGGATCGGCACCGCCCAGCGGCACTTCTGCTCCTGGGTGCCGAACGACAGCAGCGAGGCCGCGACGATCCCGACGCCCTGCGGATTGAAACTGTGGTAGATCCGCCGCTTGGACAGCTCCTCCAGGTGCACGTACTGCTGCAGCACCGTGGCGTTGCGGCCGCCGAACTCCGGCGGATTCGCCGGGAGCAGCCAGCCGTTGTCGAACAGCAGGCGCTGCCAGCGCCGCGCCCATTCCGGCACACGCGCGCCGGACCGGGAGCGTTCGACGGCCTCGGTCGGCAGGTGTTCGGTGAGAAAGGCGACGAATTCGGCGCGGAAGGCCTCGACGTCGGAATCAAAGGTGAGCTGCACGGTACTCCTCGGCGATGAGCGCCCGATGCTCGGCCGCGCCGCCGAGCATCAGCTCGCCGGCCTTGGCCCGCTTGAGCGCGAACTGTAGGTCGTTCTCCCAGGTGAAACCCATGGCACCGAACAGCTGGATGCCGTGGCGGAAACCCAGCGCCTGGCACTCGCCGCCGAGGCCTTGGCCATGGACGCCGCCATCCGGCGTCGCGAATCGTCCTCTGCCAGGCACAATGCGGCGAAATACCCCAGCGCGCGGGCCCGCTCGATCGCGATGTGCATGTCGGCGGCTTTGTGTTGCACGGCCTGGAACGACCCGATGATCGCGTCGAATTGGCGACGGCCGCGCTTCGGTCGCCACCGGTGACCCGCACGCCCGCGAAACGAACCTCCGCGACGTGCAGCACCGGATCGAATACCGAAACCCGGCTCGCGGTCACCGCCTCGGCAGGCACGACGAACACACCGGCATCGGTGACCGCGGCGAAACGCTCCGCCCGGTCACCGTCGAGAACGTGGTGGGCGGTGCCGTCCAAACGCCATCCGCGGCCGTCAGGCCGGGCGACGACGCCGGAATAGACCGCCGTGCACGGACTCTCGATCCTCCCCGCATCCGGGACGAGTGGGACATCGACGCCAGAAAAGGGGTGGGGTCGGTGGCACAGCCGAGTTGTTCGAGCACAATGGCCAGTTCGACACTCGGGGCAGGATCCGTCAGCTCGGTCCAGCCGATGTCGACGTAGGTCTGCCACAAGGAGCCGGGTTCGAGATCCTTGTCGATGATGTCGCGAATCAGAGTGGGTGGGACCTGCTTCGCCGTGACCTCACGCGCCGTTTCGCGCAATAGTCGCTGGTCGGCGTCGAACTCGAACAGCATCTGGACCCTCTTCCCTGTCGCTGGCCGCCTGGGCGCAGCATCGCGTGCACCATGCAGAGAATTTCATTCTCATTTTGGGAAGTAGAGATTCGATGCGCCGGGCGGCGGAGTCAGCCGGTGTGCGCCTCGGATACCTGGCTCGTCGCCCGCGCGAGCGCCGCGTTGACGTCACGGACGAAAGCCAGCAGCGTCCGCAGTGTGGCGTCGTCCTCCGGCAGACCTCCGTCCAGCGCCGCGAGTTCGCCGAACAACGGTGCCACCGCCACCTCGGCCCGGACCGCCACGAGTTCGACCGCCGAATGGAGCACCACCGTCTGGGTCGTATGCCTGCGCATCTCGTCCCGCAGCGCACCTAACGTCTGCTCGCGCGTGCCCGGTTCCGCCATCGCGGCTCCCTCGCTCCGAGTCTCTCTATCATCGAGACACTCTGCACGCGAGAATAACTTGGAAGCTGACCTCGTCATCGAGTCCGCGTTCGGCCCATCGACCGCTCCGAGGGGTGCCCACTCTCGGAACAGACCCTTGCGAAACGCCTTCGACAGCGAGGTAATCGATGACAGCGGGTCCGTATCCCCGCGCCGCCGCCGGAGCGAGAACCGGCGGCCGAAGTATCAATCAGCAGCCCAATCCGCCGGGGACAGACCCCGGCACCGACGACAGCGAGGCTCGTTATGACCAAGTTGCGTGCGACGACGTCAGCCCTGGCGCTCGCCCTCGGGATCGCCATCGGTTCGGGCACCGCCACGGCCGAACCGGTGCTCGCTCCGGCAACGGAGCAACGACACGAAGCCATGGCCGGATTCTCGGCCCCACCATGCTTGCCTTTGATCCTCCCGCCCGCCGTGAACGTTTCAGCGTTCCTGATCTGCCTTGCGTGATATTCGCGCGCCGGAACCACCAAGGCGCTCAGTCAGCTCAGCGTCGGGTGAGCGGCCCGGCGTCGGCGTTCGCGCGGGCAGGTGCGGGCGCACCGTCGTTCGATCCCGCACAGATCATTCGCTCCGCCGCGCCCTGGCACGTCGTTTGCCCTCGTGCATGGCCTGCACCCGGGCCACTGGGATCGTGTGTCCCTCCTCGACCAGATCCGGAGGAAGCTGCTGCGGGGCAGGCATCTCCGACTGCCATGGATCGTTGTCGCCGAGCAGGTCCGGTACGGTCCGCACAGTGAAATCAGCCGGCGTCACCTCGTCGAGGTCCGACCAGCGCAGCGGGAACGACACGGTGACGCCCGGACGGATACGCGGACTGTAGGCGGCGGCCACGGTGGCGCCACCCGCACGGGTGGCGTCGAGAAAGACCTTGCCGTGACGGTCCTCCCGGATGAACGCCGTCGTGCCGACCGACGGATCGATCCGCTCGGCTCGCGCCGCCACGGCACGCGTCGCCGCGGCCGCGTCCTCGACATCCATCCCCGGGACCACCGGCACGAACACATGTAAACCCTTGGAACCACTCGTCTTCACCGCCCCGGACAACCCGTCCGCAGCCAGAGCTTCCCGGATCAGCCGGGCACCTGCCACGGCGTCGGCGAAGGTCTGCCCCGGTGAGGGATCGAGATCGAGCACGAGATGTGTGGGTTCCGGCACGGATTCCGCGAGGAACAGAGTCGGGTGGTATTCCACCGCCCGCTGATTGCCGAACCAGATCAGGGTCCGCAAGTCGTCACAGAGAGCGTAAGTGATCTCCCGCCGCGAGCTCTCCGCCCAGACTTTCGTCCGCGCCACCCACTCCGGCGTGTACTTCGGGAGATTCTTCTGCATGAACGGCTCCTGCCCCGGCCGCACCCGCACCACCGAGAGCGGCCGTCCGCGCAGCACCCGCAGCAACCGTTCCCCGGCGAACTCCAGATAGTCCACCAGATCCCGTTTGCTCGCCCCGGCCTCGTCGAACAACGGCTGATCGAGATTGGACAGTTCGACCCCGTGACACAGCTCGCCTCCCGCCATCGCTCCACCCTCCCCCACCACCGGGCGCCGGTCAATCACCGGGGAGGTGGCGGACTGGTTTTTCCCACTCTTCCACGTTCACCCAGCTTCCGACGCTCGAGCTGGGTGAGCGCATGAACGGTTGGAGGTACGGGTGGTTGTGGCTGCCAGGAATGCAACGTTCGTGACGTGCATGGATTTCCGCTGCTCCGCACAGTTGCCAAAGGCTTCAAGCTGCATACGCTTCGCTTCCGGCAATGATTGCGGTCGCAGCTTCGGGTACATTCATGTGAATATCCACCGAAGCCTGATTACGGCGTACAACAAAAGCGATATACCCAGAAACCGTCGAGGCGATCAGCCGCGAGCCGGGCAGTTCGACACACCGATACCGGATCCGCCTCGTCGCAACCAGCACCTGATCGACCTCGATGGCCCGAGTATCGCATAGGTTGCCGACCGACGCGGGAGCAATATAATGTCGCCATGGATTTCCAGACCATCAGCTACAGAAAAACTTCCCGAGTTGCGCACATAACTATGCGGAGACCCGAAGTCCTGAACGCGATGAATTCGAAAATGCATGAAGAATTGAGCGTGGTCTGGAATGATTTCGAAGCGGACCCCGAGACTCGGGTTGCCGTCCTGTCCGGCACCGGCGACCGCGCTTTTTCCGTGGGACAAGATTTGAAAGAGTCGGGGGCGAACACACCTACCACATTCGGCAGCTACGGTAAGCCGGGCTGGCCGCGCCTGACCGAGCGCTTCGAGCTGTCGAAACCGATCATCGCCAAGGTGCGCGGATACGCCCTCGGTGGCGGCTTCGAATTGGCCCTGGCTTGCGACATCATCGTGGCCAGCACCGATGCAGTGTTCGGCCTGCCGGAAGCCACCCTTGGCCTGGTACCAGGTGCCGGTGGCGTATTCCGGCTGTCCCGGCAGCTCCCGTGGCATACCGCGATGGGGTTGCTGATGAGCGGTCGGTCACTCGCCGCACCGCGCGCGTTCGGGCTGGGACTCATCAATGACGTTGTGCCACCGGATGAACTCGATGCCTGCGTCGCAGGCTGGATCGCGGATATCGTGCGGTGCTCGCCGTTGTCCGTTCGCGCCATCAAGGAGGCTGCCACAAGAGCCGAAGGCAGGCCCCTGGAGGCCGCGTTCGCCACCCGTTACCGCTGGGAAGAACGCCGCGCGGCCAGCCAGGATCCGATCGAAGGCCGACTCGCGTTCCGCGAGAAGCGCGAACCACGCTGGCAAGAAGCGCTGCCGGACGACCATCAAGACCATCCCTGACCCGAGTTCACCGATCCGCGGCCGGACCCGGCCCGATCGAGCGTCCCAACAGTGGGCAGACCACGCCGCCCCGAATTGCCCGATCGGGCTACGCTGCCCGAGCGACTATCGGCTGATTCCGGCCGGGTCCGAGGTGTGATTCAGGGGAATGGATGTTATACACAGTGGACCTCGCGCAACGGGCAGGGAGCGTGAATCGGTGAGTCCATCTGCGCGAATTTTCGGCGTCGGAACAGCGGTTCCGCCCACCTCCTACTCTCAACAAGAATTGCTCGACAGCTTCGGCATCACCGACTCACGTGTGCGTTCTCTGTTTCTCAACGGCGCGATCGAACGACGAAATTTAACCTTGCCGCCGACGCATACCCATGGCGGCTTTACCGAGGAGACTCAGCGCCAGCTACTCGAGAAGCATCGAACAGCCGGTACCGAGTTGGGGCGTCACGCACTCCTGGCCTGCCTGCAAAAGGTCGGCGCGGCAGCGGAGGACATCCGGCACCTGTGCTGTGTGACCAGCACCGGCTTTCTCACCCCAGGTTTAGCGGCCTGGCTTGTCCACGATCTGCCCATCGATCGCCACTGCCACCGACTGGACGTGGTCGGCATGGGCTGCAACGCCGGTCTCAACGCACTCGCCTCGGTATCCGCCTGGGCCCGAGCCCATCCCGGTGAGCTGGCGGTGATGGTCTGCGTGGAGGTATCGTCCGCCGCCTACCTGCACGACGGCACGTTGCGGTCCGCCGTCGTCAACAGCCTCTTCGGCGATGGCGCCGCCGCCGTCGCCGTCATTGCCCGACCGACCCAGGAAAACAACTCAGCACCCTCGATTCTCGGATTCTCCAGCACGATGATTCCCGAGGCGATCCACGCGATGCGCTACGACTGGGACGACAGTCACGGAAAGTTCAGTTTCTACCTGGATCCGGACATCCCCTACGTGATCGGCGCGCACGCGGAACCGAGCGTGGATCGGCTGCTCACTGAATTCGCCCTACGTCGCTCCGACATCACGCACTGGATCGTGCACTCCGGCGGTAAGAAGGTCATCGATTCGATCCGACTGAACCTGGGACTCAGCCGGTTCGACCTGCGACATACCACCGGCGTCCTACGCGACCACGGCAATCTGTCGAGCGGATCGTTTCTGTTTTCGCTCGAAAAATTATGCAATGAGAACACCGCGACCGCCGACGAGTTCGGTGTGTTGATGACGATGGGTCCTGGGACCTCGATCGAGATGGCTCTGATTCAGTGGTGACGGACGAAGACCGAAGGGCACCGGGTGGACGTAATTCGATCTCTCGAGGAAAATGGCGTGGCAACAGCGTTCAGCGCGACGACGTTGACGATTCCAGTCGACCAGACGAAACCGCTAGGCGAGCTCACCGCGCAACTGGTCGCCGCTTCCGACCGGCTGGCTGCCGAGGCACACTTGGCCACGGTGCTCTTCATCCTCGATGATCCGGCACCGACGCGGCTGCCCGTTCCTCTCACGGCAAGTGTCGAGGAGGTCCGGCGGTGGGAGCGAGCCGTCCGACGGCTCGAGCAATCGAATGCGCTGAGCGTGGTGGTCACAAAATCTATGTGCAGCGGCCCCGGTTCGGATATCCTGCTCGCCACCGACTATCGGATCGGCACACCCGAGGCTCGATTGACGTTCACAGCCGATGACGGGCACGTGTGGCCGGGTATGGGGCTCTACCGTCTGGTGCGACAGGCAGGCGCGGGCCATGTCCGACGACTCGTGGTTCGCGGCGGAACACTCAGCGCGAACGAAGCCGTCGAACTCGGTCTGCTCGACGAGCTGACTCCCGAGCCCGAGGCAGTCGCCGAGCGCGTGATACTGGGCGCGCGTCGGCTTTCCAGGTCCGCGCTAGCGGTACACAGGCAATTGCTCAGCGAAGCCGTCTCCGCCGAATTCGACGATGCGCTCGGTGTGCATCTGGCTGCCTGTGACCGCGAGCTGAGGCGTCACAATGATTGACCCGCAAGCCGGTCCCGACTTCGTCGGTGACCTGGACCTCGATGCGACAAGTCTGGCGAAGTACACCGCACGCTGCGAGGACGTAGTCGCACGCTACCCCTCGAGAATCGATCGCGACGCCGGTGCGCAACGTTCGGTGGATCAGGCCTTCGCCGCGGCCAGGACGGCGCGCCGAGCGTTCCTGGCCAGGCACGCGGACGCGGTATACAGCGTGCTGACCAGCGGCCTCGCCCGTCATCGACGCCTGCCGGAACTGGTTCACGCCGCAGCAGAACGCTTCCCAGGCCTGGTGCCGACCGCGACGAGCATCGCCGACGAACGCGGCCGCATTCAGGCCGAACGCGATGGGCGCGAGATCGACCAGGCGATCTTCTGCGCGGCGATACTGCGATCCCCCCGTTCGGGCTCCCACCTGATCGACGCGATGAGGATGCCGACCGCACCGGCGATCGAAGTACTCGACATTTTTCGCCGCACCGGCAAGATCGAGTTGTCCTCGGTCGCGGTCGAACGGGTCGGGCACGCCGCTTACCTGACATTTCGTGATGGTCACCCGCTCAACGCCGAGAACGATCAGCTCGTGACCGACACTGAAACAGCGGTGGACCTCGCGCTGCTCGACGACGAGGTGCGCGTCGGCGTCCTACGCGGCGGCCCGAGCGGCTCCCCGCGATATCAAGGCAAACGAGTCTTCAGCGCGGGCATGAATCTCACCGACCTGCGCAACGGCAGGATCTCGTTCGTGGAATTCCTGCTCGGTCGGGAACTCGGCTTCATCAACAAGATCATGCGCGGCTTGTTCACCGATGCCCGCGCCGCCCCGGTGGTGGCCAGGCAGCCGGAGAAACCGTGGATCGGTGCCGTCGACGCCTTCGCCATCGGTGGCGGCATGCAGTTGCTCCTGGTACTGGATCGGGTGATCGCAGAGGAAGGCGCGTTCTTCAGTCTCCCGGCCGCCGAGGAGGGCATCGTTCCCGGCCTCGCCAACCTTCGCCTGTCGAGAGCGGTCGGAAGCCGAATGTCCCGGCGAATCATTCTGAGCGGCTTGCGGATAGCGGCGACCGACCGAGCAGCCGAGCTGATCTGCGACGAGGTGGTCCCGGCGGAGGAAATGGACGCTGCGATCACGGCCGCGGTAGCGGAATTGTCACAGCCTGCCGTAGTCGCCAATCGGCGAATGTTGATCCTCGCGGAAGAGCCTGTCGACCTCTACCGACGGTACCTGGCCGAATTCGCGATAGTGCAGGCGGAGCGCATGTACAGCCCCGATGTGCTCGGCAACGTCGAGCGACGCTGGCAGGAATCACGTCGGCGAAAACAAGTGGGAGGCAACCGTGCGGTTGGCACGTAGCACGCTGCACGGGTCGCTCGCCGATCCCGTTCTCGGCTCGGTGAGCTTTCTCAACGAGATCATGTCGCGGTACCCCGAGGCCATCTCGTTCGCTCCGGGCGCCCCGCACCCCGAGTTCTTCACCACTCTCGATCCCCACAGCTATATAGAACGCTTCCTCGCCCATCTGAGGCAGGACAAGGGCTATAGCAACGAACGAGCCCGGCGGCTGCTGTTCGAATACGGCCCGAGCCGCGGCATCATCAACGACATCGTGGCCGAGACCTTGCGCCGTGACGAAGGAATCACGGCCGGACCGTCCGAGATCGTGATCACTGTCGGCGCGCAGGAGGCGTTATTCCTGGTGCTGCGCGCGCTGTTCACTCCGTCGACGCGGGGCGCCGTCGCGGTCGCCAATCCCTGCTATCCCGGCATCGTCGGTGCGGCGCGGCTGCTGGACATCCCTGTCGTTCCGATACCCGAATCATCGAACGGCATCGATATCGACCGACTTGCCGACACGTGCTCTATCGCGGGACAGGCCAGGCAGCCCATACGGGTGTGCTACACAGCGCCGGACTTCGCGAACCCAGGCGGCAGCCGGATGCCGGTGTCCACCAGGCATCGGCTGATCGAACTCGCCGAGCACGCCGACTTCCTCATCCTGGAGGACAATCCGTACGGATTCACCGCGCTCGGTCACCAGGTGCTGCCGTCGCTGAAAGCCTTGGACACCCACGAACGCGTGATCCACGTCGGCACTTTCGCCAAGACCTGTTTCCCTGGCGCTCGCGTCGGATATGTGATCGCAGGTCAGGAGGTAGACGATGGTGGGTCGCTCGCCGATGAGATCGCCGCGTTGAAAAGCATGGTCACTGTGAACACCGCCCCGCTCGCACAGGCGGTCGTCGGTGGGATGCTGATGGCGGACGGCGGCACTTTCACCCAGCAGAACCGCCTCAAAGCCGCACGCTACCAGCGCAACCTGGACTGCCTGTTGACCGCGCTCGATGCCGGGTCGAAAAACTGGGCTGAGATCGAATGGAATCGACCGGTCGGCGGCTTCTTCGTCGTCGTGCGGCTCCCCGTGCCGGCAGACCTTGCGCTCTTGGAGATATCAGCCTCCGAGTACGGCGTGTTGTGGACTCCGATGGACCAGTTCTACCTGGACGGCACCGGCAGCCACCGGCTGCGTTTGTCCTGTAGCTACCTCGACGTGGCGGACATCCGGCGCGGGATTGCGCGGCTGAGCGCGTTCATCGAGCACAAGATTCTGGCGCCGGGTTTCGGGCATGGAGTCGCACCGGAGAATTGATTCGATCTCCGTCGATGATCCGGCCCGAATCCTCGGCGCATTCCTATGACTGTCGGCGCTACAACTAGGGTCTGTGTCAAAGTCGAGCGAGGGCGGGCTGTTCGGCTCGCCTACATGGCGTCGGAGCCATTCTGGCCACTATTCACATCGCCGCCATTAACTAATGGCTCCGACACCAGCGAAGCCGACCTGATAGCTTGAATAGCGATGTCTTGGACCTTCGCGGACGACAGTCCACTTCGCATACTGTCTCCTCACACGGCACCGAAGATCGTCTTCCACGCGGTGTGCGACGAGTTGGCGCGCTACTTTGCCCCTGAGGGGATTCGTTATCTGCGTTCGCGCCCGCGCATGGAACAGCGGCGCGGCGATCTGACATTGGAAATGGCGATGTGGTCGTCGCGGTCGAACGTGGCTGGTCAGCAGGTCGGTCTGGAGGTCGTATCGCACATCAGCAGCCAGGCGCTCGCGAAGTGGATCAAGGCGACCGGAATCGGCCGCAACAATGCGCTGTTCACCGTCGACACCCGCAAAGCATCGAGCGGAGTCCACCAGAAATACTTCGACATCGCCGCCGTGAACCCGGAGTCGTTCGTCGGCATAGCCGAGACTATTCGCAGGGTGTGCTGGGAACCGATGACCTGTGTCACAGCCGAGGGGACGTTGCCGGCGGAACTACACCCGCGACTGAAGCCGATCGCGGACAACTTCGCCTGCTGGCTGTGGATGCACGGTCGGCGCGCCGAGGCGCTGGCCACTGCCGGTCTGCCCGATGATCTCCGCGCCCGCCTGCTGGCCCAGGTGTAGCACGCGATCAGCGGCAGCGAGGGTCTGCCTCGAAGTCGATTGAGAGAGAGGGTTGTTCGGCTTTCATTGGTGTCGTAGCCATTGGTTGATGGCGGCGATATGGATAGTAGCCAGGTAGCGCACGGCGAGCTTGTCGAAGCGCGTGGCGACGGCGCGGTGTTGTTTGAGCTGGTTAATGCCACGTTCGACGGCGTTGCGGTCGCGGTAGCGGACCGGGTCGAACGCGGGCGGGCGGCCACCGGTGCTGCCACGGTTGCGGCGGTGCGCGGCCTGGTCGGCCGGTACCGGGATCGTGGCCCTGATGCGGTGCCGGCGCAGCCAGTCCCGGTTGGCGCGACTGGAGTACGCCTTATCGGCCAACACCCGATCTGGCCGCGATCGGGCACGTCCCCCCGCAGTCCTGGCAACCCCGATCCCATTGAGCACGGCTGCGAACTGCGGGCTGTCACCAGCCTGACCGGCAGTGACCAGCATCGCGAGCGCTCGGCAGCCCTGCTCACACGCCAGATGTAGCTTGGTGGTCCAGCCACCGCGCGACCGTCCCAGGCCGTGATCGGTCGGCTCGGGTCCACCACAGCCTCCGGGCGGTTCGGCTTGGCGGTCGCTTCCGCGGCGGGCACCGGCGGCGTGCTGATGGACTCGCATGATCGTCGAGTCCACGCTCACCTGCCACACGATCCGCCCGGCGGCATCGGCGAATGCCTGCAACAACTTCAGGATCACCAGCCACACCCCGCCTCGCTGCCAGCGGCGGAACAACCCATAAACCGCCGACCAGGACCCGTACTGCGGCGGCACGTCACGCCAGGGGCATCCGACTCGGGTCCGCCACCGGATCCCGTCGATGAGCTGCCGTTTCGTCCACTGCGGGGGGCGGCCCGCCTTCTTGTTATGGGGCAGCAGCGGCTCTACCCGTGCCCACTGGGCGTCGGTCAGATCCGCTCGCCCCGCCACCGTTACGCTGGCCAAGAGGTCTCCGTATTCACTGGTCATGCTTGGTCGCTAACCCGAATACCGGAGACCTCCCCACATCCGCACGCCCGACACGCCAACGCAGACAACAGCTTCCACGAGGGTTGCACCGCACCCAACTCACTTCGACACAGGCCCTAGGTGTACTGACCTGAGAGGTTGGGGACGCGGCTGGCTGGTGGGTGTCCGCCGAGTGCGGTGTGGCCGCGGTGGTGATTGTAGGCGTGAAGCCAGTCGGTGAATGCGGCGCGGCGTTCGGTTTCG
>NZ_JAMFLC010000035.1:0-57903 GCF_023501985.1 Nocardia sputi | reverse complement strand
GAACACCTCCGCCACAACCTCCTCCGTCGGAGTCGACGGCGCACGGAAAGCACGAGCGGCGAACACCGGCTCCGGCAAAGCCGCCCGATCCAGCTTGCCCACCGGCGTCAACGGAATCTCGTCCAGCGTCATGATCGAAGCCGGAATCATATAGGCGGGCAGCGACTCCCCGAGGTAGTCGGCGAGCGCGCCGGTGTCCACGTCGGCTCCCGGCCGCGGCAGCACGTAGGCCACCAGCGCGGTCGCACCCGACGGCAAGGTCTTGCCGAGGGTGGCCGCGAAGTCGATGTCCGGGTGGCTGGTGAGGGCGTTGTCGATTTCGCCCAGTTCGATGCGGAAACCGCGGATCTTCACCTGGAAGTCGGACCGGCCCAGGTATTCGATGACGCCGCCGTCCTGGCCCACGGATTCACTGCGGCGCACCAGGTCGCCAGTGCGATAGAGCCGCGCGCCGGGGTTGCCGGTGTCGGCGCCGAACGGGCTGGCGACGAACCGCTCCGCGGTCAGGCCCGGCCGGTTGAGGTAGCCCTGCGCCAGCGCGGGCCCGGACAGATAGAGCTCGCCGACCACCCCGGCGGGCACCGGCCGCAGCCGCGAGTCCAGCACGAAAGCCCCGACTCCCGGAATGGCCGTACCGATCGTGATGGGCTCGCCGGGCGTCATGGCTGGCGTACTGGTGGCGAGAATCGTCGCCTCGGTGGGCCCGTAGCCGTTGTAGAACTCGCGCTCGTCCGCCCAGCGGGCGAGCAGTTCCGGGCCGAACTTGTCACCGGCCACCACCACGGCCTGGAGGTCGTCCAGCCCTGCGGGATCCACCGATTCCAGTGCTCCCGGCGTGATGAGCATGTGGGTGACGCGCTCGCGGCGCAGCAGATCCGCCAGCTCGAAACCGCCGAAGACGGTCGGCGGCGCGATCACCAGCGTCGCGCCGGAGGAGAAGGCCAGCAGCAGTTCCAGCACCGAAACGTCGAAGTTCGGGGAGCAGACGTGCAGTACGCGCGACTCCTCCGTCACCCCGTAGTGCTCGCGCTCCGCGGCCACCAGCCCGGCCAGACCGCTGTGCGAGACGACGACGCCCTTGGGCTTGCCGGTCGAACCGGAGGTGTAGATGACGTACGCCGGGTGCCGCTCGTCCAGCGGACGGACCCGGTCGGTGTAGGAGATGGGATGCTCCGGGCGCGCCGCGATGCGCGCGGACTGCACCGGGTCGTCCAGCTCGATCCAGTACACGCCGGTGCCGAGCACCGCGCGGTGCGCCGAGGTTGTCAGGCCCACCGTCGCGCCGGAATCGGCGACGATGTGGTTGATCCGGTCGGTCGGATACGTCGGATCCACCGGCACGTAGGCCGCGCCGGTCTTGGCGATGGCCCAGACCGCGAGTACCGACTCCACGCTGCGCGAGATCCCGATGGCGACCACGTCGCCGGGCCCCACGCCACGCTCGATGAGTTCCCTGGCCAGCCGCGAGGACGCCGCGTCCAGCTCGGCGTAGGTGAGCTCCCGGTCATCGGCCGGATCTCCGGTCGGGTTGTACCGGATCGCGACCTCGGTAGCGGCGGACTCGACCGCGGCGGTGAGCAGTTGCGCGAAGAGCGGACTGCCCGACCTGCGGCGACGGTTACCGCGAGCGGAACGACGGGCGGTTTCCATTCGAGTGCATTCACCTCTCGCATCGAGCCAGGACCCGGACCATACCCTGCTCAGGGCTTGTAAACCGGGGCCAGCGCGGACCGAGCAATCATATAAGGGAGTGACCGCTGAACCCGCGCGCTGTATTGGATTGCCGCGGCTTCCGTCCGTACGGACCGCGCCCCCTTCTTCGGTTTCGTCCTCTCGTCGGACACCGTCCCCTCCCCCTGGAATCGGTGTCTTGCCTGATGCCTGCCGTTATATCGGCGCAGGGCCCGTCTTGTTGCAGGAGTACCCGAATCGGTGAACTTGCTCACAGCCAGCCGCGCCGGGTGGCCTGCACCCCCGCCTGGAATCTCGTGCTCGCGCCGAGCCGCTCCAGCAGCCGTGCGGTGCGGCGGACCACCGTGCGCCGGGACATCCCGAGTCTGCGCGCGATGGTGTCGTCGGTCGCGCCGAGTCCCATCAGGGTCAGGATCGCGCGGTCGCGTTCGTCCAACGCCTCCGCGGCCGGATTGACCGAAATGGGCGCGGCCATCGCCCACAGCACGTCGAAGGTCTTGATCAACAGCTCGAGCGTGGGCGAGCCGGTGATGCGCAGCCCCATCGGGTCGGGCCTGCGTTCGTCGCCGTGCAGCACCAGGCTGGCCCGCTCGTCGTCGCTGATGATCAGCTTGAACGGCGGCTCGGGCAGCGTTCTGGCCTGCGCACCGCTGGCATTCGTCGACAGCGCGTGCCGCAGCCGGTCGGGATCCTGGTAAACGGTGTCCTGGTACAAGGTCTGATAGCGAATGCCTTCGCCGAGCCTGGCCCGTTTGAGCTCGAACAATTGACGTTCGCGTTCCGGATCGCTGAGATACGGGCCGCGCTCGACCAGCTTGACGCAGCTGCGCGCCCCGGTCTGCAGTTCCTCGAAATCCGCCAGCATCTCCAGCCGCTCGTACACCGGCACCACCGCGCCGTTGCCGCGTGGCGAGCGACGCACCGAACGGAACGTCTCGCTCAGCCGCGCTGCGGCAGTGTGCATCTGGTTGATCTCCTGCTGCCTGCGCCGAGCCTCGGCTTCGGACAACGATTCCGGCGCGTGCGCGTCCCACAGCGGTTCGCCGTCGGGCGACTCGATGCGGACCGCGGCGCGCAATTCACACAACACATCCAACGAGTCCGCGGCGAGGTCTTCCGAAACGCCCAGGTACTGCGCGATATCGGCGAGACTCGACCGCGGATGGTGCACCAGCACGGCGTACGCGCGGCCGTGCGGTGACCCAGGCTCGAAGATGTCGCCCAGATCGATCACGGCCCGAGCCTAGCGACCGATCGGTGCCCTTGGGGCGGCTCTGCGAGACCCGCAGGCAAACCGTTTGCCGCGTCACCCGGACGCGAGGAGCTTCGCCGCGCGCAACCGAGCGCTGATCGGAATAGCAAGTTGGACAGGGAAAGTCAGTGCGAGGACGGGCCCCACTGCATGGGCACGCCCTTGGCGGCCAGGTACGGCAGCGGGTCGATCTTGGTGCCGGCCTGATCCCAGATCTCCAGGTGCAGGTGCGGACCGGTGGATTGACCCCGGTTGCCGACGGTGGCGATCACGTCGCCCGCGTTCACCCGCTGGCCCTCGTGCACGAACATCTCGTTCACGTGGCCGTAGACGGCGGTGGTGCCGTCGTCCTGCAGCACGCGCACCCACAAGCCGAAGCCGGAGGCCGGCCCCGCCTCGATCACGGTGCCGTTGCTGACCGAGTGGATCGGCGCGCCGAGCGCGTCGGCGAAGTCGACGCCGTAGTGCATGGCGCCCCAGCGGCTGCCGAACCCGGAGCTGATCGCGCCGGCCACCGGGCGCACCGCGGGCGCCGGGGCGACCTGCTGCTGCACGCCCTTGAGGACCTCTTCGGCGTGGGCCAAGGGCGCGGCGATCTCCGGAGGAAGATTGGGAATCCCGAACGGGGCGGCGACCGGGGCCGCGATCTGGCCCGCGACGGCGGCGGGCGCCGGCGCGACCTCGGCGACCGGCTCGGCGGCGGCCTTCGCCTCGGCGACCGGCAGTATGCTCGAGCCCTTCACGGTGGTGGGCGCGGCCTGCTTCTCGTCGGCGTCGTGTGAACCGGGCAGCAGCGGCGATGCGTAGGCCAGCGCGGGAGCGACCTGGCTCGCGGCGCCGATCAGCGCGCCCGCGGCGACTGCCGCCGTGGCGGCGGCCTTCACCCGTTCGGTGGCGGACGGCTCGGCGCGGTGCCGCGTCGGCCGACCCTTTTCGCCGCCCTCGCCCAGGAGGCTGTGGACGGTAATGGAACTGGGGCCTACACGGTGCTGCGACAAAGCTGAGTCCTTGGTCGAAGAACAGGGTCCGGGATGCCGAGCCCGAGCCGAACCGGTTCGATAACGATCCGGTGAAGTCGAGCGATAACGGTTTGGCATCCGTTGTGATGGGAACTCTACCTCGTCGTGACCATTCCGCAACCTTCCGGCCGAAAAAGGCTGGTGAGGTCCGGGTCACACGTCCAGATGAGCGAGACTCGATCCGTGACGGAGACTCGAAGCGTGATCCTGGACCATCTGGACGTTCCGATCGCGCTGGCCCCGATGGCGGGCGGCCCTTCCACTCCCGAGCTGACCGCCGCCGTGGCCGAGGCGGGCGGTTTCGGCCAGCTGGCCGCCGGTTATCTGAGCGCCGCCGACACCGCCGCGCGGATCGCGGCGACCCGCGCCGCCACCGGCAAGCCGTTCGGTGTGAATCTCTTCGTCCCCGGCCCCGCCACTCCCGCCGCCGACTTGGCGGACTATCTCGCCGAACTCGGCGCCCACCATCGACTCGGAGACCCGCGATTCGACACCGATG
Organism: Nocardia sputi; assembly: GCF_023501985.1. Taxonomy (NCBI): domain Bacteria; kingdom Bacillati; phylum Actinomycetota; class Actinomycetes; order Mycobacteriales; family Nocardiaceae; genus Nocardia; species Nocardia sputi. The sequence continues at coordinate 53,441 of NZ_JAMFLC010000035.1, read as the reverse complement.
ACTGGGACGCCAAACTCGACCTGCTCGTCGCCGACCCGGTCGCGGCCGTGTCCTTCACCTTCGGCTGCCCGAGCGCTGCGGAGGTCGCACGGCTGCACGCCGCCGGTTCCGAGGTCTGGGTGACCGTCACTTCCGTCGGAGAGGCGCGCCTGGCGGTCGAGGCGGGCGCCGACGTGCTCATCGCCCAGGGGGCCGAGGCGGGCGGACACCGGGCCACGTTCGTGGATCGCCCGGCCGACGACGCGACCGACCCACTCGGCCTGCTGGCGCTGCTGCAACTGCTCACCGCCGCTGTCGACCGCCCGCTGGTGGCAACCGGGGGCATCGCGACCGGTGCTGGCATCGCCGCGGCGCTCGCGGCGGGCGCCGCCGCCGCGCAGCTGGGCACCGTGTTCCTGCGCTGCCCCGAGGCCGGGACCAATCCGGTACACCGCGCCGCGTTGGCCGGGGATACCCCGACGATGCTCACCCGCGCGTTCACCGGACGCAGGGCGCGCGGGTTGCGTAACCGATTCCTGGTGGAACACACCGCAACCGCACCGGCGGGATACCCTGAGATCCACTACGCCACCGCACCGTTGCGCGCCGAAGCACGCGCGGCGAGCAATCCTGACGAGGTCAACCTCTGGGCTGGCCAGACCCACGCGCTGACACCGGAGTTACCCGCGGGCGAACTGGTCGGGGCACTGGCCGCGGACACGAAAAGCGCACTGGAAAAGGCGCTTTCACGCCGAATCCGGCATTGATGACAACGACTTTCGATTAGACTCGGGCATCGCATCGACGTCCAGCACTGGAGGAGAGCGCCATGTCCCTTGATGTCCCCACCGCACTACTCGAACGCGCCGAGCGCGGCGAGGTCGACGACGCCGATTTCGTCGAGGTCGTGCGCAACTCGCTGCCCTACGCCTGGGAAGTGGTCAGCCGGGTCGCCGGTGAACTGCGTTCGGGCACCGCGGAATACGCCGACAACGTGGTTCCGCCGCCGGACGAGGTGGCTCGTGGACAACTGCTGCGCGCCATGGCCAGCGACGCCATTCGCGGCGGACTGGAACGGCACTTCGGCGTGAAGCTCGCCTTCCAGAACTGCCACCGGGTCGCGGCGTTCCCGCTCTCCGCGGTCGGCGGCGAGACCTACACCACGTTCATCGGCACCCGGGCCCAACTGCTCAACCAGAACCCGGAACTGCGCAACTGCTGAGCGGCGCGAACCGAACACCCGGCGCGGGCAAACTGTTTGCCCGCGCCGGGTGTTTTCGCGTGTGAGGTGGCGCGTCGCCGCCGTCCCCCACGGCCGCCTACGCGTAGGGTGAACCGCCATGAGCAGCAACGATCTTCGCGAAGAGGTCGAAGCCCGGCTCGCACCGTGGCAGCAACAGCTCGGGGCGGACCGCGCCGCCTACACCAATCACGTGCTGCGCGTCCTAGCGCTGTGCGACCTGCTCGCCACAGATCGGCAACCGCCACCGAGCGCCCGCGAGGAGTTCCTGACCGCAGCCGCCCTGCACGACATCGGCATCTGGTCGGCGGGCAGCTTCGATTACCTCTCCCCCTCCTGCGACCAGGCACGCGCCTGGCTGGCGAGCATCGATCGCGACGACCTGACCGGGCTGGTGGTGTCCATGATCGACCAGCATCACAAGCTGCGCCCCGCGGGCCCGCCGCACGACCCGGTCGAGATCTTCCGGCGCGCCGACGCGATCGACGTCGAGCTGGGTCTGCTCGGCCGGTTCGGCATCTCCCGCGGTACCTACCGCGAACTGGCGAAGCGCTATCCCAACCACGGCTTCCACCGCAGGCTCGTGTCGCTGGCCGCGCGGCGGATGCGCAGCCACCCCGCGTCACCACTGCCGATGCTGAAGTGGTGACGCGGGGGCAGCGGGTCTAGCCGAGCGTGGTGACTTCCAGATCGCCGTCGGCGTACTGGCCGCGCAACCGCTTCTTGTCGAACTTGCCCACGCTGGTCTTCGGGACCTCCGCGATGAACGTCCAGCGTTCCGGTAACTGCCATTTGGCGAACTTGTCGGCCAGGAAGTCGCGCAGCTCCTCCGGCCGGGCCTCGGCGCCCTCGGCGAGCACGACCGCCACCAGCGGGCGCTCGTCCCACTTCTCGTCCGGCACACCGATCACCGCCGCCTCGGCGACCGCCGGGTGCCCGATCACGGCGTTCTCCAGATCCACCGACGAGATCCACTCGCCGCCGGACTTGATCACGTCCTTGGAGCGGTCCACCAGCGTGAGGTAACCGTCCTGGCTGATCTTGCCCACGTCGCCGGTGCGCAGCCAGCCGTCGTCGAACTTCTCCGGGTCGACCGCCGTGCCGTCGGGTGAGTAGTAGGAGCCGGTGATCCACGGACCGCGCACTTCCAGCTCGCCCAGCGACACACCGTCGTTGGGCACCACGCTGCCGTCGTCGGCGACCAGGCGGGCCTGGACACCGGCCGGGAAGCGGCCCTGGGTCACCCGGTAGGCCCACTTGTCCTCGTCGGTGAGCGCGGTGGCCGGCGGATGCGCGACGCTGCCCAGCGGCGAGGTCTCGGTCATGCCCCACGCGTGCAGCACTCGCACGCCGTGCTTGTCCTCGAAGGTGCGCATCATCGAGGGCGGGACGGCCGAACCGCCCACCACGACCGCGCGCAGGTGCGTGATGTCCTGCGGGTTGGCCGCCAGCCCCGCCAGCACGCCGCCCCAGATGGTGGGCACGGCGGCAGCGAAGGACGGCTTCTGCGCGGCCATGCACTCGAGCAGCGGGCCCGGCTGCAGGAACCGGTCCGGCATCAGCAGATTCGCCCCGGACATCAGCGCCGCGTACGGCAGGCCCCAGGCGTTCGCGTGGAACAGCGGGACGATGGCCAGAATGGTGTCGGTGCCGAGCAGACCCATCCCGTTGTTCGCGCCGACCTGCATCGCGTGCAGCCAGTTGGAGCGGTGCGAATACACCACGCCTTTCGGGTCGCCAGTGGTGCCGGAGGTGTAGCACATCGCCGCGGCGGAGCGCTCGTCGATCACCGGGAAGTCGTAGGTATCCGGCTGCGCACCGAGCAACTCGGTGTAGGAGTGCACCTGAACGCCTTCGGGCGCGGTGAGTGTCGCCGCGTCGCCGTTGACCACGATGACGTGGCGGACGGTCGCCAGGTGCGGCAGGATCTGGCCGAACAGCGGCACCAGCGTGCCGTCCACCAGAACCACCTGGTCCTCGGCGTGATTGGCCACGTAGACAACCTGATCGGGGAACAACCGGATGTTCAGCGCGTGCAGCACCGCGCCCATCGCGGGCACCGCGATGTAGGCGACCAGATGCTCGTTGTTGTTCCACATGAACGTGCCGACCCGGTCGCCGACCCCGATGCCCAACCCGCGCAGCGCGTTCGCCAAACGAGCCGATTCGGCGCCGACCTCGCGGTAGGTCATGGTGCGCACGCCGGTACCGGTCCAGGTGGACACGGTCGAATCGCCGGCGAACGTCGATGCGTAGCGCAGCAACGTGGCCAGCGACAACGGCTCGTCCTGCATGGTGCTCAACATCGGAACTCCTTTTTCTTCGGTGACTTCCCGTCAGAAAGCCAAGTCGGTTTCGGCCACCTTCGGGGTCTGCGACGTGACCCCGTAGAGCGATCCCACCCAACGAATCACTTCGGGATACGGAGTCGGTTCGCCGCTGGTGAGCACCGCGCGAGACAACGCGCGCTCGGGATGGGCTCCTGCGACGGCCTCGGCGGTCAGCGCCTCATTCGGCTGGCTCCCCACGGACCGGCGCGCGACTGTCCGCCCGATCGTGATGAATTCCGCCCCCAGGCAGGCATGTTCGGGAATGTGGCGGCCGATCGACTCGTCCCGCTCCAGCAGTCCACGCGCTATGCGCGAATGCGTGTTCGGTGCCGTCGCACTTCTGGACGCGGAGTAGGCGGCGAACGAAGGTTTCACGCCGACCGGGACCCTCGGCACGGCATGGCCGTCGCCGCGCGCCCGGTCGAAGACGACTCGCCCATGCCCGCACGGGCCTACCCGGATGGCGGGACGCTCATCCCCCGCGTCGATGTTTCCCGGGATGTGACTGCTTCGTAGCAGGTCAGACAGCTTCGAAAGGGTCGATACACGCGCCGGCATGGTTCAGCACGCACCGACCATGAGCCACATCACACGGCGATGCTACCCAACGGTAGGCCGCCTCGGGCAAGCCCGGCGGGAATGCCGCACGGCACCCATCCGATGGCGGACGCCATCAGTTCCAGCCGGTCAATTCGGCGCCGCTACCTCGGTGTGTGCCGGATAGGCGTGCACCACCGCGGTGTCCAACTTGGGCATGACATGGGTGAGGGAGTGCTGGGCCTCGTGCGCGATGCGATGCGCGTCCGCGAGCGTGATCGTCGGGGCGACGTCCAGTTCGACGTCGGCGTGCAGACGATGACCGATCCACCGCATCCGCAGGCTGCGCACGCCTCGCACGCCCGGTTCGGCGGCCAGCGCCCGCTCGGCCGCCGTGACCAATCCGGGTTCGACGGCGTCCATCAACCGGCGCAGCACGTCGCGCGCCGCAGTGCGCAGCACCGCGAGAATCGCCAGGGTGATGAGCAGGCCGACGATCGGGTCGGCGAGGGGGAAGCCCAGCGCTACTCCGCCCGCGCCGAGCAGGACGGCCAGTGACGTGAACCCGTCGGTGCGCGCGTGCAGGCCGTCGGCGACCAGGGCCGCCGAGCCGATCCGCCGCCCCACCCGGATCCGGTACAGCGCGACCGTCTCGTTGCCGAGGAACCCGGCCAACCCGGCCGCGGCGACCCAGCCCAGATGCTCGAGCGGCACCGGATCGAGCAATCTACGCACCGCCTCGTATCCGGCGATCAGCGCCGACAGGGCGATCATCGCGACGACGAAGAGGCCGGCCAGGTCCTCGGCCCGGCCGAATCCGTAGGTGTAGCGCCGCGTCGCGGCCTTACGGCCGAGAGCGAACGCGATCCACAGCGGAACGGCGGTCAGCGCGTCGGAGAAGTTGTGCACGGTGTCCGCGGCCAAGGCCACCGAGCCGGACGCGGCGACGATCACCAATTGCAGCACCGCGGTGCACCCGAGCACCACCAGGCTGATCTTGACCGCGCGGATGCCGACCGCGCTGGCTTCCAGTGCGTCGTCCACGCTGTCAGCGGCGTCATGGCTGTGCGGGACGAAGATTTCCCGCAAGACACCGATCGGCCCCGACCGGTGCCGGTGCTGATGCAGCGCATGGGAGTGATGGTCGTGCCGATGGGTCATGACGCGCTCGCCTCGCCTCGGCCGGGAAGCTCGCGCACCGCGCCGGCGCCGCGGTGATGCGCCGGAACACCAGGTCCAGCGTGCTCGGCGTTGTACACCGCGTCCACGACCAACTGCCGGACGTGCTCGTTCTCCAGCCGATAGAAGATCGTCGTCCCCGATCGGCGGGTGCTCACCAACCGCGCCATCCGCAGTTTGGCCAGATGCTGCGAGACCGAAGGCGCGGGCTTGCCGACTTGTCCCGCCAAGTCGTTCACCGATAGTTCCCGGTCGACCAGCGCCCAGAGCACTTGGACCCGAGTCGGGTCGGCGAGCATGCGGAACACCTCGACAACCAGGCCGACCTGATCCTGCGCCAGCGGTGGCCGCGTTTCCTGGTTATCTGCATTCATATGCAGATAGTAGAACGGACGAGGGCCCGGTACCAGTGGGCTCCGGGCCAGTGTGGCGGCGGCACCCCCTGCGTCGCCGCCGACACACCGGTCGACCCCGTATCCCAACAGCCTTCTGTCTTAGTCGAGTGTGGCGTCAGTGCGCCAGACGATCGAGCGAATATCACCTGAATGAGACAGAGCAATATTGCAGGCGCACGCACGATTTCGGCTTACCCGCGACAAACCCACGGTGACCAGCACGAATGAGTCGACGCCGCAGACACGTTCACGCGCACCTGTACACACAGCTGCACGTGCAGCCCGCCGCTCCCCCGAGTGCCGCAACTCACCCTCCAGCGGCGGAGGGCCGCTACACCGCTTCGATCGGGTCATTCTGCACTGAAATGTGGCCACTCGCGAGGATCTCTTCCGGACCGTGATGTTCGGCTGGGCCATCCCCTGCGGATTCGTGTCGCGATCACCAGGGCCGGATGACCGCCTGCGGTATGCCAGGACGAGCCGGTGACCTTCCCACAGCGCCCGGTTACTGTGAATCACGAGAACGCACCGAGCGACCTGCGGAGTAGACGACATGCCAGTGGACCGAATGCTGCCCACCCCCGAGGCCAGGGATCTGCTGGAGCTCACTCGCGACATCGCCGACAAGGTGCTCGAACCCCGCGTCGCCGAGTGCGAGAAGACCGGGATCTTCCCCGACGGCGTCTTCCCCGCGCTGGGCGCCGCCGGACTGCTCAGCCTGCCGTACCCGGAGGAATACGGCGGCGGCGCGCAGCCCTACGAGGTGTACCTCCAGGTTCTCGAGGAACTCGCCGCCCGCTGGGCCGCCGTCGCGGTCGCGGTCAGCGTGCACAGCCTGTCCTGTCATCCGCTGTTCGTCTTCGGCACCGAGGAGCAGAAGCAACGCTGGCTGGCCGGAATGCTCTCCGGTGAGACCATCGGCGCCTACAGTCTGTCCGAGCCGCACGCGGGCTCCGACGCGGCCGCGCTGCGCTGCCGCGCCACCCCGGTCGAGGGCGGATACCGGATCACCGGGGCCAAAGCCTGGATCACCAACGGCGGACGCGCCGACTTCTACACCCTGTTCGCGCGCACCGGGGAGGGCTCCCGCGGCATCTCCTGCTTCCTGGTCCCCCACGACACCGAGGGCCTCAGTTTCGGCAAGCCCGAGGAGAAAATGGGCTTGCGCGCCGTGCCCACCACGACCGCCGCCTACGACGATGCGTTCCTGCCCGCCGAACGTCGGGTGGGCGCCGAGGGCCAAGGGCTCTCGATCGCCTTCAGCGCCTTGGACTCCGGCCGTCTCGGCATCGCCGCGGTCGCCACCGGCCTGGCGCAACGCGCCCTCGACGAAGCCGTCGCGTACGCCAAGGAGCGAGAGGCGTTCGGCCGCCACATCATCGACCATCAGGGGCTCGGTTTCGTCCTCGCCGACATGGCCGCCGCCGTCGACTCCGCCCGCGCCACCTACCTCGACGCCGCCCGCCGCCGCGACGCGGGGCTGCCGTACTCGCGCCAGGCCAGCGTGGCCAAGCTCGTCGCCACCGACGCCGCCATGAAGGTCACCACCGACGCGGTCCAAGTCTTCGGTGGCTACGGCTACACCCAGGACTTCCCCGTCGAGCGCTACATGCGCGAGGCCAAGGTGATGCAGATCTTCGAGGGCACCAACCAGATCCAGCGTTTGGTTATCGCGCGCCAGCTCGCCGGGAACTGACCAGCACCGCATGGCCGGAAATGCCGATTGATTGACCGCGGATGTCTTCGGACCTGCGGATACTCTTCCGTACGCTCGGAGTATGACGACGCCGTCCATCATCATCATCGGAGCCGGATTCGGCGGGCTCGGCATGGCGCTGGAGCTGCGGCGGGCCGGGCTGGACACCTTCACCATCCTGGAGCGCGCCACCGATCTCGGCGGCGTGTGGCGGGAGAACACCTACCCCGGCGCGGCCTGTGACGTGCCCTCCCCGCTGTACTCCTGGTCCTACGAACCCAGAGCCGATTGGCCGCGGCGCTTCTCCGAACAGCGCGACATCCACGAGTACATGCAAGGCGTCGCCGACAAGCACGGCCTGCGGCGCTTCATCCGCTTCGGCACCGAGGTGATCGACGCGGAGTTCGACGAGCGCACCGGCCGATGGACCGTCCGCACGGCCGACGGCGCGCAGCTGACCGCCGACATCCTCATCCCGGCGGTCGGGCAGCTCTCCCGCCCCGCCATGCCGAACATCCCCGGCATCGAGACCTTCACCGGTCCCGCGTTCCACTCCGCGGAGTGGGACCACGACGTCGACCTGACCGGCAAGCGCATCGCCTGCATCGGTACCGGGGCCAGCGCGATCCAGTACATCCCGCGCATCCAGCCGGGCGCCGCCCACCTCACGTTGTTCCAGCGCTCGGCCGCGTGGGTGCTGCCCAAGGCCGATGTCGAGTACAGCGCCCTGCACCATGCGCTGTTCAAGTACCTCCCGCCCACCCGCCTCGCCGAGCGCTTCGCCATCTGGTCGGTCTTCGAAGCGCTGGCCCTCGGGTTGACCGACATCCCGGCCATCAAGACCCCGGTGATCGCGCTGGCCGACCGGCACCGGCAAAAGCAGGTTCCCGACGACGAACTGCGCGCGAAACTGACGCCCGACTACGCGGCGGGATGCAAGCGCGGACTGTTCTCCAACGAGTACTTCCCCGCGCTGGCGCAGCCGAACGTCACCGTGGAGACCACCGCCATCGAGGCGATCACGCCGACCGGAGTCCGCACCGCCGACGGCGTCGAGCACGAAGTGGACGTCATCGTCTACGGCACCGGCTTCAAGGGCACCGAGTTCCTCGCGCCGATGAACATCTACGGCCTCGGCGGGCGCAAGCTGGCCGACGTCTGGGGCGACGAAGGCGCCCGCGCCTACCTCGGCCTATCCGTGCCCCAGTTCCCGAACCTGTTCATGATGTACGGCCCGAACACCAACGTCGGCGCCGGCTCCATCATCTACATGCTCGAATCCCAGGCTCGCTACATCCGCCAGGTCGTGCAATACCTCACCGACCGCCCCGGCCGCTACCTCGCCGCCCGCCCCGCCGCCGAGCAACGCTGGGACGACTGGCTGCAGAAACGGTTGAAGGACACCCCCTGGAATTTCTGCTCCAGCTGGTACCGAAACGCCTCCGGCCGGATCACCAACAACTGGCCCGGCGCAACCGTGCTCTACCGCTGGAAGACAAGAACTTTCGACCCCGCCGACTATGACGAGGCACAGGCTCCCGCGCCGCACTGAGACCGCGCCCGCGCCCTCCCCACCCCGCGGCACACCCGGCTGTCCAGGCCCTTCGGGAAGCAATGCAGCCCCCGGACCCTCGACCCGGTAGACTGCGGGACGTCCCTGGTGGGCCCCGAGCCCACCATGCCTTCGTAGCTCAGGGGATAGAGCACCGCTCTCCTAAAGCGGGTGTCGCAGGTTCGAATCCTGCCGAGGGCACAAACCTGCGTCAGTGTTTTCGCAGGTCAACGCGTGTTTTATCGGAGAATCCCGACAAGACCGATATTAAGAACCCAGGTCAGGTGCGTTCCCCCCTGTGTGCCTGTAGGGCACATCGAAGATGGGAACGGGACTGCCTCAGGCTTGGTTGACGTCCAATCAGGGATGCCTTGGCTTCCAGTGTCTACAACTGGCTCAATGGTCGTCGCCGCCAAGGACGACTCGGCCGTCCGACCCCGATCGGATCACGAGGATTTACGCAGTGAGCACGTGGAGCTCAGACAGCACGCCTTGGGGGTCGTTGAGGTAGCGATATCCCTCCACTGGGGGATTGAACTGGCCGAGCACGTTCGCCACGGCATCGCGTTCCGCTTCAGTGACGGGGATGTGGCGCTTGACGAGACTGGCGCACAGCACGTCGACGAGCATCGCCCACTCACCCACGTCGCTGTAGGTCCGGTAGCTTTCGACCAGATCAGAAGGCAGACGGTCGGCGACGCTTTCGAGAAGGTCTCGCGAGTCCTTACTCATCTTGTTGAGCCGACGGTTACGAGCTTCGATGGCTTGCGGGTCTCGCTGACGCTTTCGCGCTTCTCGTGCCGCCCTGTCCGGATTCATCGCTCTCCTAGCCTATTTGATCAGATTGCCAGTCGCGTCGTTCCTGACTACGCCCTCACCGCCGGCGGGGTAGCCGGTCACGACTGAGCCGTCAGGAGCGACGATGACTTCGATTCGGGCGCCATTGCGGGTGCCGTTGACCTTCCAGTTGCCGTTGTCCTGGAGGGCTGGCGGCTGGTCCGGGTTCTTCGCAACGTCGAGTATTCGGTCGATGATCTTGTCGCCTTACCAGTCACCACTGTGGCATTGAGCCTAGGCCGCGAGTAGCATTGCTGCGTGAGTAGTGCTGGGGGGACACCTAATTCAAGTCAGCAGGTTTCCGTCGTACCTGACGAAGTCGTTGAACTCGGTCAGCATATGTCGAACCTGGTTCAAGCGCTGAGGTCGGCTCTCGATGTCGCTGCACGGGAGGTAGATGGCCTAGCTGGCAACTGGACCGGAACAGCTGCGGACACGTTCGGGGAGGGGTGGCTCGCCGTCCATGAGAGCGGGACGCAATTATTGAACTCCCTTGCTGCTCTGACCAATTCACTCGGCGTGGTGGCAGGTAGTTTCCAGCAGCAGGATGGAGCGTCCGCTGCGAACCTGGGCTCGACGAGTCTGAATCTATGAGCAGCCGATTCACCGTCGATATCGATCAACTCGAGCAAGTCGCAACCCAGTTGACCGGGCTGGCCGGGTTCATCGAGGATCAGCTCGATGGACTCGACAGCAGAGTCGCCGCGATACTTTCGGGAAGCTGGAACGGCGTCGCCGCGGAGGCGTTCGGCGATGCGCATTCCCAATGGATGGCTGCGGCGAAAGAATTCATTGACAGCATCCGCACTTCGAGTAGTGCAGCGCGACAAGCTCGGGATCGCTACGTCACGGCTGCTGACCTCAACCGCCAGATGTCATAAAGGTCGAGTATGGGCTGGGACATCGATGCCAAGGATTATGAGCGGGCGGCCAAGCAATGTCACGATCTAGCGACGACGGTACTCATCCGAGTCGGCGCGCTGCACAGGGAACTAACCGGATCGTGCGCAGGGATGGCCGGCGACTACTCCACGTCGCAACAGTGGATTTCGGCATATGAATCCGCCACCCTGCAATGGGTTTCGACGGGCACCCTCTTGTCGGACGCGCTGACTCGATACGGCGATGTGCTCGCGGCCATGGCGTACAACTGGGATGTCTCTAATCAGACCCTGCCGCATCCCGACCGTCCGGTTCCCTCGCCATCAAGTGGAAACCCCTACAAGGAACCGCACATCGCTAAGGGCGCGAATGGTGCGGGAATAGATATCAAGGGCGTTGGGCTGTCAAAATTCGAGCCGATCCCGAATGGTGACACCGATAAACTTCGGAGAGCAAAAAACCAAGCTTGGCTTGCGCACGCTCCGCATCCCGACCTAGCTGATGCCGGGGATCGAATCAAGGAGATCGGATACAACTTCGACCACTCCACCGAAGTCAACGTCGATGACATCAGGGAACGGTTGAGGACGCTCCGGGATGCGGCTATCGGCATCGCTGGCGCCTCGAAGATCATCGAGTTCTCCGTCGGCGACTATTGTGACACGCTGGAGAAGTTGCGCACCTCGATCAAAGAGCGCCTGGAAGAGAAGATCCCGAGTGTGACGGTCACGATCGCCCCGACCTTGGTGGTCGTCAAATGTTCTGCACCGATCTTCAGCAAGGATCTCGAGGATCCGGTGTACACGACAGTGACAATCAGCAGGTTCTCGGTCGTGGTGAGCAGCCTGCCGTTCACCAAATTACCCTCTCTCGACTTCCATGCTTCGCATTTGCGCGATATTATCGCGTTACCCATAGTCTTGATGGAGGAAAACTCCAGCACAGGCGGTCGGCCCGGGAATGGAAATAGTATCCCCGCACCGGTACTGACGACTGCGAGCGAGAAATATGTGCGGGACAAGCACTATCCGGGCGGCCCGCTGAATACGGAGCGGAAGAGTACCTTCTACGCAACCGAGAATCCCTATGCACTCGTCGATGCCGCGAAGAACAGCCCGCCGATCGATCAGGGCGACGGCACCTATCGGCGTGAAGTTACGGTGCCCGATCGATACATCGGGAACGAGTCGAAGTTGCGGGGTGGAGCAGCGACGCAACGGTATATCGTCGTTCACGACCGGTTCGGTGCGGTGATTACGATGTACCCCGCAGGAGATGAGTAGGAATCAGGTGGCTTTAGACATCGTTGTACAGGACATCAACCATGCCGAGATACACCGCTTCGGTGACGATGCGGACGAAACGCTGTTCGGGCTCTGCGCCGCGCAACCAGACACCAGTCTATTACGGGGTATCTACCGGTACGGCGACACCATGTTCAACCGGTACCAACTCGGCTTGATCCTCGATCAGATCGAGCGGATCGAGGTACGGACCGATGCCGAGCGGCAGGCTGTCGACCTGCTGAGGCGGGTGTCGTCGATCGCACTCCGCGCCAACGGATATCTCCTGTTCATCGGCGACTGACGGGTAGGACCGGTCGAATATCGGGCGAGCATGCCGCGTGGGTGACGGATCGCATCACGCCAGCAGCAGGCGACATACCCAAGATTTGTGGGACGTGGTCAGCCCGACCAGACATCATCATCGCCCACTCATAACTGATAACCCGCTTCGATCACCAATTGTCCACCCGAAGACCGCAGGTCGCCCGCGTTGTCACGCTCACCACGCCCACTCAGGATGCAATGGAGCTGGGAACCGGTGGACCAACTTCCGCAGAGCATCGCAATCCCTCAGGCAGCATACGTACCCGCGATGACCAGGCGTTTCCCAGTTGCCCATGTTTCGCGTGTCCTGCCGAGGGCACAAATCTGCAACACGTTTCCGCAGTTCAGCCACCTTTCCTGATCAATGGATTGTTCTGTTGCCAACGGGTGGTATCCGCCGCGCCTTCTTCGCCGAGGCGTCGAGTGTCTCCGACACTGCTCGATCCTTCCCGCCGAACCGTCAGGTCCGGCCAGTCAGACCAAGGTCAAATCCGCTGTTGTTCCGTCAGTCCCGGCAACGGACAACGGCACCACCACCGGAGGCGGCGACGTCATCACACTGGACCTGGCGCGGGGGGCGCTATTCCCCGGCGCATCACCCAGGCTGCCACCGCGCTGCGGCGGACGCGGCCGCGTGTCACTGCGAAGAAGGGTTCCTGATGGCCAGCTCGGACCCACCGGCTACGGGCCCGTGCGCGACACCCTGTTCTGAGTACAGGGCACGGACGTCGCGGGGCTCTCGTCAGTGACGTAGCCGGGCGGCTGCGGCCAGAATCGGGGTGCTCACGGCGGTGGCTGCGGCGCCGAGTGTGGTGTCGGTGGCCAGGATCCACCGGACGGTCTTCATGGCCAGGGTGAGGACTTCTCCGCCACGCTGCCGCATGTCGGCTTCGAAATGTTCCACGGCGTCGGTGAGGGTCGCGGTGCCTGCGGCGGCGGCGTTCACGTGCTCGAGCAGGCTGGCGGCGTCGCGGATGGCCGCGCCCGCTCCCATTCCCGCGGTGGGTGGTGTGGCGTGGACAGCGTCGCCGAGCGCGGTGATTCGACCCGCGGGCCAGGGCGCGAGATCGTCCGCGCGGGTGGAGGCGGCGTTGAAGCGGAACCCGGCCACGCTGCGCGGGTCGGCCTGGGCGATGACCTCGAGCGTGTGCTCGGCCCAGCCCCGTTTGCGAAACCGGGCCAGCAGCGCGGCCTGCAGCGCACCGCCGCGCAGGCCACGCAGGGAGTCGGTGCCGGCGGATTCGGGGAACATCGCGCCCCAAATGTAGGTGGGTCCGGTGGTGATCGACGTCCGCAGCTCGGGAGCGTCGAGCGCGGCGTTGCCGACCGGGTCGAGGAAGCCGATATAGAGCGCTGCCCCGTGCGGGCCGATCGCCAGCCCCGATCGTGGCCTCAGTCGCTGCTGCTCGCCGGGGCTGAGGTCTCGCACGAGGGTGCGGCCGGAGAACCCGATGATGCCCGCCGGTCTGTTGGTCGGGCCTCCCGCCAGGTGGCGGGCTACCACCGAGTGGGTGCCGTCCGCGCCCACCACCAGATCCGCCGAGACCGGCGCCCGATCGGTGAACAGCACCTGGGGCGCGCCGTGGTCATCATGGCCGACGCCGGACGCGCTGCATCCCAGGTGCAGGGCATCACCCACCGCTTCGGCCAACAACATCCGCAGGGTGATCCGATCCACGTCGACACTGCCGCTGCCGCTGAGGTCCGGCCCGTGGCCGAGCAGCCGGCCGCGGCGGTCCCAGAACGCGTCACGCTCGCGCAGCCGCAGCGCCGACCCCGATGCCAGCAACCGCTGCATGATCTTCGGTTCCACTAAATCTTTCAGCGCCGACTGCGCCCGCTCGTCCAGGGTGATGTGGTAACCGCCTGTCGCCGCCACGTCGGTGTCGCGGTCGAATACCGCCACCTCGAATCCCCGGCGCCGCAGCCCTGCACCCAGGGCGAGCCCGCCGATCCCGCCGCCGACCACAACCACCCGCATACCCAACCGTCCTCTCTGCCAATGCTCGCTGAACAGAACCCACCCTGACATCGGTAGAGGACACCGAGTGACCACCACCGGTCATGATGAGACGATGGCGAACACCTCGCACCGGGCGTTGCGACTGCTGTCTCTGCTCGGGTCAGGACGGCAGTGGCCGCTGCGCGAGCTGGCCACCCGGCTGGAAGTCAGCGAACGCACCGTCCGCCGCGACATAGAAACACTGCGCCGGCTCGACTACCCGATCACCACCATCCACGGCCCCGACGGCGGCTATCGGCTCGGCGCCGGGCACACCCTGCCGCCGCTGCTGTTCGACCACGACCAGGCCCTCGCGGTCGCGGTGGCCCTGCAGACCGCACCCAGCACGATGTTCGGCCTCGGCGACGACGCGGCGCGGGCACTGGCCACTCTGCACCAGGTCATGCCGCCTGCGCTGCGGGCATCCATGGAATCCCTGCGCCTGACCCGGCTGCAGAACTACTGGGAATTCCCCGCACCTCCCATTGACCCGGCCGCTCTCACCGCCGTCGGAACCGCGGTACGCCACCGCCGCCTACTCCTCACCGAGACACTGCGTCCGGACGGCACACGCCCCGAACCCGGGGATCCCGATTTCCTGCCCGCACACCGCATCGAGCCGCATCACCTGGTCGTCTGGGCCGCCCGGTGGTACCTGGTCGCCTACGACCTCACCGACCACGAATGGCGAGTGCACCGCGTCGATCGACTGAACTCCCGCCCCACCACGCAACACTTCTCCGCCCGCGCGCTTCCCGACGACGACCTCGCCCACTTCGTGATGAGCACCCACAACCGCGGCGACACCCCCGCCGACTGGCAATGCACCGGCACCGCACGGCTCAACCTGCCCGCTCACATCGTGGCCCGCTGGGCGCCAGGCGGCTCCGTCGTGGAACACCTCGACACCGAACACTGCCGGCTCACGCTCGGCGCCTGGTCCTGGGCCGGTGTCGCCGGCATCCTCGCCACCTTCGACACCGAACTCACCGACCTTCACCCACCCCAGCTCGTCCACGCATGCCGCCGGCTCACCCGCCGATGGGCCACTATCGCCGACACATGAGTTCGTTGTGCGCGCTCAGCTTCCGCTCGGCTGGTTCGGCAGTGAACGCAACGCATCACCGCTGAACTCGGCGCCGTTCGTGCGCGGCTTATTCTGCTGAGCCGACATCACGGCTGCTCATCGAACGGCCGTGCCGCCTCCGCCTGACAGGCTGCTGATCGCGCAGACCAGCGCCACGAACGGGTCGGTGATACCACCACAGCTCCCTGCGACCGACACGGCCGGTGCGGGCGCCTGCGGTTCGAGCGGCAACGGCGCCGCGGCGGCCGCCCCAGCACCGGTCAGGGTTGCGGCACCGATCACGGCGGCGGCAAATCCACGTACTGCGAACATTCCAACTCCTCGTGTATCGGGTAGACGGCCGAACCTGATCGGCAAGCCCTCACCACGCATGACCCGAATTGTGTTGTCCTCGAATCGGGGGGTGCAGAACTCAGTGATTGGTCGAAGGCAGGTCGCGGCAGCCTCGAGATCCGCCTTGCCGGTTCCCGGGCAGCAGCCGGACCATGAGTTTGTTCGCCAAGCTTTCGGTGATGACGCCGTAGCCCGCGATATCGGTGCGCCAGTGCACGGCGAACTTGGGCCACAGCTCGCCGCGCCACACGAAGGTGAGGGACGTTTCCTCGTCGGCCTGGATCTGGATCGGCTCGACGAGCCGCACCAGAGTCCAGATGTCGTCTTCGGACTCTTCGACAGCGATCGCCAGGCGATGTGGTGGCTCGGCACCGCGATAAAGATCGACTCGGAGTTGCTGCATCTCGATGTAGTACTGGCATTTCGTTTCGACGCCGAACACGAACCGGTCCGGACCCACTTGGTAGCCGTGCACTTCGAGGAACGGCACCGAATCGACGGTCCAGTTGGTGGCGATCAGCGCCGCCAGTTGTCGAATGCCTTTGTCGCTGTATCGGCGTACGTGACGTTGCTCGTAGCCGCGCTCTCCGCCGAAGTCGTCGAGCCTGCCGAGAACGGTTTGTTTGTCGCTGGTCAGGCCGAGTGAGCTGGTTGCCGCTTCCAGGCCCGTATCCCGCTCCGCGCTCAGTATCAGGTGCTCGAGGGTGTTGTAGGCGATCTGTGGATCGCCCGCGCCGAGCAAGCCGCGAATGACGGGGCTGCGGGCGACCGCGGCGGGTGTCAGTCCCTCGCTGGCCTTACGGATGGCAAGCAGCTCGGCTCTCACCTGGTCTTCGAGGCTCAACGGGTTGTCCGTGAGCACCGGAACGCCGGGATTCGCTCGGTCATGGCATTTCCTCTGCCGCCTCGCTATGGAGGCGGCCCAGTTCGGCGGCGAGTTCGGCAAGGGCGTCGATGTCGTCGCCGTCGTGGTACAGCGCCAGGCCGGTCGCGCCGCGGGTCGAGCTGCTCATCTCGATGACCTCCGCGGGGAAGCCGATCGTCCGGGTCACGATGGTGGGCTGCATTTCTCCGAGCCAGATCAGCTGAAGGTGGACCGGGAATCCGACGTCGACCTCGATGGCGTTCTGCGGCTGGAACTTGTCCTGGCCGACGGCTTCCATGTCCTCGCGCGCGAAGACATGGACGGCGTGCATTTCGGCGCCGACGACGATCAGCATCGGGTCGTTCATGACGTAGCCGTGCATGTGGTAGATCGTCGGAAGCACGATCAGGACGGTGCCCTCGCGGCGGAGAACGTCGAGATGCAAGGTGGGTGGCTCGATGCCGGACGCCTGCACGATGAGGTCGGCAAGGATCCGTTGGCCGGACATCGACCACCGCCGGACGCTGCGGCTGGATGGCTGGTCTTTTCCTTTGGGCTCTCGGTCATGTTGTTCGGCCGCGAACTGATTCAAGCGATCCTCGGTGTTGCCGGCGTAGCCGAACCCACCGAGATGGGCGAACGCCGCGCCCACGTCCCGGCTCGTGCTGCGCTTGCGGATGCCGTCGAGTACCAGGTACGCCTGCTCGGGATCACCATGCGCCAGCAGCGCGGTGATCGTCGGGGCGTGGACCAGATTCTCGGCGGTGATGCCGTCGTCGCGATCGATGAAGCCGTCGAGCTCCTCGGCCACGCGCTCCATGATGCTCATCGTTCCTCCAGCGGCGAACGTGCTGGTCCGGGTAGGGATCCGAACTCCAGGCCCAGGCGTTGAACCGGGATGTCAATTTCGTGTCACGACTGCCGGGCATGTGCTGGCCCATCGTAGAGATCGTTCACCCGCTCCGACCGCTACGCAGTAAGGGGATTGATCTCGTGACCGACACAGCCAGGATGAACGGCTCGATCCAGCCGTCCGCCGACGATCACCGCATCGGCACGCACCTGGTGACAGCTACGCTCGACGCGGTCGACGAGACCGTGACCGAGTTGCTGGAAACCGCAGAGCACCACAAGACCGTAGCACCCGAAATCAGCCTCCAGATGGTCGTTTTGGCGAACACCATCATGCAGGAGACGGTGCACTGGCTGCGGCAGGTGACCCGCGCGTGACCGTGCGCGACCAGGACGCCCCGCAGTGCCCGGCCTGCGGGGCGTTTCTCCCGAACGACACCGGGCACGTCGACCGGATCAGCTGGTGGCTGGATCCCACAGCGATCCTGCCGATCGAGCTCGACCATACAGACCTCGGCTTGGATTCGGCGGTCTTCGAGGGCTTCCTGCGCTCGTTCCATATCGACAGCACGCAGAAGGCGCGCACCCTCGAGCAGGCGTACCGCCTCGTTCAGCGCTACCTCGCGCCGTTCGTGGTGAAGGTGGTCGTCGACATGACCGCCGATCTCGTACGGGCGATCGATGACGACCCGGGAACCACGGTCGTCTTCCTCGGCCGCGACGGCTTCGTGTTCGGCTTCGTCCTGAGCGTATTGGCACCCGACTTCTACGCGCGACACTGCGTACCGATGTACCTGCCACGACCGCTGGCCGATGCCGCCTTGCGTGACTTGGAAAGCTGGACGGGGAGCGACTTTTCGGCCATCGAAGCATTCCGTAGACGATCGAGCGCGCCCACCGGCACGGCCGGCGCCTGGCAGCAGCTCACCGCCTACTTCGAGCTGTCCGGCATCGACATCGACGGCGGCGACGTCGATCTCTGTCTCGTCGACAGCGGCCTCAAGGGCAGCGTCCAAGAGATGCTGACCGCCGCCTACCCGGCCGCGAGTTTCTTCGGGCACTACGCGTTCTTCGCCGCGTCGGCGCACGATCCCCATCCCGGCACCAAACGCGGACATGCCCTGCATCTCGACGGTCACCACAGCGCCGACGGCCTCGCGCTCCAAGGCGACCTTCCCGAGGATCCCGAGCTGACCTTCCACCACCACGAAGCCATCGTCGCGATCGAGGGCATGATCTCCGGGAGCAAGAGCAGCCCCACCGGATACGGAACGAACGGTCGTCCGCGAGCTCGACGGCATCGCCACGACGAGCGGCCGCTCGACGGCATCAACCCCGCGCTGGTGGCCCCCGAACACGCTGATCCGTATGTGCGCGAGGCGATCTTCGCCATGAATGTCATCGCCATCGTCCACTACGCGCGTACGCTCGCGCCGACCGTCACCGCAGCTGGACCGGAGTGGTATCGGTCGGCCGAGGGGACACGGTGGTACAAGGAACTGAGCGAGCGCAGCGACCTGCTGCGCGACCAGGTACGGGCATGGGTCGCCCGGTCCGATGCTGCCGATCCGGGATTCGCGCGGTTGCTCGACAGCTTCATCCCCCGCGCGGACAAAGACGACATCCGGGATCTCGATGAGCGTCTGCGCAGCGCCGATCTCACCGACGAGCAACGGCAGGGGATCTGGCGAACGGTCACCCAGCTGTATCGACGCTGAGGCCGACGGGCGGCGTCAGCCCGTCAGTTGGACGATCGCCACGGTGCCGCCCAGCAGCACAATGCCCAGGTGGGCGGCTACCCACAGGTGGTGCAGCCGGAGCCCGTACAGCACTTTGTAATTTCGGCTGTGCTGGCTTTCGTTGTCCGACCACAGTTGCTCGATACGCAACTGCGGATACAACTCGTCCAAGCGGCGATGGAAGTGTTCGGCGCCGTCCATGTGCATCTTGAAGCGCTCGTAGTACTTGGCCGAGATCAGCGCACCGAAAAGACCGAGGAGGCAGACGCTCAGCGCCACCGTCGCCGAAAGGATCCGGGAATCGGGCTGCACGGCGACGTAGACCATTCCACCGACCGCGCCTACGACCACTACCAGAGTCATGATGGCGCGGTGGTTCTCGGACTGACGGGCCTGGGTGCGTTGCTCCTGCCAGAGTCGGAGCACCACATCGACCGGACCTTCGGAGTTGTCGGACCGAGTGTCCACGGTGCGCGTCGGAAGGTTGTCCGCCCCGTGCGCGGACTCGTCGCGGGGACCGCTTCGAGCGGTCGTCGTTCGCGCGCTCAGCACGGACACCTGCTCTTGCACTTGTTCCCACTTGGTCAGCCAGGTGCCGACGTCGCCGCCGCAGGCTTTGACGAACGCTTCGGTCGTCTCCCAGGTCGGAAGGTGATCGCCACCGGCGGCCTCGGAGAGAGCGGTCCTGGATCGGCCGCTCAACCTGGCCATCTGAAGGTACTTCGGGTTGCCCGCGCGGGCGCGCAATCGTCGAAGGTCAGCGGCGAAGGCATGGATCGGCCCCGATGACGGATCAAGCGGACGCTCGCTGCGCGGCATAGCAAAGTCCTTCTGATTACACGACATACGCCGTAGCCGTCTTCGTCAATGTTTGCGGAGATACTGCATCGCCAGCCTGCCCCCCGCGGCCGACCATATTGCGAGTGCGCGCCATTGATCGCACGTGCTCACAGGCCGGCCGATCTCATGGTGGCACAGCACGGGCCTCCACCCGGGAGAGACAACCGCATCACCCAAAACCTGCGGCGGCGCCGCTCGTCGACACGAAAAACTCCGAGGCATTGAGCGTCTCACCGTAGCTGAGCAGGCACGACGGTCTATGCGTCGCACATCTCCCGATGCATGCGGGTGTGGCGCCCGACCTCGACCGACGCTCTGCGATCGGAGTTCGTTATCCGTCGCCACGGGCCGGTAGACCGTCGCCGGACATTCGTGCCCGCGTTCCGTCTACAACTATCCAGCGGCCCTCGGAATCGATGACCTGGAGATGCGCACAGCCTTCATTCATGACGAGATTCCCGGGAACCATCGAACTATAGGTAGCACAGCACATGAATGAATCAGCGCAGACCAAATCGAACAGCTCGGTAGGCGCGGTCTGGCCTCCCGCCTTCGCGACCCATAACAGACTTCGTGGCTTCTATCCACACGTCGTCGACACACCCCGTCAGCTGGGGCAGTTCATCGCGGATTTCGCGAGTTACCGTGAGAAGGCACTGCAATCCTCGATAGACAGACTCACGATAAGATATGTGGGCCGCGGCGAACTGCTCGAATCCCTCGATGCGGCGGGCGTTGTCGTGGAAGGCGTCGTTCCGCTCGCATGTTCCCACCCACACGGCATCGTTTACACCTGCTGGAATTCTCCCACACGATCTATCGCTACCGACGCGATGCGGCAGCACGAGATTCTGCTCCGGCGTACGCGCAAAGAGCGCCCGCGAAAGAATGGGGTCGTCACCGAAGCCCGGGCGCTGGGACTCGACCTCCATATTCTGTCGCGGGCTACACCGCTGTCTCGCAGAGAGAACGAGGCCGCGCGTTTCACGGACACTTATAGCGCTTTCGGTCTCGGCCGAGACGGTGTTCAAGAAATCGTATCGAATGCCGACAATACGATCGGATATCTGGTCGACCGCACCGGCGCCGTCGTCTGCACCGTTCTCGCCGAACGTGCGAAGATCCGCATAGAGGGCCACGAGGCAGTGACCCTCTACGAGATCACCGAAGGTATCACCCGCCTCGACTTCCAGGGACGCGGACTGTATCGAGCGCTTTCGGCGTGGCTCGTGGACCGCGTATGGGAGGACGCGCCCGAACCCGTGCACGCCATTTACGGCGAATGCAATCTCTCGTCTCCCGGCGTCATATACGCGGCACGGCAGAATGGTCGACGATTCGTGTACGACGAAGGCCGCAGGTACGGCGCCGTCTACTCGAAGAAACCCGCATTCGGAATACTGTCCCAGAATTACAAGGTCGACGACGGCAACGAGGCACGGGCCTACAACGACTTCGCCCTCTCGTACGTCGACCTTGCCACGCGAAGGATCTAGAGCTCGAAGTAGCGATGCAACAGATCGCGGTACACTTCGGTTACGTCCGTCAGCGATCTCAGGGAAACCCATTCATTCGGCGAGTGGATATTGCCGCCTTCCGGACCCAGCACCAGAGACGGTAGACCGAACGCGTTGGCGAATACGTTCTCGTCACCGACCGACCTGCCGTAGTTGATGAACGGCCCGTGCTCGGGACGCAGCTTCTCCATGATCGCGTCCCGGGCGGCACCCACGAGAGGATCGTCGACAGCGATCTCGTAGGGCTCGGAGTACCTGTTCCGGCGCGGAACGAGTTCCGCTGTCACGCTGACATGACTTCGTGCGGTATCCGGCATCTCCATCGATGCCAGAACACGAGCGCACAGCTCGTTGTACTCGTTCAGGCAGTCATCGATGGTCTCGGGGATGACCAGCAATCGTTCGACTTCGAGTTCGCAGTACTCCGGAATCGACAAGCCGACCGAGGAGGCATTGAAGCTGGCGACATACTGGCTTCCCTCTTTCAAGCGTGGATGGAACGCCTGCTTCGCGCCGTCGATTTGGTGCGCGATGCGAGCCCCTATGTCGATGGCATTGACGCCCCGATCCACGTGCCCACCGTGCGATGAGTATCCGTGCACGGTGAATCGAAAACGCGCCCGTCCCCGACGACCCAGCGTCAGGACATCCGCTCCTCCGATCCGGTCCGCCGAGGCCCCTGGCTCCACCGAGAGAATACGCTCGACGCCGTCGATCCAATCACGTCGCTCGCGCACCACTTGCCAAGCTCCGAGCGATTCGTTTTCTTCGTCCACCGCGAGAAGCAGCTTGACAGGAACGTCGGCCGGAAGGTGTTCCAACGCGGAGAGCAGGCCGGCGATGCCGCCTTTCATGTCACAGGAACCGAGACCGTACAACCGGTCTCCCACCTTTGTGACGCGAAACGGATCGGTCTTCCATCCGTTGTAGACAGGAACCGTGTCCATATGCCCATAGCACAGCAATGTCGCCGTGCCCTTTCCTCGTTCGGCTAGGACGTTGAACCGGTCACCCTCGACGATCTGCTTTCGCGCGACGAACCCTTGACCGGCCAGATACTTCACCAGCCAGTCTCCGATCGCTCGTTCCCGGCCGAACGTCGAGTCGTGTGCTACCAGTGCTTCCAGTAGTCCTGTCGAATTCGTCATGAGCTAGCGAATGTCTCCGATGTCTCCGGTGGTCCAGATCCCGATCCCCTGAGGATAGTAGGTACCTCCGATGATGTTAGGACCCTTGAAAGTGTCTTTCCTACGGTTGATCAGGTTGCTGCGATAGATCCCGACCGAATCCCTGGGCCATGCGTGAGCTTTGCCGAGTACCGCTCCGCCGATATTTTCGCAGCCATGCTCTTCCAGAAAGGAAACAATGGCTTGGAGCTCGTCCCGGCTCAGGATGGGCAACTCATCCTTGCGATACAACTCGTCGATTTCCACATAGGAGTTTATCTTCTTCGGGGTGCTGGAGTTCATTGCCAACCCTTTCCGACGCCGAGGCGGTATCAGCTGAACTTTACGTCATTTCGATAAACACGGTCAAGCGTTTTCCGGTGGACGGCACCCATACGTATACGTCGCGCGACCGAATATGTAACAAACAATTAGCCGGTCGACCGCCCTGAACCGCCGAAGTTGAAGATTTGTGCGCAAACTTACCCGAGGCAGGTCACCTGTCACCCGCGACCCCGCCGGCCGCCCAGTCGAAAGCTACACCAAACTGCGGACGGCGCTGAGCCCGGTACCGAAGTCGGTGTGCGCCGGGAAGATCGGCTCACTCACGAGGGCTACTGTGTGCTGTATGCGGTGGGCGGTGCTCGTGGGCTTGGTGATGATGTCGTGTGCGTGTTCGCATAACACCATCGGGCACCCACAGCCGGCGAGGGAACCGGGTTCGTCGCAACCCAGCACGTCGGCGGGTGCGCCCGAGGGCGAGTTCCGGGATCGCGTCGACTGGGTTCGGCGAGGGTCGCCGATTGATCTCGGGCCGTATCACTCGGTCCGAGTCGAGAGCGGGCCGGTGACCGATCTGGCGGCCGATATCGCGTTCGTCAGCCCTACGCGCAAGATCAGCTGCATTACCGGGACCGCGTTGGGTATGGACGGATTCGACTGCGTGGTCGAACTGAAAGTTCCGGCGCCCGCACCCGGAGAAGGCTTCGGGAGCTGGTTCGGCGGATACGTCACCTACTCGGGCCAACGCCTGACCGTCGGCCAATTCCGCGGTGATCCAGGGCTTTTCATCCATGGTGAGGGACAGACGCTGCCGTACGACAGCACGCTCACCTTCGGCGACTACGCTTGCCGCCTCGCGACTACCGGCCTCACGTGCGTTGATACCGAGACGGGCAGTGGCGTGCAGATGAGCAGCGACGGCGTCGTCCCGCTCGGCTGCCTGCACGAGGTCCCGGAGGCCGATCGGGAACCGGCCGTCGGCCGCGCTTACGCCTGCTGAGCAGAAGCGGCTGCCGTCGGCTCCATTGGACGAAGCTGCGTGCCGGCGAGGCGCACTCGCATGTGAAACGCGAACGGCGCCGCTCCCGAAGGAGCGGCGCCGTTGTCAGCGATTCAGCGAATCACTTGATGATCTTCGTGACGCGACCGGCGCCGACGGTGCGGCCACCCTCGCGGATCGCGAAGCGCAGACCCTCGTCCATGGCGACCGGCTGGATCAGCTTGACGGTCATCTCGGTGTTGTCACCGGGCATAACCATCTCGGTGCCCTCGGGCAGGGTCACAACGCCCGTCACGTCAGTGGTACGGAAGTAGAACTGCGGACGGTAGTTGTTGAAGAACGGGGTGTGGCGGCCGCCCTCGTCCTTCGACAGGATGTACGCCTGGCCCTCGAACTCGGTGTGCGGGGTGGTGGTGCCCGGCTTCACGACGACCTGGCCGCGCTCCACGTCCTCGCGCTTGATACCACGAACCAGCAGACCGACGTTGTCGCCCGCCTGGCCCTGGTCGAGCAGCTTGCGGAACATCTCGATACCGGTGACCGTGGTCTTGGTCTTGTCCGGACGGATGCCGACGATCTCGACTTCCTCGTTCACGTTGATCACGCCACGCTCGACGCGACCGGTGACGACGGTGCCACGACCGGTGATGGTGAACACGTCCTCGACCGGCATCAGGAACGGCTTGTCGGTCTCACGAACCGGGTCCGGGATGGACTCGTCGACCGCGGCCATGAGCTCCAGCACCGACTCCGACCACTTCGGGTCGCCCTCGAGCGCCTTCAGACCGGAGACCCGCACGACCGGCGCGTCCTCATCGAACTCCTGGGAGGCCAGCAGCTCGCGGACCTCCATCTCGACGAGCTCGAGGATTTCCTCGTCGTCGACCATGTCGGCCTTGTTCAGCGCGACCAGGATGTAGGGCACGCCGACCTGACGGGCGAGCAGCACGTGCTCACGGGTCTGCGGCATCGGGCCGTCGGTGGCGGCGACCACGAGGATGGCACCGTCCATCTGCGCCGCACCGGTGATCATGTTCTTGATGTAGTCGGCGTGACCCGGCGCGTCGACGTGCGCGTAGTGGCGCTTCTCCGTCTGGTATTCGACGTGGGAGATGTTGATCGTGATACCACGAGCCTTCTCCTCCGGCGCCTTGTCGATCTGATCGAACGCGAAGCTCTCGTTCAGATCCGGGTACTTGTCAGCCAGCACCTTGGTGATCGCTGCGGTCAGCGTGGTCTTGCCGTGGTCGACGTGACCGATGGTGCCGATGTTGACGTGCGGCTTCGTCCGCTCGAACTTCGCCTTCGCCACTGTTTGTCCTCCTGGACTTGTTGGTGCGTGCAGTTGCAGCAGTGCGGGGTCATCCCCGCGGACACGGGGAAAGGGGTATTACAAACGCCCGGGAGCCATTTACTCGCCGGTCGCCTTGGCGATGATCTCCTTCGACACGTTGGCCGGAACCTCCGCGTACGAGTCGAACACCATGGAGTAGTTCGCCCGGCCCTGGGTCTTCGACCGCAGGTCACCGATGTAACCGAACATCTCCGAGAGCGGAACCAGCGCCTTGACGACACGGGCACCACTGCGTTCCTCCATGGCCTGGATCTGACCACGGCGGGAGTTCAGGTCGCCGATCACATCGCCCATGTAGTCCTCGGGCGTGGTGACCTCGACCGCCATCATCGGCTCGAGGATCACCGGACCGGCCTTGCGGGCCGCTTCCTTGAGCGCTTGCGCACCCGCGATCTTGAACGCCATTTCCGACGAGTCGACGTCGTGGTAGGCGCCGTCGAGCAGCGTGACCTTCAGGTTCACCAGCGGGTAGCCGGCGAGCACGCCGTACTGCATGGCGTCCTGGGCGCCCGCGTCCACCGAAGGGATGTATTCCCTCGGCACGCGGCCACCGGTGACCTTGTTCTCGAACTCGTAGTGCGCGCCGTCCTCGCCGACGAACGGCTCCAGCGCGATGATCACCTTCGCGAACTGGCCGGAACCACCGGTCTGCTTCTTGTGCGTGAACTCGAGCTTCTCGACCCGCTTGGTGATCGTCTCGCGGTAGGCCACCTGCGGCTTGCCGACGTTCGCCTCGACCTTGAACTCGCGCTTCATACGGTCGACCAGGATGTCGAGGTGGAGCTCGCCCATACCGCCGATGACGGTCTGGCCGGTCTCGGCGTCCAGCTTGACCGAGAAGGTCGGGTCCTCTTCGGAGAGACGCTGGATCGCGGTGCCCAGCTTCTCCTGGTCGGACTTGGTCTTCGGCTCGATGGAGACCTCGATGACCGGGTCCGGGAAGGTCATGGACTCGAGCACGATCTGGTTCTGCGGGTCGCACAAGGTGTCACCGGTGGTGGTGTCCTTGAGGCCGATGACCGCGTAGATGTGGCCCGCCGAGGCCACGCCGACCGGGTTCTCCTTGTTGGAGTGCATCTGGAACAGCTTGCCCAGACGCTCCTTCTTGCCCTTGGTCGAGTTGATGACCTGGGCGCCGGAGTCGACCTTGCCGGAGTACACGCGGACGTAGGTCAGCTTGCCGAAGAAGGGGTGCACCGCGATCTTGAACGCCAGGGCCGCGAACGGCTCCTCGGCGCTCGGCTTGCGGGTGAGCAGCTGGTCTTCCTTGCCGGGGACATGGCCGGTGGTGGCCTCCACGTCCAGCGGCGAGGGCAGGTAGTCGATGACCGCGTCGAGCATGGGCTGCACGCCCTTGTTCTTGAACGCCGAGCCGCACAGCACCGGGTAGAGCTCGGAGGTCACCGTCAGCTTGCGGATGGCACCCTTGATCTCCTCGACGGTCAGCTCTTCGCCGCCGAAGAACTTCTCCAGCAGCGCTTCGTCCGACTCGGCGACGGTCTCGAGCAGCTCCTGGCGGTACTGCTCGGCCTTCTCCTTCAGGTCGTCCGGGATCTCGACGACCTCGTACTGCTCACCGAGCTTGGTCTCGCCGCGCCAGACCTTGGCGTTGTTCTCGACCAGGTCGACGATGCCCTCGAAGGTGTCCTCCGCGCCGATCGGCAGCTGGATGACCAGCGGCTTGGCGCCGAGGCGGTCCTTGATGGTCTGCACGGTGAAGTAGAAGTCCGCACCGAGCTTGTCCATCTTGTTGACGAAGCAGATCCGCGGCACGTCGTACTTGTCGGCCTGACGCCACACCTGCTCGGACTGCGGCTCGACGCCCTCCTTGCCGTCGAACACCGCGACGGCGCCGTCGAGCACGCGCAGCGACCGCTCGACCTCCACGGTGAAGTCGACGTGCCCGGGGGTGTCGATGATGTTGATCTGGTTGTCTTTCCAGAAGCACGTGGTAGCCGCGGAGGTGATGGTGATACCACGCTCCTGCTCCTGCTCCATCCAGTCCATCGTGGCGGCGCCGTCGTGGACCTCACCGATCTTGTAGGTGATGCCGGTGTAGAAGAGGATGCGTTCAGTTGTGGTCGTCTTGCCCGCGTCGATGTGGGCCATGATGCCGATGTTGCGGACCTTGTTCAGGTCGGTGAGCACGTCCTGTGCCACGGAAATCTTCCCCGCTCGTAGCTAGTTGGGATTATCGGGGACGACCCTGTGGTCGCCTCTATGTCAACGCCGGAAGCGGCCGGTGAGTGCCGCGCTCCGGCTGTGCCTCCCCGACCCAGACGACGGGCCGGGCAGACGTCACCAGCGGTAGTGCGCGAAGGCCCGGTTGGACTCGGCCATCTTGTGGGTGTCCTCGCGGCGCTTGACCGAGGCGCCGAGGCCGTTGCTGGCGTCGAGCAGTTCGTTGGCCAGACGCTCGACCATGGTCTTCTCCCGGCGCGCACGCGAGAAGTTGACCAGCCAGCGCAGGGCGAGGGTGTTGGCGCGGCCCGGACGGACCTCGACCGGAACCTGGTAGGTGGCGCCACCGACGCGGCGGGGCTTGACCTCCAGCGACGGCTTGACGTTGTCCAGCGCGCGCTTGAGGGTGACCACCGGATCGGTGCCGGTCTTCTCCCGCGCCTGCTCCAGCGCACCGTAGACGATGCGCTCGGCCGTGGACTTCTTGCCGTCCAGCAGGATCTTGTTGACCAGCTGAGTAACCAGCGGCGAACCGTAGACCGGGTCGTTGATCAGCGGACGCTTGGGTGCGGGGCCCTTGCGTGGCATATCAGCTCTTCTCCTTCTTGGCGCCGTAACGGCTGCGGGCCTGCTTGCGGTTCTTCACACCCTGGGTGTCGAGCGAGCCGCGAATGATCTTGTAGCGGACACCGGGGAGGTCCTTCACACGGCCGCCGCGCACGAGCACCATCGAGTGCTCCTGCAGGTTGTGACCCTCGCCCGGAATGTAGGCCGTGACCTCGACCGCGCTGGTCAGGCGAACACGCGCGACCTTGCGCAGCGCGGAGTTCGGCTTCTTCGGGGTCGTGGTGTACACGCGGGTGCACACGCCACGACGCTGCGGGCTCCCCTTGAGGGCCGCGGTCTTCGTCTTGGCGACCTTGTCGCGGCGACCCTTGCGGACCAGCTGGTTGATGGTTGGCATAGACCGGCTTTCCTTATTAGTTAACGCGGTGTGTGGACTTCATGTCTGTTTTGAGTTCGCGGCGTTCCCGGGGCCCTTGGTGGAGGCAAGCTTCCACTTCCGGGCCCGTCGTTCACGCCGCTGTCATCGAGCTTTCACTCGCACGTCCGGCCACGTTTCTCGCGTCCCGAGGTCGGGCGTGTCGCGCGCGGCGCGGAGCCCGGATTCCGGGCACGCTGGAGTCGTCGGCCGCTCTCGCTGGCCTACGGTCACGCACGAACTTGCCCGCATGCTTCCGGGCACAGCGGTCCACGATACCCGTGGCCGGGACACAGGGTCAAAGCGGGTCGGCCCGGCGCCGGTCTACCTGGCCAGGTTCAAGGTCATTTCCATCAGCTTCCCGGCCGCGTCGCACGGATCGGGGTGCGCCGAGCCCGGCCGGTAGTTGATCCACCAGCCGATGACGCCGTTGTCCGGCGCGCTCGCCGTCACCCCGCAGGAGTCCGGATCGTTCGGCCTGCGGATCTGCAGCGCGAGGGCGCTCTGCACGGTGATGTTGGTGGTGGTGTAGCCCAGCTTGTTGTTCGTCTGCTTCTCGTTGCTCAGCGTGCCGTTCTCGTACCAGTTGAGCGTCGCCATGCCGTTGCCGCCGGGCGCGCCGACCAGGTCCCACATGCAGACCGCTCCGAAGAACGACTCGCTGACCTGGATGCTCTCGCCGATGGCCTTCCCGATCTGCTCTTTGGAGAGGATCTCGCACTCCCGGAGCAACTTGTCCAGCTTGGTGTTGATCGACTGACTTCCGCCCACCGGATGCGCGGACCCGGACACCACGCGGCTGCAGCCGCCCACGGACAACGCCAGGGCCGCGGCCACGACGACGGCCGCGCCACGCCGGTACAGACCTCGTCGGACGTTCATGCTCTCCCCCTACTGCAATCGCTGCAGAGTCAGCTCGGCGAGGGCACGGCTGCGGTCGCACGGATTCCCGAGGTTATCGGAGAAGAACCCGAAGGACGTCGACCACTCGAAGAAGTCGTCGCCCAGCTGCACCGCCAGATCGCAGATCTGTCCGCCCGGATCCAAGGCTGCGAAACCGTCCCGGCCGGCCACCTTGATCGGATCGGGAGCGCGGCCGTTGACGGTCACCCACGCCCGCTCCCGCTCGATGGGGCTGCCCCGGTAGGAAGCGAATGTGATACTCGGAGAACCGATTCCCGCCGACTGCCAGTTGCATCCGACGGCGTTGCGGAACACTCCGGAGATCTGGCCGAGGCCACCGAGAGTGCGCACCTCGTCATCGGTCACGTGCCCGCACTCCCCGACGAACGGGCCCAGTGCCACCACCTTCGGCGCGGGACGCGACGGACCGGAGTCCTGCGACTGCTCGTCCGAACCGCAGGCCGTCAGCGCGAGCAGCAAGGCTGTCGCGATGACGACCGCCGACTTGATCCGCATGGGAAGAACTCTACCGATTCCGCGACGAGGTGACCGCCCGACGAAGGCGGCCGCGTGCGGCGCCTCACAAATTGCCGCGAGCCGCTTGTTCGCGTTCGATCGCCTGGAACAGCGCCTTGAAGTTCCCTTTGCCGAAGCCGAGAGAGCCATGGCGCTCGATCAACTCGAAGAAGACGGTGGGCCGGTCGGTGAGCGGCCTGGTGAAGATCTGCAACAAGTAGCCGTCCTCGTCCCGGTCGACCAGAATGCCGCGGCGCCGGAGTTCCTCGACCGGGACGCGGACCCGGCCGATGCGAGCCCGCAATTCCGGGTCTTCGTAGTAGGCGGCCGGAGTCTCCAGGAACTCGACGCCCTCCCTGCGTAAGGCGTCCACGCAGGCGAGGATGTCACCGGTGGCCAGCGCGATGTGCTGGACGCCGGGTCCGCGATAGAACTCCAGGTACTCATCGATCTGCGAGCGTTTCTTGCCCGCGGCGGGCTCGTTGAGCGGGAACTTCACCCGGTGGTTTCCATTGGCGACGACCTTGCTCATCAGCGCGGAGTACTCGGTGGCGATGTCGTCGCCGACGAACTCGGCCATGTTCGTGAAACCCATGACCCGCCGGTAGAACTCGACCCACTCATCCATCCGCCCGAGTTCCACATTGCCCACGACGTGGTCGATCGCCTGGAACAGGCGGTTGGGCGCGCCGTCGCGCCGCTGATAGTTGGAGCGGCGGGCGACATAGCCGGGCAGGTAGGGCCCACGGTAGCCGGAACGGTCGACCAACGTGTGCCTGGTCTCGCCGTAGGTGGCCAGCGCCGCCGAACGGACAGTGCCGAAGTCGTCGGTGTCGTCGTGCGGCTCGACCAGGACGGTGGCGCCGTGTGCGCGCGCCCACGCCACGCAGCGGTCCACGTCGGGCACTTCGAGCGCGATGTCGACCACGCCGTCACCGTGCCGATCGTGATGGGCGACGAGTGGACTGTCCGGGTCCACCGCGCCGGTGATCACGAAGCGCGCCGCGCCGCTGCGCAGGACGAAAGCCTTGTGATCCCGATTGCCGGTCTCCGGGCCGGAGTAAGCCTCCAGCCGCATCCCGAAGGCGGATTCCAGGAAGTGCGCGGTCTGGGTGGCGTTGCCGACCACCCAGACCAGGGCGTCCCACCCGATGACCGGGAACGGGTCACCGCTGTCGTCGTGGTCGACCAACCCCACGAGCGTGCGTAACTCGCCGTCGCTGGGAACGGCGGCGGGCCGGGCGTTCGGCAGGTGCTCGATGGTCATCTTCCAAGGAAATCGCCGGGTCAGCCGAGTAGGCAACAGCGTCGATTCTCGATAGGCAGTGTGGCGAATTCGGCTAGCAACCGGCAGGTGATGCTGGACAATTTGAATAGCTTCGATGGGTCGGGCAGCGAGCCCGCCCCGGCGCTCGAACGGAGGCCGCCATGATGCGCACACCGGCGAAGCTCGACGAACTCGATCTCGCCATCCTCACCGCGATGCACGAGTACCAGAAGGCGGGCATTCTCGAACTGTCCAGGCGGACCAAAGTCGCCAGGGCAACGGTGCAATCCCGGATCTCGCGCATGGAGGAGTCCGGCGTGATCGCCTCCTACGACCCGCAGATCGATGTCACCGCGGCGGGGTTCGACGTGCAGGCGTTCGTCACGCTGGAGATCGCCCAGGGCGCGCTGGACACGGTGGCGGCCGAACTCGACGCCATCCCCGGCGTGCTGGAGGCTTACGCCACCACCGGCTCCGGCGACGTGCTGTGCCGGATCGGAGCGGACTCGCACGCCGGATTGCAGGCCGTTCTGCTGAGCATCGACCGGACCTCCTCCGTGGTGCGCTCGCACAGCGTCATCGTGCTGTCCACCGTGGTGTCGCGCCGGGCGCTGCCCCTGTTGCGCACGCTGAGCCCCTCCGGAACCACCAAGGCCCCCGCATACCGCGCGGCCCGCGAGCCGTAGCGGAGTTCAGGGGCGCAGGTCGGCGTGCACGTCGAGGATTTCGACACTCCCCTGCTTGCCCGCCTCCAGGAAGGCGAGCAGAGCGTGCGCCTCCGCCTCCACCTCGGCGCGCTCGGCGTTCGTCCAGGTCCGGGTCGGACTGATGCGCAGCCGCGCGGACTCGGCGGTCACGAAGACCTTGTACAGACCGGAGAGGAACCCGTCGATCAGCACCGGGGAGACCTGAGCGGCGAAGGAGCGCAGCGGAGGGGCCGTGCCGTCGGGCACGATCCGCGTTCGGTCCTGGTGCGACAGCAGGGCGTTGTCGTACCAGCCGAGCAGCCGCACCGGAGCGGGCGCGTCCGGATCGGCCAATTCGGCGTCGGCCACGTCGTAGAGCGTGCGGCCGCGCTCGTCGGTGTAGGTGCGCACCCGATCCCCGAGTTGCGCCACCGCCCGCTTCATGCCGAGCAGCCTCGACCAGGTCTGCATGTCCATCGTGCTGGCCGGGCCGAAAGCACGCAGATAGCGGAAGAGCAACTCGGCCAAGGGATAGGTGGGATCCAGGGGTGCGCCGAGCCAGGGCTCGACCCGCGACCAGATCGGCCTGCTGTTGTCTTTCCACTTCCCGCGCGGCGGCGTCTGCAACACCGGCAGTTGATACAGCCAGGTCTGCAACACCGCGCCGGGGTCGCGGTCGGGATACAGCTCGGCGGCGCGGGCACGCAGGTCCGCGGCGGACATCGGCTCGTCGCCGAGCACCGCCTCGCCGTTGCTGCGCACCTCATCCGGATCCAATCCGACCATGGCGCCGTAGTTGAAGCCCTTGCGGAAGGGCGCTTTCTCCAGTTCCGGCTGCACGTGTGGTGCGATCCGCAACGCGTCCGGCGGGGTGACCATATGGATGGTCCCCCGCATCAGAGTGATCCGGACCAGGGAACGATCCTCCAGCGCGTCCGACACCGTCGCCGGATCGAAGGCCGCGACGCGGCTCCACAATCCGACGAACGGCGGCGGCGAATCCTGCGCCTGTAATCCGACGAGGTGCTCGCACATCTCGTGCACACTCAGCCGTGAGCGCTCGAGCAGATGCTGGCGAGCCAGCAGGGTCCGGTTCAGGACCCGATTGGACAATTTCATGACGCGGGCTTGTCGAGACGTCTCAGCGCAGCGTGACCACGACCTTGCCGGTGGCCGTCCGGTTCTCCAGCGAGGCGACGGCATCGGCGGCCTTGTCCAGCGGGTACAGCACCGGCTCCGGCGGCGCGATCTTGCCGGAAGCCAGCAGCGGCTCCACCTCGGCCCATTGCTCCTGCAGGTAGCCCGGGTGCGACATCACCCATTCGCCCCAGGCCGCGCCGGTCACCTCGACGTTCTTCAGCAGCAACCGGTTGACCTTGACGGTGGGGATCTCCCCCGCGGTGAAGCCGACGACAAGCAATCGGCCCGCCGAAGCGAGCGAACGAACGCTGTCGGTGAAACGGTCGCCGCCGACCGGGTCGAGCACGATGTCGACGCCGCGACCGCCGGTCAGTTCCTTCACCGCCGCGAGCCAGCCGTCGGTGAGCACCACGTCGGTGGCGCCGTTGGCGCGCGCGACCTCGGCCTTCTCCTCGGTGCTCACCACGGCGACCACCCGGCCCGCCCCGAGCGCGGCCGCCATCCGCAGCGTCGAGGTGCCGATGCCGCCCGCGGCGCCGTGCACCAGCACCGTCTCGCCCTCCGCCAGCCTGCCTCGCGTGCGCAGGCAGAAGTGCACGGTCAGGTCGTTGAACAGGATGCCGGCGCCCGCCTCCAGGGAGACGTTGTCGGGCAGCCGGAAGACCATCTGCGCGGGCGTGACGGCCGTCTCGGCCATGGCGTTGCCGAGCATGGTCAGCGCGACGACCCGGTCACCGGGGCGCACGTGCGCGCCCTCGGGAGCTTCCCGGACGATGCCCGCGACCTCGCCGCCGACGACGAACGGCAACTCCGGCTTCATCTGGTAGAGGCCGCGCGTCATGAGCACGTCCGGAAAGGCCACGCCCGCCGCGTGCACGTCGATCACGACGCCCCCCGGGTAGGACGCGGGCTCCGGAATCTCCACGATCCGAACCGCTTGCGGTCCTTCCAGCTTGTCGACCTGGGCTGCGCGCATGTGCTGACCTCTCTGTCCTCGCACCGGCACGATCCACGCCGGCGCCACACCGACAACATAACGGGCGCCGCCCGAGGACGCCCGGCCCGACACCCGATTTTGCTATGCTGGCCGCGACCTCGCGGTCGGGAGGGAAGGGGGATTAATGGTCGAGCAAAACCAGCCGCAAGCTGCGACGATGCAAGTCGATCCCACGGCGCTGCGCTCGTTCGCGCAGACGCTGCGCACGGAGGCTACGTCGGTCGTGGACCTCGGCGCCGGGGAGGACCTCGCCGCCGTCGTCGGGGCGCTGCCCGGCACCGATTTCGGCCCGGTGGCCCAGCGCGCGAACGACGCCGTGCACCGGTGCCTGGAGCGGATCGGGTCCCGGCTCACCACGATCGCGGACAACCTGCACAACGCGGCGGGCAATTACGAGCTGGCGGAGGACGACTTCGCGGCCGAGCTTCGCACCATCGGACTCCAGCTGCCATGACGCTCACCATCCCCGATGTCGAGAACTGGCAGCCGGAGCGCCTTTCGGCGGCGGGCGGGCTGGCCGAACGCATCTCGCAGGGGCTGGACACCGCGGTCGGCAAGGGCGCGGATGACACCAAAGCCCTGGCCGACGCGAAAAAGTGGTCCGGCACAGCGGGCGACGCCGCGAACGCCAGGATGCAGACCGAGAAGACCCGCGCGTCGGCCGTGAGCGCAGCTTTGCTCGAACTGAAGACCGCGCTCACCACCCAGGTGCAGAACCTCGCCGACGCCAAAGCCAAGGTGTTGAGCCTGCGGGACGACGCGCTGAACCAGACACCGCCCTTCGATGTCGCGCCCGACGGCACCGTGGGTGCCAAGACGCGAATCGACTACCTCCGCGCGCACGCGGACAAGGCCGACATCGACGGGCTGGTGTTCCAGGAAGCGCTGCAAGCGGCCTCTCGCACGTGGGAGCTGACCAACGCTCTCAAGACCGCCGAGGACGTGGCCGCCCAGGCCAGAACCCAGGTCGAGGGGGCGGCCGGGAAGTTGGAGGCGGCGTTCGCCGGGCTCGGCGAACCGAGCGCGAACGTACCCACGGCCCCCACGACGCCCGCCGCCACCGCACCGGCCGCGACCTCGGGCGCCCCGGTCGCCGCCCCTTCGTCGGACCGGCCGAGCCGGCTGATGTCCGGGCACAACGACTCCGGGTCGTCGTACGGCACATCGTCGGGCACGCCGTACCAAGGTGGGCCGAGTTCGTCCGCGCCGACCGGTCCGCTGCCCAGCGGTGACGTCGCGCGGTGGATCGCCGAGGCGAAGCAGAAGCTCATCGCGATGGGATACGACCCAGCGACCATCGACGAGCGTGCCATCGCGCTGATCATCCAGCACGAATCCGCGGGCAATCCGTACGCGGAGAACCGCTGGGACAGCAACTGGGTGGCCGGACATCCGTCGAAGGGGCTGATGCAGACCATCGACAGCACGTTCAACGCTTACAAGGCGCCCGGACACGACGACATCTGGAACCCGGTCGACAACATCATCGCCGGAGTGCGGTACTCGATCGACCGTTACGGGTCGCTGGGCAACGTGCCCGGTGTCGCCGCCGTGAACTCGGGCGGGGCATACCAGGGGTACTGAGCCGTTCACAGCGATGACCTGCGGCCGCCGAGCCGGCGCTCCCGCCGACCGACCGACTCGTCCCGGGATGCTGAACGCAAGACCCGATTGTTGCTGGCCCATGCCCCGGTGGGCGGACTATTAAGGAGGTACGGACGGCTCGACGCGAGGGTGTGACGTACGCCCCGTAAAGTCGTCACAACAGCACCGCATGAAGAAACGCGGCACACCGTGCAGCGCGAGGAGCACAAGTGTCACTCGATCAGCCACTCGCCCCGCTTCCCCAGGAGGGCATGGGCTTTGCTTCGGCGTGGCCCGTCCGGGCTGGCGATGTGGATCCCTACGACCGGTTGCGGTTCGATGCCGTCGCCCGCTACCTGCAAGATATCGCCTGGGAAAACCTGCATAAGACCTTCTTCCACCGAACCGACCCGAACTGGATCGTCCGCCGGACGGTCATCGATGTCATCCGGCCGATCCTGTGGCCCGACGAGGTGCGGCTGCTGCGCTGGTGCTCGGCGATGTCGACCCGGTGGACGAATATGCGCGTCCGGATCACCAGCGGAAACGGCGGCCTGATCGAGACCGAGGGTTTCTGGATCAATATCAGCGAGTCCACCGGCATGCCCGCGCGAATCAGCGACGAGGGCCTCGCCTATCTCGCGCGCACTTCCAGCGAACACCGCCTGCGGTGGCGGCCGTACCTGACCGACGCCACGCCGCCGGAGTCGGACACCGACCTGCCGTTCCCCGTGCGCGCCACCGATATCGACCAGTACAACCACGTCAACAACGCTTGTTACTGGCAGGCGGTGGAACAGTTCCTCGTCGAATATCCCAAGCTGCTCGCGGGCCCGCACCGCGCGGTGATCGAATACGTGGCGCCGGTGCTGGCACGCCAGCACGTGAGCGTGCGCAGCCGGTACGAGCCCGGTGACCGGACCGGGCAGCCGGTGCTACGGCTGTGGTTCGTGGTCGGCGGAACCACCACGACGGTGGTCCGCATCATGCCGCTGCCCGGCTCCCCCGCCACTGCGAATTTCTAGGCTCGCCCGCCTCTGGCGAGTCTTCAGGCCGTACTGGTGGGCGTCGTCAGACGGCGGCCCGGCCGGATCTCGGACGATCCGACCGGACATCCGATCGTCAGCCGCGCGCGGCTTTGAGCAGGTCTTCGCGGGTGGTGAACTTGACCCGGGGGCGGCCTGCGGGCTTGCCCGCGGACTTCTCCGCCTGGTCGATCGCTCGCCAGCCCGCCCGGTCCACCAGATCGGCCTGACGTTCGGCCAGCAGCGCCCGCAACGCGGCGCGGTCGGCTTGCGGCGGCGCCAGTTTGCCCGCGGTGAAGTCGGCGAGCAGCAACTCCACCGTCTCCTCGGAGTCGATCCGGTTCGAACCGATGACCCCGCGTGGCCCCCGCTTGATCCACCCGCTGACATACACGCCGGTCAGCGGCATACCGTCGTCGCCGACGACCCGGCCGTGCTCGTTCGGCACGACGCCGCGCCGCTCGTCGAACGGCAGCTCGCCGACCCGCTCGCCGCGGTAGCCGATGGACCGCAGCACCAGCGATGCGTCGATGCTCTCGGTGCGTCCGGTCGCGCGCGCGACGAGCTGACCGCCCTCCTCGAACAGTTCGTTGTGCGCGATCTCGACCGACTCGACCCGCTCGGCGCCGGTGAGCGCGACGGGCGAGGTCAGGTAACGGAACACGATCCGCTTGTTCCCCTCCGCCCTGCGACCGCCGGCGTACTCCTTGGCCAGGGTGTACTTCAACGCCAGCGACGGCTCGATCTCCGGGTCGTCCACGATCGCCTGGCTGGCATGGTCCAGCGCCAGGTCGTCCTCGTCCACGACGACGTCGACGCCCTTCAGATGCGCGAGCGCGAGGAACTCCGGCGAGGTGTAGGCCGCCTGGAGCGGGCCGCGCCTGCCGAGCACGACGACTTCGCGAATATTGCTCTGCCGCAGTGCGTCCAGCGCGTGATCGGCGATGTCGGTCTTGGCGAGTTCGTCCGGGTCGACGGTCAGCACGCGCGCCACGTCCAGCGCGACGTTGCCGTTGCCGACGATCACGGCCCGTTCGCCGGACAGATCGAAGGTCCGGTCGGCGAAGTCGGGGTGGCCGTTGTACCAAGCGACGAACTCGGTGGCGGAATGGCTGCCCGGCAGATCCTCCCCCGGGATGCCCATCCTGCGGTCGCTCGAAGCGCCGACCGCGTAGATCACGGCGTGATGGTGGCGCAGCAGTTCCTCGTGTGAGATGTGCGTGCCGACTTCGACGTTGAGGTAGTACTGCAGCGTGTCGCGGCGGAAGGCGGACTCGAACATGCTCGAGACCGTCTTGGTGCCGGGGTGGTCGGGAGCCACGCCCGCCCGGACCAGGCCCCACGGCGTCGGCAGCCGGTCGAACATCTCGATCTCCACGTCGGCCCTGCGCAGCAGCTCGTCGGCCGCGTAGCAGGCCGCGGGCCCCGCGCCGACGATCGCGACGCGCAGGGTGCCCAGCTCCTTCGGCGGACGCGAGGGCGTGACGATCGGATCGAAGTTCGATTCCAGTGGATGCCGTTGGAAGTAGGCGGCATTGATGTCGCGGAATCGCGCCAGCGAAGCGGTCAGGTCGTCCTCGGAGAAGATGGCCTCCACCGGGCACGCGTCGACACAGGCTCCGCAGTCGATACAGGTGTCGGGGTCGATGTAGAGCATCTCGGTCGTCGCGAACTCCGGCTGGTCCGGGGTGGGACGGATGCAGTCGACCGGGCACTCGGAGACGCAGCTGGCGTCGTTGCAACAACGCTGCGTGATTACGTAGGCCATATTGTGCTGATCCTCGAAGAAGTACGTGGGCCGTGGCCACCCATGGGGTTGTGGTGGACAGATGAGCGGCGTCCGTCACGTCCACCGCGAGGATCGCCCGCAGCCGCCCGTGATGTGATGCCGCTTTCAGTTTGCCTCGAGTGTGGTCGAGACCTCTCGCCTGGAGGCCTTACCGTATCTCCATGGCGCGGACTCTGATCCTCATGCGGCACGGCAAATCGGCGTATCCGGAGGGCGTCGACGACCACGAGCGACCGCTCGCGCCGCGCGGCGTGCGCGAAGCCGGGCTGGCGGGTCGATGGTTGCGTGAGACCCAGCCGCCGATCGACGCCGTGCGCTGTTCCACCGCCATCAGGACCAGACAGACGTTGGCCGCAACGGGTGTCACCGCGCCGGTCGTCTTCGAAGCCGGGATCTACGAGGCCACGCCGGAGACTCTGATCGAGCTGGTCCGGCTCGGCGACGACGACGTGGCGACGCTGCTGGTGATCGGGCACGCTCCCGGCATGCCGTGGACGGCTTGGGAATTGGCGAGCAATCGCGACGCGCCTCCCGCCGTCGAACTCAGCCGCAAGTTCCCGACCTCGGCGCTCGCCGTGCTGCGCTTCGACCGCCCTTGGACGGATGTCGACCCGGGAACCGGGGAACTGGCGCATTTCCACATTCCGCGCTGACCACGCGGTGAGGAACGCGCGGTCAGCGCAGAAATTTGCCGCCGACCACGACGACCGCACCGAGGACGAGCAGGAGCGCGAACGCGGCCAGACCACCGAACAACCACCACACCACACCGAGCGCGACGGCGAACGGCGCGATCGCGACGGCGGCGATCACGGGGCTTTCCTTGACCGTCGCCCAGGCTGAACGAGCCCTGATCCGGTCTATGTCCTTTCCAGGCATGTTCCCAGCGTAGGCCGGAATCCGGGACTTTGTCGGCGCAGGGTGGAATGCTCGGCGGATGGATTGGAAAATCGAGCTCGTCGCCATCCCGGTAACCGATGTCGACCGCGCCAAGGACTTCTACACCAAGATCGGTTTCCAGGCCGATCACGACCACAGGGTCGATGAGAACATGCGCTTCGTGCAGCTGACCCCACCCGGCTCCGGTTGTTCCATCTGCCTCGGCGAGGGCATCACCGAGGCAGCGCCCGGCAGCGTGCAGGGCATGCAGATGGTGGTCTCCAGCGCCGAGGACGCCTATCAGCAGCTGATCGCCGCCGGTGTGGACGCCACTCCGGTCCAGGACCTCGGCTGGGGCCTGTTCACCTTCTTCGCCGATCCGGACGGCAACAAATGGGCGGTCCAGCAGCTGCCCACCTACGACAGCTGACGGACGATCCCTCCGCCCCGAATCCCCGACCGCGCAGCGCTGGGGTGCCGGGGCTGGAAAACCGACACACCTCTTGCTTGGAGTGCACTCCAGGTGACTAGCGTCGTCGTTGTTCAACGGGAAGGGCGAGTGCAGTGAGCGAGCGTCGGCGAGTGGACCGAGAACACAGCGCGTCGTCGCGCACGACGGAGCCGAGCGACGGCGAGGTGCGGTCGTGAGCGAGACGGCATCGCACACGAGTGTGAGCGAGGACAGGGAGCAGCCGCGGTATTCGATCGGCGAGGTGTCCGAGCGCTCGGGGCTGAGCCGGGACACGCTGCGCTGGTACGAGCGGATCGGGCTGATGGACTACATCGGCCGGGACCACACCGGCAAGCGGCGGTTCAGCGATCGGGATCTGGAGTGGCTGGCGCTGATCGGGCGGCTGCGCACGACCGGCATGTCGGTGGCGGACATGGTGCGCTACGCCGAGCTGGTACGGGCCGGAGACGTCACGCTCCCGCAGCGGCTGGAGATGTTCCGGGACACCCGCGCCGAAGTGCTCGCCAAGATCGATGAACTTCGTCAGACCCTGGCCGTGCTGGACTACAAGATCACCCTGTACGAGGGCAAACTCGAGCACGTCCCGCAGGCCACGGTCACCGCGCACGACAGCGAAGGGATCACGCTATGACGACGGCCGACAGGCTTCCCACCACTACGCTGGGCCCCGGCGGCATCCCGGTGGGGACGCAGGGCCTGGGTTGCATGGGCATGAGCGAGTTCTACGGGCCCAGCGATCTCACCGAGTCCCGAGCGACCCTGGATCGCGCGCTGGAGCTGGGTGTCACGCTGTTCGACACCGCCGATGTGTACGGCTTCGGCCACAACGAGGAATTCCTGAGCGATTTCGTGAACGCCGAGCGCGACCGGGTGGTGCTCGCCACCAAGTTCGGCATCGTCCGCAAGCCCGAGGAT
Source organism: Nocardia sputi (assembly GCF_023501985.1). Taxonomy (NCBI): domain Bacteria; kingdom Bacillati; phylum Actinomycetota; class Actinomycetes; order Mycobacteriales; family Nocardiaceae; genus Nocardia; species Nocardia sputi. Next base: position 12,831 of record NZ_JAMFLC010000035.1, on the reverse strand, counting down.
CCGTCCTACCGGGGCTTCGACAACTCCCCCGCCTACATCCGCGGCGCGGTGGAGGCCAGCCTGCGCAGGCTCCGCATCGACACCATCGATCTGTATTACATGCATCGCAAGGATCCCGGCGTGCCGATCGAGGACACCGTCGGGGCGATGGCGGAATTGGTGCGGGCGGGCAAGGTACGGGCCCTGGGTCTGTCCGAGGTGACCGGAGCCGAACTGCGTGCGGCGCACGCCGTGCATCCGATCGCCGCCGTGCAGTCGGAGTGGTCGCTGTTCTCCCGGGACGTGGAGCGCACGGTGGTGCCCGCGGCCGCGGAGCTGGGCGTGGCGTTCGTGCCGTACTCACCGCTGGGTCGCGGTTTGCTCACCGGATCGTTCACCGGTTCCACCGACGCGCGGGATTTCCGGTCCTCCATGCCCCGCTTCTCCGGCGAGAACGCGGCACGCAACGCCGAGCTGCTCGGCCCGCTGCGGGATATCGCCGAAGCCCGCGGCATCACGTTGGCGCAGGTGGCGCTGGCGTGGGTGCACGCGCAGGCCAAGGTGCGCGATCTCGCGGTGGTCCCGATCCCCGGCACCCGCAGCCGGACCAGGCTCGCGGCGAACGTCGCGGCCGCGACCATCGCGCTGACCCCCGACGAGCTGGCGACGCTGGAGCCGATCGCGAGCCGCGTGGCCGGGAACCGGTACGCGGACATGTCGTTCACCTCGGCAGGCCGGGAATAGCACTCGAGATAGGAGACGCCCATGTCGACGTTGACGCTCAACGTCCGCTTCACCGCCAAGCCCGGTCGCGGAGCTGAACTGAAGGATCTGCTGCAGGGGGTGATCGAACCGACGCTGGCGGAGGAAGGCTGCCTCGGTTACGAGCTCTACCTGCATCCCACCGACCCGAGCCGGATGGTGCTGCTGGAGGAGTGGACCGACTCGGACGCGCTGGCTGCGCACTTCCAGACGCCGCACCTGAAGGCTCTGGCCGCCGCGTTGCAGGACGTCCTGGTCGAACCGTTCCAACTGCGGCGGTTCGCCGAGATCGCCTGAGGGTGCGGCGGCGGCCGGTACGGTGTGCGCCGAAGCGCGGGCCGCGAGCAGCGACACGAGCCGCTGGGGGTGATCCGGCACGAACCGCTCACCGGACCGAAGTCCGCTTCTTCACCGGCCCGGTCGGCGCCGTTCACCGGCGAGGACTAACATCCCACGAATATGAAGCCCGATGAGCCCCGCGATCGCGTCTGGATCGACAAGCAGACGCCGGCCGCGTTCCGCGCGCTCAACAGCGTCGCGAGCCAGGTCAGGGCCGCCGGGGCGGCGGTGGGGCTGGACCGCCGGATCATCGAACTGATCAATCTGCGCGTCTCCCAGCTCAACGGCTGCGCGTATTGCCTCGACGTGCACTACCGGGCCGCGCTGGCCGCCGGGGCCACCGAGCAGGAGATCGCGGTGCTGCCCGGCTGGCGGCGCGGGGGCACGTACACCCCGTTCGAGCAGGCCGTGCTAGCGATCGCGGAAGTCACGGCGACGCTTCCGGACGAGAACGTCATCGAGCGTGCGTACGCTTCCGCCCGCCGGTATCTGACGGATGATCAGCTGTCCGTCGTCATCTGGGTGGCCACCACCATCGGCGCGTTCAACCGGGTCTCGATTCTCAGCGGGCATCCGGTACGCGCACGGAAGGAGAAGGGAACCATGAGCGAATCGGCTTCGGAGTCCAAGGTCGTCCGCAACGACGAACGGCACCGCTACGAGGTATTCCACGGCGAAGAGCTGGCGGGCTTCGCCGACTACGAGGAACGCGGCGACGAGACGGTGTTCACGCACACCGAGATCGACGGCGCGTTCTCCGGCAAAGGGCTCGGCTCCGTCCTGGCGAAGAACGCCATCGAAGACGTCGTCGAGCGCGAGCGCGTGATCCGGCCGCTGTGCCCGTTCATCAAGGCGTACCTGGACAAGCACCCGCAGTACGACGCGCACGTGATCGGCAAAGGCGTCACCCGGTGAGCGACCTGGACCCACGCCCGGCCGAGACGCTCTGTGAACCCGCGCCGGGGCCCGGTCCGGTCGCGGAGCGTTATCCGGCCCGGGAGGTGCCGCTCGGCGGCGTGCGCGGCGTCTTCGTCGAACGCGTGCTACCGCAGCGCGACCTGCCGACCGTCGGCGCGTGGTGCTTCCTGGACCGCTTCGGCTCACCGACGGTCACCAACACCGGTGCGCCGCCGGACATCGATCCGCACCCGCACATCGGCCTGCAAACGGTGACCTGGCCGTTCGAGGGACGCATCCGGCATCGCGACTCGGTCGGCTCGGACGTGGAGATCGAACCCGGTCAGCTGAACCTGATGACCTCAGGGCGCGGTATCGCCCATTCCGAATACGCCGTGCCCGGCGCGCACGCCGGGCACGGTTTGCAGCTGTGGATCGCCCTGCCGGGTGACCGCACCGGCATCGCCCCGCACTTCGAGCAGCACCGGGAACTGCCGGTCGTCGAGGCGCCCGGCCTCCGGGCGATCGTGCTGATCGGCTCGCTGGCCGGGGCGACCTCGCCCGCGATCGCCTACACACCGATCGTCGGCGCCGACGTGCGGCTCGAGCCGGGATCCGATGTGACTTTGCCGCTGCACCCTCGTTTCGAGCACGCGGTGCTGGCCATCGAGGGCGATGTCACGGTCGCGGACGCCGAACTCTCGCCGGGGCCGCTGCTGTATCTCGGCACCGAGCGCGACGAACTCCGGCTGCGCAGTGCCGGTGGCGCCCACTTCGCGTTGATCGGCGGCGAGCCGTTCGGCGAGGAGCTGGTGATGTGGTGGAACTTCGTCGGCCGCAGTCACGAGGACATCGTCGGCGCCCGGGCCGATTGGGAGAATCACGACGTCACCCGATTCGCCGACATCGCCGGGCATACGCCGCGGCAGCGCATACCCGCACCGCCGCTGCCCGGACTGCATCTGAAGCCTCGCAAGCGCCGGATCGGCCCGGCCCGGGGCTGATCGCGCACGGTGCGATCAGCCCGCTCACCGAGGCAGCGAGCGCGTTTAGGCCTAGCCGCGCGCGAGCAGGGCATCCAGCGCGCGGTAGCTCTCGTTGAGCCCGGTCTCCATGCCGGACTGCAGCATCCCGTCGCGCTCCTGCGGCGTGTGGAACTGACTGTCGGTGACCACCTTGGTGCGGCCGTCGCCGAGATCGAGGAAGCTGACGCTGTCGATCGCCACGTGGGCGGGCATGCCGTCCCATTCGAAGGAATACACGATGCGCTCCTGCGGGGTGACCTCGCGGAAACGGCCCTCGAAGCCATCGGTTCCCTCGTCGGAGTGCTCGACGAAGCGCCAGTGCCCGCCCGGACGGAACTCCCAGCGCTCGATGTCCAGCCGGTTGCCGCGCGCCCACCACTGGGAGAGCAGTTCGATCCGGCTGTAGGCCTCCCACACGCGTTCACGCGGGGCGTCGAAGATCCGCTCGATGTGGATCGTGCGGTCGGTGTCGGTCGTGACGACGGCGTCGTTCGTGGTTGTGCTCATCGGTCCTGCTCCGTTCGCTCGAGGAATTCGCCGAGACGGTCCAGTCGCGCTTCCACCATCCGCCGGTAGCCCTGCATCCAAGCCACTTCGCGGTCGAAGACGTTCTCACCGAGGCGGCAGTACCGCACCCGGCCGCGTTTCTCCGTGACCACCATGCCCGCGGCCTCCAGCAGGTGGATGTGCTTCTTGACGCCGGTGAGCGTCATCTCGAAGCGCTCCGCCAACTCGCTCACGGTCGCGGACCCACGGCCGAGGCGTTCCAGGATCCCACGCCGGGTGGGATCCGCGAGCGCCCCGAAGGAGGCATCCAGAAAGTCATACTGAACCATCTAGTTCAGTGTTGCTCCTGCCGGCGCGGACGTCAAGAGGGAATGCGCGCTTTTCCACACAGCCGGAAACGGCGCCTCGAATGCCCGGTCATCGGCGACCGGGCCGGGCAGCGCGAAAAACTCTGTGACTCAACCCCTTCTGATCGGGTCCACCGAGCGGTATCTTTTCGGACGAACCGGACACGGGGGCGGCACATGGAAAGAGCACGATGAGGATCTCTCGCTTCACCGCGACGACAATGGCCGCGCTGGCGGCCACCGCGATCACCACGAGCGCCGCGCACGCGCAGCCCGCGCCCGACGACGCGCCACTCGACCTGCACGGATCGTTCCATCAGATCGCCTACGAGGTCGCCGCCACCGAGGACCGGCGCGCAGCCGTGGCGACCATCCAGGACGGCACGTTCGCCTCGGTTCACGACGGCCGGATCGTGACGGTCTCCGACCGCGACGGCGAGGTGGTGGCCGCGCTGCCGATGACGCTGCGCATCGGCGAGCACCGCGTGGCCCTGCGCCCCGTGCTCGAGGACGCGGGCCGCCGGCTCACCGTCGCACCGATCGCGATGGCCGAAACACCGGTGCGCGACGTCGCCGCCCAGGAGCGCTTCTACGCCGAGGCCGAGAAGGCCATGCCGAGCATCCTCGCGGGCGCGGGCATCGGCGCCGCCATCGGTTTCGTCGTCGGATTCCCGCTCGGGCTGTTCGTGTTGGACTTCATCACCGTGCCCGCCGCCGCGGTCGCGGGCGCCGCGATCGGCGCGCTGGCCGGATATGTCGTCGGCGGCGGGCAGCCCGCGGTCGACGCGGCGCTCGAATACGTGACCGCCCCCTAGTAGGGCTGGTCGGCGGACGCCAGCCGCTGGGTGCCGATCACCCGCAGCAGGTCCAGCTTCTCGGCCGCGTCCGTCCAGGGTGAGAACCTGAACCGGAATCTCGAACTGGTCCGCGCGCTGGACGAGATCGCGGCGCGCAAGGACGCCTCGGTGGCGCAACTGGCCATCGCCTGGGTGCTGACTCGTGGAGCGGACATCGTGCCGGTCATCGGCACGCGCCGACGCCGGCGCTGGGCGGAAGCCGTGAACGCTCTCGATATCTCGCTCACCGAGGAGGAGCTGTCCACAATCGAGGCGGCGGTCCCCGCCGACCGGGTCGCGGGCGAACGCTACGCCACCGCGCAGATGGCGATGCTCGACAGCGAGCGGTGAGGTCGGCCGGAGCGCGGATGCCCCAGCCGCGCTCCGGAGGAGCCGAGGCTGGTCCGGCGGATCGCACCGACGATTCGGACCGGCCCCTCGCTGTGTCCCGAGTCCGAAGACCCGACACCAGGTGCGCCTCGGCAACGGTGCGATTCGAATGCCATAGGCTAGAGCTGCGCTAGTGCGAGCAGGTACCCGCCAGGCGATCAGGCTCTGCGGGGACGGAGCACGGCGGTGAATAACGCTGTGGCCACGGTCTTTCCGGTGTCGTCGGTGATGTCTACCGGCACGTCGAGTTCCAGCGGCACTTGGGCCTCGATGTCCGCTCGCATCTTCGCGAGGGTCTCCGCGGAGAACGCGGAAGTAGCGCGGAACGGTCCCGCATCCCCCTTCGCACGGGCTTTGTACTCGATCCGCCCGTCCTTGGCGACGATGAACGTATCCCCCATCAGGTCCACGATCCCCGACACCGAAGCCCCCATGGCGGCGGTCTCCGCCATCCCGAACAACACCGCAGCATGCAGATCTCCGTTGTGGTTCAGATGCTCCGCTCGCGGCACCATCGACACCACATTCCGCCCCGCCGCGAACTCTTCCCACTCGACCCCCGCGTACTGGATGAACCCCAGCTTCCGGAAGCCCGCCACCACCAGATCCCCCACCGCCGCGCCGTCCACCGCCACCTCCCGGACCCGAAAACTGCAACCTGTTCTAATTTTCTACTCGGTGCCGCGTCAGTTGTCCACTGGAATACAGTCGCCGACGAAGTCGGACTCTCCACCCGCTGATCGCTAGGTAATGTGTTCGCTGCACAAGGAGGGGAGTCTCGAACCATGGATGGTGTCAGCGCGCGTGCGCTCGAAATCAAGCAGATCAACGAGCAACTCGCGGCAGTGCGCGGCTCGGCCCGGTCCGCGGACGGCAGCGTCTTCGTCGAAACCGACGTCAACGGCCGCATCACCGATCTCTACCTCGCCGATTACGCGATGGAGAACGGCCCCGATCGTCTGGCCGCACTGATCACCGATCGTCATCGCACAGCGTTGGACAACGCCAACGCGGAAGCGAGGCGAATCTTCGAAGCGCCTGCGGACGACTCGCCGAAGCGGGACGACTTCGCGGCGAGTCGGCCTGCACTGGAGTGGACGCCGTCCCATCTCAGACGCGACGACACGTATCAGAACAATCAGTGGCGAGAGCCGCACGACCGAGATCGGTGGCGCTGATGTTCGACGTCGACCCTGCCAAGATGCGCGAGATGGCGAAGGACGTACGGACGAATGCGGACGCACTGGCGGGCAAGGCACCGATCGCGCTGGACAGCCGCAAACAGGTGCGGCCGCAGATGATTCACTCCAACTTCGCCACCAAGATCGAAGAGGTCTTGGAGGCGATGGACACGGTAATCGACTACCACGCACGCCGGCTCCGCGAATGCTGCGACGAAATCGATAGACAGGCGGCCGCCTATGAGAACGTCGATCAACACCGCGCGGCAGATCTGAACGGGGCCGGGCGATGAGTGTCGATCTGCTGACGATCACCGATGTGCTCTCCTGGAACCTCCAGTATGCGAGGGAAACCGCGACGAAGGTACTCACGGCGGCACAGGGCGTCGATCAGGAGGCCATCGCTGCGGAGAACAAGATCGGCCGCTCCCAGGACTACTTCGACAGCGAGGCCGGAGACGCAGCACGCGTTCGCGGCCGCACGGATCGCGACGAAAGCATCAGCACCGCAGATGTACTCGAAGAGATGAGCAAGATGATCAGCGCGCTGAGCGATGACATCGACGCCAACATCAGAACCATTCGAGAGAAGAAGAAGGAAGCCGAGGATTCCCGCTGGAACCTGTTCGTGCAGGAAGACGGCGAGGTGTTGTCCCACGACTCCAACTGGGAGACAGCCGAGAAGTACTTCCCTTTCGGTGGTCCCGCCGTTGCCGCGAAAGAGTTGGCCATCACTCTGCTGAGCAGTGCCATACAGGGTGCGCTACGAAATATCCAGCGTGACGATCAAGAGGGCGCCGAGAACTTCGTCCGCTTGGTCGAGAAGCTGCCCGACGCGGTGAAGCAAGGCGTCGCTCTGATGCCGAACGATCCCAAGCTCGCGAAGATACTCACCGACTATCAAACGGATGTGTCGGAAGGGGAGCCCCAGCTGTGGCCGCTCGGAACAGAACTGGAAGCAATTCGACTGATCAAACCCGACTTCAATCCGTCGCTCATGACATCCGAAGAGATCGATGCGATGAAGAAGCTGCTCCTGAGCAGTCCTATGGGCCCCGCGCACGTCATAGAACATACGCAGCTCACGGAAACCGCCAGGGATACCGCGAAAGAAGTCTTCCCGGCCTCGGTTGACGACGGCAAAGGTGACGCCTTCCGACACGCGTATTGGAACGCGTTGATGACTCAGCAGTACGGCGAGGACTGGACGAAAGAGTTCGCGACGGCACACGAGAAGAGCGGGGGAAACACTCCACAGCGTGAGGCGATGGATCTGTACAACAACGAGCTCGGCCGCAAAGTCGCGCTCGCCCATCCCGATGCGTCGCCGGACGAGTTGAAGGAACTGATCCGGAACGAGATCGACAACGGCAACGCGATCGTCATCGAGAACAAGAACCCCGACGGTACGACGAGGCCGGCCCAAATAACGTGGAGCAATGCGGTCGCCGAAGCCCAAACCGGACCCCCGCCCGGCGTCGGAGTCCCGCTACCAGGAAAGAAGTGACAGCCGATGATCAAAGCCCGGAGCACTATTCCGATTCTGATCGCGATGGTGACCACATCGGTCGTCACGGGTTGCGGATTGCTCCCTGAGCGAAACAGCCCCGATTCAAAAGTGAACTGTCACAACGTATATACGATGTCGACGAACGTCGACAACCTCGGTTCGACCAGCGCGTTCACCCGGGAGGCGATGAAAGCGGCAACGGGTACCGAACCCGTTACCCTGGCCGACATCGCGCGCACCGCGGGTTGGAGCGATGGCTGGGACCGCATGGTCGACGTGCCGCAGAACATCACGGCGGAAGAACTCAACAGGCGAGCGAACACCCCAGGCAACTGCTGGAAAAGTCTTCCCAGACCCTACAACAGCGACGGAGACGGCCCACCTAATGGCTTGTACCTCTTCCTGAAGGATGACAAGGCCGTCCAGTCAGTGGGCTGGTACTACGGCCACGACCAAGCCTTCGATCTCCGAGGACAGGATGCGATCTACCCGACCACCCTGCTGACCCCCTGGGCCGGTCAACTCCGCCCCGCCTCCTGACTCGCCACGCGGTGCCCCCGCCCGTGCTCGGCCGATCGGCGGATCGCCTGGACTACAACCATCCCTGGGCGCTCGGTGGATGCGCCGGAAGCCGGAGGAATCCGGCTTGCCGTTCGCAGGCGAGACAGCGCAATCTTTACCCGCATGACACCGACATCGGCTGACGAATAACAAACGGCCCCCGCTCCAGAAAGGAGCGGGGGCCGAATGTCTTACGGCTGACCGGATCAGCGGTAGTCGCTGAAGCCGTAGTCGTCCAGCGGGACAGCCGCGCCGGTGGTCTGACCGAAGCTGTCCGGGCTGTAGTAGGTGTCGTCGTAGGACGGCACCGCGTACGCGGCGGCACGGGCTTCCTCGGTCGGCTGAACCTGGATGTTGCGGTAGCGGTTGATACCGGTACCGGCCGGGATCAGCTTACCGATGATCACGTTCTCCTTGAGACCGATGAGCTTGTCGGAGCGGCAGTTGATCGCCGCGTCCGTCAGGACTCGGGTGGTCTCCTGGAAGGACGCCGCCGACAGCCACGAATCGGTGGCCAGCGACGCCTTGGTGATACCCATCAGCACCGGGCGACCCGCCGCGGGCTCGTTGCCCTCGGCGACGACGCGGCGGTTGGCGGCCTCGAACTCGGCACGCTCGGTGAGCGAGCCGGGCAGGAACTCCGTCGCACCCGAGTCGATGATGGTCACGCGACGCAGCATCTGGCGCACGATCACCTCGATGTGCTTGTCGTGGATCGACACACCCTGCGAGCGGTAGACCTCCTGGACCTCGTGGACCAGGTGGACCTGCACCTGACGGGGGCCCATGATGCGCAGCACCTCGTGCGGATCCGCCGCGCCTTCCAGCAACTGCTGGCCGACCTCGACGTGGTCACCGTCCGAGAGCAGACGCTCGGTGCCGTCGTCGTGCTTGAACACACGCAGACGCTGCCGCTTCGAGAGCTTGTCGTAGACAACCTCTTCGCCACCGTCATCCGGGATGATGGTGATCTTGTAGAAGCGATCGTCGTCCTCCAGCCGCACGCGACCGGAGACCTCGGCGATGGGCGCCTTGCCCTTGGGCACGCGCGCCTCGAACAGCTCCTGCACGCGGGGCAGACCGCCGGTGATGTCGTCACCCGCGACACCACCCTGGTGGAAGGTACGCATGGTCAACTGGGTACCGGGCTCACCGATGGACTGCGCGGCGACGATACCGACGGCCTCACCGATGTCGACCAGCTTGCCGGTCGCCATCGAGCGGCCGTAGCAGGTCGCGCACACGCCGGTGCCGGTGGTGCAGGTCAGCACGGAGCGGACCTTCACCTCGGTGATACCGGCCTCCAGCAGCGCCTCCAGCGCCGGATCACCGAGGTCGGCGCCCTTCGCCACGATGACGTTGCCCTGCGCGTCGAGCGCGTCGGCCGCGAGGGTGCGCGCGTAGGTGGAGGTCTCCACGTGCGCGTCGCGGATGATCGAGCCGTCGAGCTGCTTCTCCGCGATCGGCACCACGATGCCGCGCTCGGTGCCACAGTCGTGCTCGCGCACGATGACGTCCTGCGAGACGTCCACCAGACGACGGGTCAGGTAACCCGAGTCGGCGGTGCGCAGCGCGGTGTCGGCCAGACCCTTACGAGCGCCGTGGGTGTTGATGAAGTACTCCAGAACCGTCAGGCCCTCACGGAAGGAGGACTTGATCGGCCGCGGGATGAACTCACCCTTCGGGTTCGTCACCAGGCCCTTCATACCGGCGAGGGTACGGGTCTGGGTGAAGTTACCCGTGGCGCCCGAGTCGACGATCGTGATGATCGGGTTGTCGGCCGGGTAGTGCGCGCGCAGCGCCTTACCGACCTCCTCGGTCGCCTCCTGCCAGATCTTGACCAGGGCGTTGTTGCGCTCCTGGTGATCGAGCGCACCACGCTGGTACTTCTTCTCGATCTGATCCGACTGCGCCTCGTAGCGCTCCATGATCTCGGCCTTCTCCGGCGGCACGAGCACGTCGGACATCGAGACCGTCACGCCCGAACGCGTGGCCCAGTAGAAGCCTGCGTCCTTGAGCTTGTCGACGGTCTGCGCGACCACGATCATCGGGTAGCGCTCGGCGAGATCGTTGATGATCGTCGCCTGACGCTTCTTCGGCATCTGCTCGTTGATGAACGCGTAGTCCGCGGGCAGCAACTCGTTGAACAGCACCCGGCCCAGCGTGGTCTCGGTGGTCCACGCGTCGCCGCGACGCCAGCCCTCCGGGAACAGCTGCGCTTCGACGTCCTTCGGCGGACGCTGGTCGGTCAGCCGGACCTTGATCAGCGAACGCACGGTGAGCTCACCGCGGTCCACCGCCATCTGCGCCTCGGCGGGCGAGGAGTACACGCCCTGCTCCGGACCGTCCTTGGTGGCCGGTTGGTAGGAGCCCTTCGCGCCCTCTTCCAGACGGGTCAGGTAGTACAGGCCGGTCACCATGTCCAGACGCGGCATGGCCAGCGGCCGGCCCGACGCGGGCGACAGGATGTTGTTCGACGACAGCATCAGGATGCGCGCCTCGGCCTGCGCCTCCGCCGACAGCGGCAGGTGCACGGCCATCTGGTCACCGTCGAAGTCGGCGTTGAACGCCTCACAGACCAGCGGGTGCAGCTGGATGGCCTTGCCTTCCACCAGCTGCGGCTCGAAGGCCTGGATACCGAGGCGGTGCAGGGTGGGCGCGCGGTTGAGCAGCACGGGGTGTTCGGCGATGACCTCTTCGAGGACGTCCCACACCTGCGGCCGCTGCCGCTCCACCATCCGCTTGGCCGACTTGATGTTCTGCGCGTGGTTCAGGTCGACCAGGCGCTTCATCACGAACGGCTTGAACAGCTCCAGCGCCATCAGCTTGGGCAGACCGCACTGGTGCAGCTTCAGCTGCGGACCGACGACGATGACCGAACGGCCCGAGTAGTCGACGCGCTTACCGAGCAGGTTCTGCCGGAAGCGGCCCTGCTTGCCCTTGAGCAGGTCCGACAGCGACTTGAGCGGACGGTTGCCCGGTCCGGTGACCGGACGGCCGCGGCGGCCGTTGTCGAACAGGGCGTCGACGGACTCCTGCAGCATCCGCTTCTCGTTGTTGACGATGATCTCGGGCGCGCCGAGGTCGATCAGTCGCTTGAGGCGGTTGTTGCGGTTGATCACGCGACGGTACAGGTCGTTCAGGTCGGAGGTGGCGAAGCGGCCACCGTCGAGCTGAACCATCGGGCGCAGCTCCGGCGGGATCACCGGAACGGCGTCGAGCACCATGCCCATCGGCGAGTTGCCGTTGGACTGGAAGGCCGCGACGACCTTGAGCCGCTTGAGCGCGCGCAGCTTCTTCTGGCCCTTGCCGGTGCGGATGGTCTCGCGCAGCGACTCGGCCTCGGCCTCGATGTCGAAGCTCTCCATCAGCTTCTGGATGGACTCCGCGCCCATCGCGCCGGTGAAGTACTCGCCGTAGCGGTCGACCAGCTCGCGGTAGAGCACCTCGTCGACGATGAGCTGCTTGGGCGCCAGCTTGGTGAAGGTGTTCCAGATCTCCTCGAGCCGGTCCAGCTCACGCTGGGCGCGGTCGCGCAGCTGGCGCATCTCCCGCTCGCCGCCGTCCTTGACCTTGCGGCGGACGTCGGACTTGGCGCCTTCGGCCTCCAGCTCGGCCAGGTCGGCCTCGAGCTTCTGGGCACGGGCCTCGAGGTCGGCGTCACGCTGGTCTGCGACCGCCTTCTTCTCGACCTCCATCTCGGCCTCGAGCGTGGACAGCTCGTTGTGCCGCAGCTCCTCGTCGACAGCCACGATGACGTAGGCGGCGAAGTAGATGATCTTCTCGAGATCCTTCGGCGCCAGGTCGAGCAGGTAGCCCAGGCGCGAGGGCACGCCCTTGAAGTACCAGATGTGGGTGACCGGAGCGGCCAGCTCGATGTGGCCCATACGCTCGCGGCGCACCTTGGCGCGAGTCACCTCGACGCCACAGCGCTCACAGATGATGCCCTTGAAGCGGACGCGCTTGTACTTGCCGCAGTAGCACTCCCAGTCCCGGGTGGGACCGAAGATCTTCTCGCAGAACAGGCCGTCCTTTTCCGGCTTGAGCGTGCGGTAGTTGATGGTCTCCGGCTTCTTCACCTCGCCGTAGGACCACTGACGGATGTCGTCGGCGGTGGCGAGGCCGATCCGGAGTTCATCGAAGAAGTTGACGTCTAGCACGTAACTTCCTTTCCCCTGTGCGGGTCGAATTCGAGCAAAAGTTCACTAGTGGGGTAATCCACGGTGGGAGGCCGGATGCCGCCGTGGCGGCATCCGGCCGGCCGCCTAGTTCGCCAGATCGTCGACGGTGGCCGCTTCGTTCCTCGACAGGTTGATGCCGAGGTTGGCCGCCGCGCGCTCCAAGTCCTCGTCGTCGCCGTCGCGCATCTCGATCGCGGCGCCGTCGGACGACAGCACCTCCACGTTCAAGCACAGCGACTGCAGTTCCTTGAGCAAGACCTTGAACGACTCCGGAATGCCCGGCTCCGGAATGTTCTCGCCCTTGACGATCGCCTCG
>NZ_JAMFLC010000034.1:0-58191 GCF_023501985.1 Nocardia sputi | reverse complement strand
CTTCCGCACGATCTCTTCGGCGGAATGCCGCTTACGTCCAGCCATGGTTCTCAGTGTCCCTTCCAGCCCCTCACCAGGGCCAACGGAACTCTAGTTCCAGGCGGTCTCATTCACCGGGGACAGGCCACTGAAGGTCGTCCACCACAGTCCGCCAGTCACGCTGCGCCGAGTCGAGATCTCGCTCTAATACTGCAACGGCACTCGAGTCGGGTAGCGTGCCTGCGTGGTTGTGAATGTCGTTGCAGCGGAGTTGAATTCGTTGCACGAGAGGATCGGTTGCCGGTTCACGCGGTGAATGAAACGGACACAGGCGGGCCCGCGGCGGTAGCGGATTTGCAGCGCCTGGCGGCAGCCCCTCCTGCGGGACTTGTCCGCCGCGACGGCGTCTTCACCTGGGTCACCGGCCCCGAAGTACAGGTGGGCGTGCCCAGTGTCGACGGGAATGTCCTGCTCGGCCAAATCCTGGCCTTTCTCGACGTCCCGAGCTTGGCTCTGCGACAGGCGCACCGAACGTCCGCTTCGTATTCGCGGTCGGTGAAACGGCGAGCAGGCGCCGCGGCGAACCCGCTTCTACCGAGGTCAGGATCGACCTCGAAGGAATCGATCGCGCGGGTGCACCGCTCAGCACGAGCCGCGCTGCCTCATCCACCCGGCGGGGCGGCGTCCCTTGACCGCACTCGGCGTCGCACTCGGGGTCGAACGACTGCTCAGCCTGCGCGGCGAGGTCGTGGCGCCGGGTATTCACACTCCCGAGGGCTTGCTCGACCCCGCCTACGCGATCGAGCGGATAGTCGAGATCGGCGCCAGCTTCCAATCGGTTTGAGCTACGGCAAATCGCCTCACTCCGCGGTGCATCGGGAGTCAGGGTTGTCAACAGGTGAGCGACATACGGCCATGCGTCGAGTCAGATGAGGGTGCCGCTGACGCCATCGGAGGCCTGTGCTGATACGTGTCTACTGATGTGCGCAGAATACCTACGCGCCGAGAATCGGGACGTGGTGATCGGCTACGGACGAGTCACCAGCGAAATGTACAGCGTCATGGGGCATAACAGCTGACCGCGACCTGCTACGCGCTGGTACGCGGCAGCGGGCGGTCCCGCTGATGATCCAGCGTCAGCCGCATGACAGGAGCGTCAAGATGTCCACTGAGTACGATCGGCGACGTTTCCTGTTGCGTGCGGGTGTCGGAGTGGCCGCCGCGGCCGCGGTGGTGGGATTCGATCCGGTCGGTCGGCGGTGGATCGGTACCGCGAGCGCCGAGGAAGCGATGTTCGCCGATGTTCCCGCGCTGGACGGGATGTTGGTCTTCGACGACGCCACTCGTACATCGGACTCGCTCGACCAAGGCAACATAGTCAGCCGCCGCCCGACCGCGGTGTTGCGCCCGGGATCCGTCCGTGACATCGCCACCATGATCCGGTACTGCGGGCAGTACGGCATCGAGGTCGCGGCACGGGGAGCGGCGCACACGGTGTTCGGCCAAGGTTTGGTGGCCGGGCTGCTCATCGAGATGCGAAGTCTGCGGCGCATCCACTCCATCGACGCAGACACCGCTGATGTGGACGCCGGTGTGCTGTGGCGCGAACTCACGGTCGCCGCCTTCGAGCAGGCTCGGCTGACACCGCCGGTGTTGACCGGATCGGTGGACCTCACCGTCGGCGGCACCTTGTCGGTGGGCGGGGTGGACGGCAATACGGGACATTTTCAGCGCGGCTTGCAGATCGACAACGTCCGCGAACTCGAGGTGGTGACCGGCTGCGGCGATATCGAGCGTTGCTCGACGGAGCGCAATCGCGACCTGTTCGAGGCCATGCTCGGCGGGCTCGGCCAATGCGGCGTCATCACCCGCGCCACGGTGGATCTGGTGCCCGTTCAGCCCATGGTCCGGGTCTACCGCATCCACTACACCGACAGCGGACGATTCTTCGCCGACCTGCGCACACTGCTGCACCGCGGCGAGCTCGACGGAATGTACAACCTGTGGATGCCCCCCGGCACCTCGGTGCTGTACGAACTCAACGCATTCGCCCACTTCGACCCGTCGCAGCCACCCGACGACCGGTACCTGCTGCGTGGTCTGGGTGTCGAGGCAGCGACACCGCTGACCCTCGATCTTCCGTACGTGGCGGCGATACAGTTCGTCGACGATGTCCTCATCGCGCCGCTGAAGGCGACACTGAACTGGGACCGGCTCGTCAAGCCCTGGTTCGATGTCTGGCTGCCCGATGAGACGGTCGAACAGTTCGTCACCGATGTCGTACCGACATTGGGTCTCGACGATATCGGTGTCGGCGGGTTCTTCCTGCTCATCCCGCAGCGGCGATCGGCAATGACCAGACCCTTCTACCGCGTCCCGAACCAGAGTTCCAGTGACTGGATCTACCTGTTCGACTTGCTGTCGGCGTCCATGACCCCGGGGCCGGATCCCGCATTCGCAACCGCCAAGCTCGCCCGCAACAGACGCCTCTACGACAAGGCCGTTGCAGCCGGTGGCACACGATATCCGATCAGCGCCATCGAATTCACCATCGACGACTGGAAGAATCATTACGGTGACACCTGGCCCCGTTTTGTGTCACTAAAACACCGATACGACCCACACAATATCCTCGCACCGGGTGTCGGGATCTTCTGAGCTGCGCAGCAGTCGCGGCACATCACGGACCGACCGGGCAGATACACACAACTGGATGAAAGTCAGGGAGCGCCACCGACTTATGGACAACTCTGCGGTTCCGAGCCGCACAGCACTCATGGCCGCCGCCGCCCGCGCGGCTCATCTCCTTGTCGACAAAGAGCCGTTCATATTTCGTGATACGTTCGCCTACACATTGCTGGGATCGCAGGCCGAAGAATTGATCGGCGTTCACCGAGCGATCGACAGTCCCATTCTGGCGACGGCACGGACGATCGCGGCGACCCGCAGTCGTTATACCGAGGATGCGCTGGCACGTTCCGAGCTCCGGCAATACGTCGTCCTGGGGGCGGGGTTGGACTCCTATGCCGTCCGGTGTGGTGAATCGGATCTGCGCATTTATGAAGTCGATCATTCGGCGACCCAGTCATGGAAGCGAAAGACTCTGGAGGCGGCCGGTATTCCGCTTCCCGAAGGACTGACGTTCATCTCCGCCGATCTGGCGTCGGGATCCCTGCTGGACCGGTTGGGTGCGGCCGGTCTCGATTCGTCGTGTCCGGCGTTCGTCAGCTGGCTCGGCGTGACCGTGTACCTACCGTACGCCGCGATCGTAGACACCGTGGCTGCGATCGGGCAGTTCGCTGCCGGGAGTGAGGTAGTTGTCGAGCACATGCTCCCCGCCGACATGTGCGATACCCCGGGCCGTGAATTCGCGGAGGTAGGTGCCGCGGTGGCATCGGCAAATCTCGAATCATGGCAGACCTTCCTCAGCGCGACTGAGATGGCCACGCTATTGCAGGAGTATGGCTTCGACATCGTTCGACAGTCATATCAACGGGAGATGATCGAGCCTGGCTTGTGGATCCGTTCCGATTCATTGCGCCCGGTCAGGTCGACCGCGATCAGTCATGCCCGGTTGCCTGTCCACCCATAGGCAGGACTATTTGCCCCTGCACCTTCCAGCTGTCGGTTCATCCGTCGGCCAAGCGGCGGGGAGGCGTCGCGAACGGCGCGGCTGCGAACGGATGCCCCAGGGGGCTGCCACGACACTCGCCGAATCGTTGCGTGCGACAGCCGTTGGTCACTTCGGCTGGTGCGCTGCGAAAACAAGGTCATCGCAGTGGCGAAATCCGGCGCCTCGCGTGCCGTATGTCATGCAGTCCGCTGCGCGGACCGGTATCACGACCCTGACACCGCCCAGGTTATCGACGCCGGGGGCAGAACAGGGCTGGTCGGCTCGATGCCGTACGGCCATGCCCCAGCCCAGCGAGCCCGCGACGAACACGCCACCGTAGGCGGCGAGGATGCGGCCGAAGTGGGCGGCGGGTTGCACTGTGGCGACGAATCCGTAGAGCCCGAGGGCAACGACACCGGCGCCGATCCAGGCCCAGCCGCGATGTTCGCGAACACCGTGCCACACCAGCCGAGCGCCGCCGCTCTCCGCGGCGGCGGCCAGGGCGAACAACAGGATCGAACGCAGCACGGTCATGTCCACCGAGCCTACGAACCCGGGCTCAGGGTGCGGCGGCGCAGCCGCTAGGTTCACCCCAGTTCTCGCCGGTATCCGGATGCCACGGCCGGGTCCGGGTCGGCCATGGACGAGGCCGCGGCGGGTGCTGGCCGACAAGGGCTGTTCGACTCACGCGATCCGCGAGCACCGTCGAGGCGCGGTATCACCGCCCGATCCCCGAACGCAGCGATCAGCAGGCCCACCGTCGTCGCCGGGCAGTGCTGGTGGTCGCCCACCGACGTTCGATCCGACCGCATTCCGGCGCCGCAACGTGGTCGAACGCTGCTTCAACCGGCTCGAGCAGTATCGGGCCATCGCGATCCGATACGACAAGACCGCGATCGCCTACCGAGGCATGCTCGACCTGGTGGCTTTGAGGACGAGCCCTAGCCGCGTCTGGGGCGAGCCGTGGTCGGCTCGGTGCCGGTCGGGACCTGTTGTCGGCGGGGTTGTCGGGGTGATGGTTTCTGCTCGGTCTGGCGTGTTCGTCGGGTGGTTTCGACTCGGACCTGGTCGATGACATCGCGGGGGACGTGTTCGATGATGTCCTCGCGTGAGGTGATGGCCAGCTTGTGGAGGATCGATGCGATCTGGGCGTCGATGGTCCTCAAGGACTTACCGCGGCGGGCGGCGATGGCGGCGTTGGTCCACCCGGCCGCGGCCAGGATGGCGACCTGTTGTTCGGCGGGGGTCAGCTCGGGCCAGAGCGAACTGATGGTCTTCCCTGGTGGCGTGGTGATGGTCAGGGTGCCCATGGCGAGTCGTTGCACCTCGTTGTGTTCGGGCCGCAGACGGCTGCCGCGGGTCTCGGCTGCAGTAAAAGCCTCGGTGCCGAGCACCTGACGGGAGACGGCAATGGCCTTGGCGGACTTCTCGGCAAAAGGCTGGAGCTGGTTGATATCCAGGCGGAGTTTGGCTTCTAGGGTTGTGGCTCCGCCCACCAAATGGGCGATTTCGGTGGCCAGGGCGACCAGGGTGTCATGATGGGTGTTTTCGACAGTGCTCGAGTCGGTGATGATGCGCGCCAACGACCAGGTTCGAACCTGCACCAGCAGCCATCCGCCCCACTGATCACCGGCAGTGAGTTGATATGCCAGCGAGGCCTGTTCCAGGTCTAGCGCTTCGACAGGGTCGCCATGTCGGGTCGAGGTGATCGCCCGGACGAGTTCGGCCCACGACTTTTCCCACAACGATCCCGACACACTCGCGTAGTCACAGTAGCGTTGGGTGATCTCCAGGGCCTGCTGCGCTGTCCCCAACAGACCCGCGGCCATCGCGGCGAACAGTTCGCTCAGCGACGCGGTGCCGCGGTCGCCGAGAGTATGGAACT
Organism: Nocardia sputi; assembly: GCF_023501985.1. Lineage (NCBI taxonomy): Bacteria > Bacillati > Actinomycetota > Actinomycetes > Mycobacteriales > Nocardiaceae > Nocardia > Nocardia sputi. Next base: position 52,714 of record NZ_JAMFLC010000034.1, on the reverse strand, counting down.
TGTCCCGGGCTCGGGTGAAGACGGTGATGGCGCGGGCGTCGCCGCGGGCGAGCATTAGCTCCATCCCCCACGCGAACTCAACGGGAGCAAGCAGCCCGATATCGGTCTCGGCGGTCTGCCGCCAATTCGCTCTGGTGTTCGGGTCGGGGACGCAGGCGGCGACACAGTCCTCGAGAACCCGCTCGGCATCCTCATGGTTGCCTTGAACGACGGCGAGCCATACGAGAGCGGTCATGGCCCCGATCTGGAGACCAACTGGCTGCGGGGTCGACGCCCGGGTGGCGTCGAGACAGCGTTGAGTCCAGCGGCGCACTTCCCCCACCGAGCCGCTGATGAACGGCACACGTAAGGAGATCAGGCCGAGGCAAATCTCCAACCCGGTACCGGCCTGACCGGGGGTGGTGAGGCTGGTTTCGATCGCGGTCACAGTATTGGCCCAGGTCGTGCGCGCCCAATCCAATAGTTCCTGCCCCTCGGGGTCGGACCAGTTGGCTGCGGCGTAGGCGATTTTGTCGTGGTAGTAGCGCAGGTGCCGCTCGGCCAACCGGACGGGTTCGTCCACCCCGGCGCTGCTGCGGTGTCGCAGCCGCTGCTGCGCGAACACCCGCAGGCTCTCTACCAGGGAATACCGCGCCGTAGTGGCTGTTGTGTGCATCGACACCAGCGACTGGTCGACCAGTCGTTCGAGCAGGCCCTCGATCTCTTGCCCGACCAGACTTACCGCGGTGTTGCTGTTCTCGTCGTCGCAGCAGATGCTTTCGATGGCCTCCAGATCTGCACCCACATCCAGAGCGGTGCCGGTGGTGTCTTCGGGGTTGGTGTCATAGCCGGCGGCGAAGACCGACATGCGGTCGAACAGCAGCTGTTCGGTGTCGCTGCATAACCCATAGGACCAGGCAATGACGTCGACGACCCCACGATGCCTGAGGTCGACCCCGACCCGGAAACCGTGCGACCAGCGCAGGCGGGTGTCGTCGGCTCGACCGGTGAGCCCGTGCAGGATCATGGCCAGGGGCTGATGGCGCAATCGTGCGGCCGCCAACTGGATGTAGAGGGGGTAGTTGTGGATATGGCGGCAGATCTCAGCGGCGACGGCGATCTGGTCATTATCTGTGATCGGGCGCTCGACCAATTCGGAGCGCTGCCGGAACAGGGCCACGGCCTGTCGGTGAGTCAGCGGCGGCACCTGTATCAGGTATTCGTCGATCCAGCCGATCGGTTCGCGACTGGTCGCCACCACGGTCAACTCCGGTACGGTGTCGAGCAGGTCGGCGATTAGGGACGCGACGCCGGTGTGCACGTGTTCGCAGTTGTCGAGCACCAGCACGGTGGGTGCAGTGTGACCGGTGGTGTCGGTGCGGGTGAGAGTGTCGACCAGGGCCTCCCATGCCGATCGCCCGGAGAAATCGGCCTCGATCACCGCGTGGGCGACCTCTTCTACGATCGCGGTGGTGTCGGAACCCTTGGCCAGCCGTGCCAACCGCACCCAAAACATCCGGGTTTTCCTGGCGGCGGCTTTACCGTAGCGGTGAACGGCTTCGGCGGCCAGACGGGTTTTCCCGATACCGCCCCCGCCGGTAAGGGTGATCAACCGGGCAGGCCCCCGCAGCAGGGTGCTGATTTTTTCCAGCTCATGGTCTCGGCCGACAAAACCGGGGCCGGGCGCGGCCAAGTTACCTGCGCCGTCCCGACGCCTGGTCTGCATACCGTAGAATCATATTGCTCACGCGGATGCTGTGTCCTGCGGAGCGGATCCCGGCCAACCCACAACGCAGCTACCCTCATGTACCTCTACGGCTGGTACAACAACCGGCGCATCCAGAAGAAGCTGGGTTGGCGATCACGGGACGAGTTCGAGGCCAGCTACCATCAACGGCTTCCAGCCGGAACCAGATAATTCGCTCTCCGGCGAGGCGGGTGCCTCTTTGCCAAGTCGAGGACAGGGCCGATGCCGTCGGTGCGCGGGTGGAACGAACTCGGTGAACGCTTCGACGAGTCGGGTTCGTCCGGTGGCTCGAGGATGCAATTCGTTGTGCGCGTTGCGCTTCCGCTCGGCTGGTTCGGCAGTGAACGCGTCACTGCCGAACTCGGTGCCGATCGTGCCCGGCTTATTCGGCTGAGCCGACGTCACCGCTGCTCATCGAGCGGCCGTGCCGCCACCGCCCGACAGGCTGCTGATCGCGCAGACCAGCGCCACTGCTCGCGCAGGCCTTGATCTTCCTGCGTGCTGAACATCTGAGGGTCTTCACCGTTTTCGCGGTGGTGGCCAACTCTTCGGCGATCTCGGCGTCGGTCTTGCCCATCACCCAGCCCATGAACGCCACACGCCATTCCCCGTCGGTCAACCTTTTGGCGGCCTCGTCGAAGATCTGCTCGATCACCTTGCTATCGAGCACACGCTCGAACTGATCGGCTGCCGCGCTCGTGCGCCCGTCGACGGGGACATCGGTCTCGACGTAGGACTCCCAGAACACCAATCGGCTGTCCTTGCGCCACAGGTCTATCAAGCAGTTCTTCCGTGGTCATCAGCAGCGCCCGCGCCTGGTCTTCCTCCAGCTGACCGGCCTTCGGTCCATAGGCGCGCCACACGCGCAGGAACGCCTCGTGGGTGAGGTCCTCAGCGCGCTGAGTGTCCGCGCGGGTGGCAGTCATCATGTAGCGGTAGACGCGGTCGTGGTGCTGGCGGTAAAGCGCTTCGAACGGTGCCCGTCCGGTCGGCTTGGCGCGGCGAAACCTCATATCACCCGCATCTGTGTGGCCGGCGGCAATACCCCCGCACCCGTGCACGGGCGCCGACCGGCGGAAACCTCGATGATGCAGGCCGACACCGACATCCCGCTGCGAGCCAGGTACACGACACGGCTGCCGTCTGCGGCTTCCCGCAGAATCATCCGTGTCTCCACGAGGCGTTGATAGCGGCGCACACAGCCGACGATGCTCAGCCAGACCCCGCAAAGCACCACACACAGCGCACCCCATAGCGGGCCGGCGGTCCACAGCACGTGGACCCAGGAAAGCGTCATACAAAGCAAACGGGCCACCACCGGAAAGGTAAATATCCCCAGCTCAGGGTGTATCGCAGGCTCGCCGCCGCCATATGTCCCCGACCATCGACATACTAGAATCCATCCCCCACGGCATGCCTGCAACCGTCACCATTCGTATCTGTCGCGTGTCGGTCATGACCGGCGGGGGAGGACCCCGCCGGGCGGGGCCGAGATCGGGCAGATCCGTATCGACGGAGACACCCCGAAGCCTCACCGGCTCGAGAGTGACACCGCGCAGCCCCTGGGGCGGCCCACCATCCAATATGCGTCGTCACCGGCCTGGAGCGGACCCGTGACGGTAAGAATCGTAGAGTCCCGCCGGTCCAGTACGGGTGACACCGCCGTGCATGCGCGTCGGAAAGTGGCGCGACAGCGTGTTCCTCGAACGCCGCAGCCCAGTGTGCTGACGGGTCGATCGTCCGCGGCTGCAGGGGGATACGGACTGTCTGAGGCCGTAGTCGTCGGCCAGTGGCGGATGGGTGTGTCGCACCACCCGGTCCGCGTCCGCGGCGTGATGATCATGCGGCACCGGCCTGCCTCGGACGAACTGCGTGATCTTTGTGTTCGCCGCGTGATCGGTCGGCGCCGAGATGTGCGCGCCAGCTGACTACCGTGCCGGTCGTGGCTGCGCGGGCGTGGCGTCGAGCATGGTGAATATCGCTTCCAGCTGGGTGCGGGCGGCGTCGATTCCGGCGGAGTCTCCCGCGAAGTGGTGCAGCAGCGCACGGTGGAAGACCCCGTCGAGCAGCACGTACGCGGCGGCTCGATCGAAACTGGGAGAGGTTCCGCGTAGCTGGCAGTAACGCGTGACCACCCGCCAGATCATCTCTTCCCGCCGCACCTCGATGTCGAGGACATCGCTGCGAAACGACTCATCGAACAGAACCTGGTTGCGCAGGTCGTACCAGAGCCGGTGAATCTGCGCGTCGGCCACCAGCGTGCCGAAATAGGTGGCGGCGAAAGCGTTGCGCAGCTCATCGGCGTCCATCGACGCCTCGACGACCTCGTCGTAGCGGGTCACACACACGGCTTCGAACAGCCGGACAGCGTGGGTGATCAGATCGAGCTTGCCGGAGAAGTAGTAGTGCAGGACGCCGTGTGAGTACTCGGAATTCTGCGCGATCTCCCGCAGGCTGGTACGCGCGTATCCCAGTTCGGCCAGCGTGTGCAAGGTGGCCTGCGCGAGCTCGGTGCGCTTGGTCTGGAACTTGTCCCGGGCGCGTTCTTCCACACGTGCACGGGCGTCAACGACTTGTGTCACGTGTCGAGTTCCTCTCCGGTGCATCCTGCGGTTCTTTCCGAGTGTAGACGGCCATCACGACCCAACTTTTGGACGACTGTCAAAAGAATTCTTGACAGTCGTCAAGACGCGACTCTAGTGTGGCGTGCAGCACATCGCGACGCGGCTGTGAGTCGCATCTCGGCGGTGCTTGTTCCAGCTGATCCGCTGCCGGGCGTGGCGGGCAGTCCCCACGAAAGGAATCTCTGCATGGCAACCGACAAGCGCGTCGTCGTCTACGGCGCTTCGGGCTATACCGGTCGACTGATCTGCGAATATCTGCGCGAGTACAACATTCCGTTCGTGGCCGCCGGGCGTGACTACCGTCGGCTGAAGAGCGTGGTCGATGCGGTTCCGGGCATCGATACTGTCGAGCACGACATCGTTGAGGTCGAGCACTCCGAATCCGCGCTTGCGGAAGCGTTCAAGGGTGCGGCCGTGGTGCTGAACACGGTCGGTCCGTTCGCGCGCTGGGGCCATCCGGTGGTTGAGGCGTGTCTGGCCATCGGCGCTCACTACATCGACACCAACGGCGAGCAGAACTGGATGATCGATGCCGAGCAACGCTATGGGGCCGACTTCGCGGCACAGGGCCTGGTCCTGACCCCGGGGTTGGCGCAGATGTACAGCATCGGTGAGATCGCAGCGAACATCTGCCTGGAGACACCGGGCCTGGACACGCTGGATATCCAGGTGTTCTGGAAGGGCCACCCGACGGTCGCCTCGACCAACACGATCTTGACCAATGCCGCGTTCGCCAAGTCGTACTACCTGGAACAGAACGAGTACGTGGAGTGGCCAGCAGACGAGGGCCTGTACCAGGTCGTGGTGCCCGGTCAGCATGAGCTGGGGCTGGCGTTGCCGTGGGGCGGCACCTCACATCCGGTGTGGTTCAAGAACGACCCGCGGGTGGCGAACGCGCGAGCGTTGGGTGGTGTGATCAACCGCCCGTTGATGCTGGGCGTGCCGCAGTTGGTGGCGGCGGCGCTGGAACAGATGGAGGGCAAGCCGGAGGCGGAGAAGTATCAGATCATCGACACGATCTCCGCGTCGATCCGTAGCGAGACCCCGCCGCGGGAAAATCCCCGGATCAACACCTCCCTGGATTCGGTTTACGCCTCGGGTCCGCTGGGGCGGGTCCACTGCGTGATCCACGGCAACTGCAACTACAAGCAGACCGCGCTGCTCAACGCCTACGGTGCGGCCCACTTGCTGAAGGCGCCGCCGCGGGCGGTCGGGTTCGCCTCGAGCTGCCAGGCCTTCGGGCATCGAGAGCTGCTGGGCGTGCTACGTGCCTTCGGTCTCGTGCTCGACCCGATCGTCACCGCTCATAGCTGAGGCCGATGATGCGACTTTCGGACTATCTGGACAAAGGGGTCTCACTCGGGCGCGATGCGCCCTGCCTGACGGCCGGCGGCGTTACCCGCACCTACGGCGAGGTTGTCGACCAAACTGTCGCGATCGCCAGCGCTCTGCAGCACACCGGAATCGAGGCAGGCGACCGGGTCGCGGTCCTCTCGGCTAACGACCCGATAGCCTTGAACTGCGTGTTCGGCATCTCCCGGGCCGGAGCGGTGTGGTGCCCGGTCAATCCTCGCAACGAGGCCGAGGAGAACCGTCAGCTGTTCGAACTTTTCGGCTGCCGTTTCTTGTTCTTCCAGTACGCGTTCGCCGACCTGGTTATCCGAATCCGCGACCAACTGCCGCGGCTGCAGTGGCTGGTATGCCTCGACGGCGAGGTCGAGGGCGCGGTGAGCTTGCAGGACTGGCTGTCGGACCATCGCGGCGATCTCGTTCCCGACCGCCGACCTGCCGATAGGCTGTGCATGCTCGCAGGCACCGGCGGGACCACGGGTCGCCCCAAGGGTGTGCGGTTGACCGAGGACAACATGATGACCTCGACCGCTCTGGCCTTGATGAGTTATCCCTTCGGTCACCGACCGCGCTATCTGGCATTGGCTCCGCTGACGCATTCGGCAGGGGTTCTGACCTTCCCGATCCTCAGTCTGGGCGGGGAGATCGTCATCATGCCTGCCCCCGACATCGGACAGTTCCTCCGCCTGATCGAGCGCCACCGCATCACGCACGCGTTCTTGCCGCCCACCGTGATCTATGGGGTGCTCGACCACCCGGACCTCGACACCACCGATCTGTCGTCCTTGCGTTGCCTGTGGTACGGGGCCGCGCCGATGTCACCGACCCGGCTCCATGAAGCGTTGACGCGGATCGGGCCGGTTCTCGGGCAGTTGTTCGGTCAGACCGAGGCGCCGAACATGATCGCCACACTGGCTCCGGCCGATCACTTCCGTCCCGACGGGTCGATCGCGACAGAGCGCCTCACGTCGGCCGGCCGCCCGACACCGTTGACGACGGTAGCGATCATGGACGGCAACGGAACCCTGCTCGAGCCGGGGGAACGCGGCGAAATCGTGGTTCGCGGACCGCTGGTGATGGACGGTTACCATGACAACCCCGATGCCTCCGCCGAGGTGAGCGCCCACGGCTGGCACCACACAGGCGACATCGGATACCTCGACGAGGACAATTACCTCTACATCGTCGATCGCGCCAAGGATTTGATCATCACCGGTGGATTCAACGTGTACTCCGCCGAGGTCGAACAAGCGCTACTGGCTCATCCCGCGGTCAAGGAAAGCGCCGTCATCGGCCTCCCCGATGCGAAGTGGGGCGAGCGTGTCACCGCCGTGGTCCAATTGCGGCAGGGCCGAACGGTTTCCACCGAAGAGTTGATCTCGTTCGTCAAGGCCAGGATCGGCAGCGTGAAAGCTCCCAAGCAAGTCGAAATCTGGGACGATCTTCCCCGATCCAAGGTGGGCAAGATCTTGAAGAGTGAGGTGCGTAGCGCCATGCGCACAGAAGTACTGAGCGCGACAGACTGACACCATCGCCTCTCACCCGAACGGCTTCGCACGCCGACGGCGTTGCCGCATCGGGAATAGACCACGGCGTAGGCGTATTCCGGTCTCGCAATGGGCCGTACGAACCGGCCACCACGACCTCTACGCCGATCGATGAGAATGCGAGACGGTCGGGATCATTCCCGGTAAGCCGCCACCACCGCGGCGATGGTTCATGAATCGCGCGGTGCATACGGGCCCGCGTCGGCGGACGATCGCCGTAACCACCGTGTGCGCGCCGGGATCGCAGAGATACCGGATCTGTCGGCAACAACATACCAACGGAAAGGAACGAAAGAAAATGGCTGAGTTGAAAGACAAGCGAGTGTTCGTCACCGGATCCGGTGCCGGAATCGGCAAAGCGATCGCCGCTCTGTTCGCCGAGCGCGGCGCTCGTGTGGTGATCAGTGACATCGACGAAGGGTCCGCGGCCCAGGCCGCCGCACAGATCGGGGCCGCCGGGATCGCCAACTGCGACGTCACCGTCGAGAGCCAGGTGCAGACCGCGATCGCTCGGACTGTCGAGATCCTCGGAGGTCTTGATGTCTTGATAAATAACGCCGGAATCGAAATCTCCTCGCCACTGCTGCAACAGTCGACCGACAGCTTCGATCGCATCTTCGCCGTCAACGTTCGCGGCCCCTTCCTAGTGATGAAAGCCGCTATCGCGCCGCTCATCGCGTCGAAAGGTAATATCGTCAACATCTCTTCCATCGCCGGCATCGGCGGCAGTCCCCTGCTCGGCTCTTACTGCGCTACCAAGGCCGCGCTCATCCAGCTCACCCGCGTCGCGGCGGTGGAAATGCGGTCATCCGGCGTACGCGTCAACGCCGTCTGCCCAGGCTTCGCCGACACTGAAATGGTCGACCGGCTGATCCCGGATTTCGAAGCCGCGACCCACATGCCCTTCAGCGATCTCGTCGCTGCCAAACAAGGCCGACTCGGCACGCCCGAGGACATCGCCGAACTCACTGCCTTCCTGGCTTCCGACCGAGCATCCTGGATCACCGGCTCCCACTACGTGCTCGACGGAGGCCTCACAGCGTCGTTGGTCTGAGCGTACTCACGCGGGCTGACTGGTGCCGAGCGGGAGGCAGAACTGCAGCGAGAGTTGCGGCCGGTGTAGTCGCAACTCACGGTCAGCACGACGAATCTTCACTGTCATCGGACCGGCGTCGTCCCACATGCATTGCGCGCCGCGTTTCGTCGGATGCATCTTCACCCGAATGGCGTCGAGTTCGACTGCATGCTGATCGCCGAACCGACAACGATCAAGTCATCGAATTACGCGCCGAGACGCTGAAGCCCGCAGCGCCGCCGAGCCGACATGCTGTCCGGCGTGTGGTGCGCGGCTCTCTCGTGGCGTGCTCGGTGATGTCGGTGACCCACAATTGGTTCGGCCGTGATCGGGTGAACGCCCGGTTGACCAGGTCACCGGCGGTCGGAGTCTGATGCGTGGACGGGCCCGCTGGTTCTCCTGCCGCAGGGTCAGCGAATCGTGGACGGCCGCATCGCACATCGACATACTGCCGGGAACGGCTCGCTCACGGAGCTCGAGTTCGCAGCTCTCCAGAATGGATAGTGCGAGCAGATCCGCCATGACACCAGCGGCGGCGTGCTCACATCTTCATTGCAGCACGGCACGCTGGGTTTTTCGGATAGCTACTCTGCTCATGACACGCCGTCACCGACAGGCCAGCCCTCGGCTGCGCTGCGGCCCGGGTTTGTGTACCTCGCTGGTGTCGCATACATTCGTCTTGTTAGTAGCCGAGCGAACGCTCAGGTAGGATACCCCTGATCACGGCCCCTAGACCGGTTTGTCTGGTTCAGGGGCCGTGATTGGTTATCGCCGCCAATAGTTGATCATCGGTATAGGCGTGGTCGCCGACGAGGGAACCAAGTCGATCTGGGCCATCAACGGTTGTTCCGCGACGATCTCGGCGTTCATGGGCTGCTGCTTGCGTGCGGCATTGGTCTCACGGAGGTGGCCGTGCACGTGAATGCTTATGCCCGGCGGTTCGCTGGCCTGGGCGGCGCCGACTACGTCGATCTGTGGTGCGACGGGATCCACCTGAAAGTGCATCTCGAGCAGGAGAACTGTGCCTGCTGGTGATGATCGGCGTTCGTGCCGACGGCCGCGAAGACCTGGTCGCGCTCACCGACGGTTTCCGTGAATCGCGCGAGTCATGCGCGGATTTGCTGTGCGACTGCCGTCATCGTGGCATGCGGGCACCGGTGCTCGCCGTCGGCGACGGGGCGCTCGGGTTCTGGAAAGCGGTCCGGGAGGTCTTGCCCGACACTCGCGCGCAGTGCTGCTGGTTCCACAAGCAGACCGATGTCCTTGCCGCGACGTGGAAGTCAGCGCATCCGGGTGCGACCGCGGCGATGGAGGAGATCTGCAACGCCGAGGAAATCGACCATGCGCAAGCCGCGATCAAGGCGTTCGGCATCGACTACGGCAAGAATTATCCGAAAGCTGTCGCGAAGATCGTCGATGACACCGATGTGTTGCTCGCCGCCGGGCCGGCGATGGCCTACAAGCTGATCGAGGCCGCTCGAACCCGCTGGCGAGCGGTCGATGCACCGTACCTGGTTGCCCTCGGCCACGGCGACTTCGTCGATGTCGCCCCACCGGAGCCCGGCCTGCTGAAGGCACCACGCGGCCGCGGATGCGGCGCTGCGGGAATCGCGGTGATGTTTGATCCGGGAGAATCGCTCCTCTTCGGCGAACGCGACGGGTTGCCCGTCGGCGACGAGGCAGGCGGAAGCGTCGTGGTGATAGGGACCGCCCAGCCCGAGCACGTACCCCATTGCTCAGCCCTCCGCGCCTGTGTTGGCGGGCACCGCGGTGAGCGAGTCGCGGACCGCGGCGTGCACGGCGGCGACGGGGATGGTGTCCATGCAGCCACCGACCCCGCCGCAGGCGACCTGATGCGCGCATGGTGAACACGGCAGGCTCGCCCGCAGCGCGGTGACGGTGTCGGCGTGCTTGGGGATGACCTCCGCGCCGTTGCTCGGGCCCAGCAACACCACCACCGGCAGGTCGTAGGCGAGGGCGAGATGGAAGCCGAGAGAATCGCCGGTGACCATCGCGTCGCAGAAGTCCGGGACCGCGGCGAACTCTTTCAGCGGCATCGCGTCGTGGCGCACCCGGCCCTCACCGGTGTCCAACTGGCGCAGCAGTTTGTGGCAGACGTGCGCGTCGTCGGGTCCGCCGGTGATGATCAGGCGGTTGCCGTCGTCGAGCAGCCGTTGCCCGAGTTCGCTCCAATACCGAGCCGGCCACAGCTTCGTGGTCTTGGAGCCGCCGAGGTTCAAGCACACCCAACCGCCGCCTGTGCCCAGCCGCGCCGCGAGGCGGGCCCGCGCATCCTCCGGGATCACCAACTGGTACGGCTCGCCCGCGTACTGGTATCCAGCGACCTCGAAATACAGCTCGGTCCAGGTCTTTTCGTTGCCGCGGGTGCGGAAGTTGTTCCAGGTGTTCATGGCGAAGAAGTGGCGCGCCGCCTGCCCGATCGGGTAGAGGCAGTTGTGGTCGCCGCCGTAGGCCAGGCCGGCGCGGTGCTCAGCGCTGATACGGGGGATGAGCCCGGCGGCGGCGGGATTGCGTTCGAAGCAGTAGACCGCGTCGTAGTGTTCGGCGAGCAGCGTGCAGGCGCCGTCGGCGTCCCAGATCAGGACGCGGTCGACGTGCGGGATCATCGTCACGATCGGCGCGGACTCGGCGCCGACGAGCCAGGTGATATGCGCGCCGGGATGCTCGGCTTTGATCCGCGCTGGGAGCGGTGAGGCGAGGAGCATGTCGCCCATGCGTTTGAGCATCACGATCAGGATCCGGTGGGTGACCGGATCGTAGAGCAGCCGGGGCAGGGCCGCCAGTGGCGGCACGGCAGCCCACCGACGAAATGGCGGCAGTCCGGCTTCCAGTCGAATCCGTCGATCTCCAGTGTGATGTCGGCGGTGGTCATGAGGTCCTCGCTTCCGGCTGCCGAACATTTGGCATCAGATGCGCGAGTTCCTCGGCTGCGTGTTGGTCTTCGTTGGTGAGGTAGCGGGCGCGCAAGGCTGCGACCGCGTGGGCGACCGATTCGGGTGGGTCACGATGGATGACTGCGCAGGCCATGAGCACGGCGAGTTCGTCGGCGCCCGCACTGTCGAGACCGGCGAACGTCAGCTCTTGCACCCCCAGCCGCAATCCCGGCGCGCTCAGGTAGGGAATGCTGATGGCGTTGACCACGATCCCGGCCTCATACAGCAGCCGGGAGGCGGTTTCGGCACGACAGATTCGGTCGATGTCGACCCATACCTGATGCGATTGGGTGTAGCCGCGTTCGGCCGCGCAGATGGTGAATCATTGCTCGGTCAGGGCGGTGGCGAGGCGGCGTGCGTTGGCGACGACCGCGGCGGCGTAGTCGCGGGCATGGTCGGTCATCCATGCCACCGAGAACGCCAGCGCCGCGGGGTCGGCCAGGTGGCTGTGTGATATCCACCCGGCGGCATGATCGTCGATCCGGTCCGCCACCCCCGCATCGTTGGTCGCCACGATCCCTTTGCCGGTCGGGCCGGGCCAGGTTTTGTGGACGCTGCCGCCGACGCTGTCGGCTCCCTCGGTGAGAGGGTCTTGGAACACCCCACCGGCGATCAGCCCCAGAGTGTGGGAGCCGTCGTAGTGGATCTTCACCGGATCCCCGACCGCGTCACGGATTCCCTTGATGTCGTGAGGGAACAGTGTCATGAACGAATCCAGGTAGATCAGAACCGGTCCGGTGATGCAGCGCGCCTGCCGCGCCAGCGCGGCCACGTCGACACACCAGCTGGTCGGGTCGAACGGCAGAGGTTGCCAATGCAGGCCGAACCGGCGTGCGACGAATGCGGTGGAACCGTGCCCGCCGTCGGATTCGGCCAAGCTGAACACCGTGCCCGTTGATTCGGCCAGCGCGGAGATCGCGACGGTCATCGCCGACAGCCCGGAGATCGGCTTCACGTTGACATATCGCGCGCCGAGCAACGCACCTATACCGCGTGCGGCCGCTGATTCGAGTTCGGCGAGGTCGCCGCGACCTGGCCAACCCCAGTTCTCCTCGCCAGCACCACCGAAGCAGTATCGGATGCCGGCTTCGGTCAGGTAGGGCGCCCACGCGGGTTCGGGCATCTGATCTTCGCTGGCGATCAGGTGCAGTCGTTGTGAGCTTGCGGCCTGAAACCTGAGCAGACGCATAGCCATTTCTTCGACGTTCACCGGCGCACCGCCTCGATGCGGGCCTGCACCGAGCCCGCCGGGGCGCGCACCGGCTGAAACCGCGCGATCTGCGGTCGCTGACCCGCAACCAGGTCGATCCGGTGCCCGGCCAGCACTACCGCGGCCAAGAGCAAAGTCACCGCTTCGGCCAGCCCGCGGCCGGCACACGCATGCGCTCCCCGCCCGAAGGCCAGCAGGCCCGCGGCGCTGCGCGCCCCCTCGGGCCCACAGAACCGCTGCGGGCGAAACGCCTCGAACGCCGTGCCGGTGATGCGGGTGTTGACCAGGGTTTCGCGTACCAGCCGGTCCGCCGACTGCAACCTGATGCCGACCTCCAGCTGAACGTCGCCGAGTGCGTCGAGGAAAGGCAGGAGCGTTTCCGCGGTCACGAACTGCGGCAGGCTCTCCACGACCAGGCGGCGCACACCGGTCGCAGCGACTTCTCCGGCAATGTCGAGCTGCACATCCAATGGCACTTCACGGCGGGCGAAAAACGAGCCGTCGTTGTAGAGGGCGAGCATGTCGTATTCCGGCTCGTCGCTGGTGCGCGCCAGCAGCGAAGCCACCTGCTCACGCAAACCATCGGCGTTGCCGCCGCGGCCGAAGTTGTTGAAATTGGTGAACGGGCACATGGTGCAGGTCGGCACCGAACATCCGCCCGACATGAGGATCGCCTTCTTGCGGCTGTGGGTGGCGCCGTCGGCGTCGCGGACGGTGTCGTAGCCGACAAATCGCGGCGACGGTGCGTGTTCGACCGGTGCGACTTGCCGAAGCGACTGCGACAACCTCGTGATCTGATGCCGTAGCGCGGACTCACCGTCGAGAACGCCGATTGCGTTGATAGACATAGCATTTTCCCCGATCACAGAAAGTTCACGAGCTCGCCCTGCGCCGTCGCTTGGGCGCGGGCGCGGTCGAACAGAGCGCGGGCATAGGCGCGGATCGTCGCCGTGTTCGCCGACGGCAGGCCGGGTAGCGCCGCACGCAGCCGGCCCATGTCCGCACAGGTCCAGTACTGGTAGCGGTCACGAACCGGGTTGGGCACCGGAATCATCGGAATCGGCGCCCCGGCCCATGCGGTGCACCAGCCCAATAGCGTCTGGAAGCGGACCGGAACTGCGGAGCCGAGGTTGTAGATTCCCGATACTCCCGGGTTGTCCAGCAAACGCACCAGCGCCGCCACCAGCAGCTGCACCGGGAGGTAGTCCCGCGCGGCGGTCAACGTGTCGTCGAACAACGCCACCGGTCGTCCCGAGGCCGCGGTGGTGACGATCTGCCACAGGATCGACGCCATCGGCCCTATCGGGCCTTCCCCTGGGCCGAACACGTTCGTGTAACGCAGCCCGACGAAGTCCAATCCGGTCGTTTCCGCGCGCCGCCGCATCGCCTGATCCATCGCCAGCTTCGAGCGGGCGTATGCGTTCAACGGGCCCGAGCAGCGCATCCGATCTTCGGCATCGGATTCCATCGAGGCAGTCCCCGGCCCTACAACGCCGTACACGGCACCGGACGAGGCATACACCAGCCGCGTCCCAGACCTCGCGCACGCACTCGCGATCCGCTGCGGCACGGTCACATTCGCCCATTCCAGCCGCTCGTCCGCCGGGGTGAGGGTGTCGGTGATCGCCGCCTGGTGAACGACCACGTCGAACTCGCCTGCAGCGACCCTCGCCAGCACGGCCGGGTCGGCGGCATCCGTGGTGATCGACTCCCACCGGTTCGTCTCGCCGACCGGAGGCCGAATATCGACACCGGTCACCGACCACCCCGAGGCATGCAAGCCGGCCGCGGTGTGGCTACCGATGAACCCGGTCGTACCGGTGACCAGCACCGTGCGCGTCATGACCGCACCGCCCCCGCCGCCGCGGCGCGCGCAATCAACTCGCTCGTGGACACCCCATCCAGGTACGGGCCGAGAACGACCTGGCCGCCGTGGCGTTCGATGACCGCGGTCTCGGGAAGCTCGGTGTGGCCATAGTCGCCGCCCTTGACCCACAGATGCGGCCGCACCCGCTCCAGCAGCTCGGCGGGGGTGTCCTCATCGAACACCACGACCGCGTCCACGCAGGCGAACGCCGACAACATCGCCGCCCGTTGGGCCTGCGGCACCAATGGCCTGGCCACGCCCTTGAGCCGAGCCACCGAGTCGTCACTGTTGAGCAACACCACCAGGCAGTCACCCATCGCGCGCGCGGCCTGCAACAGATGGCGGCGTCCGTCGTGGAGCACGTCGAAGCAGCCACCCGTCGCCACCACCGTGCCCCCGGCCGCGCGCACCCGCTGCGCCATCGCGACGCCATCCACGCCGCGATCGACTTCCGGGCGCGGGTGTGGGCCCGGCATCCGGGATCCGGCGACGTAGTCGGTGGCCACACAGACCGCCTGCTGCACGGCCGTCGAGGCGATCCGGGCGCGGATCAGCTGCTCGAGCAGCGTGACCGCGAACCTGTCGCCCGCACCGCACGCATCGCCCTGCTCGCGCCGGGGTGCCGGGAACACCTGCGCAGGCTCCGTATCCCCGCCGACCAGGACAGCGCCGTCAGCTCCCAGGGTGACGACGGCATGATCGCAGCGCCACCGCGCCCGCAGATTCCGAGCACGGCGAACATCGGCGTCCAAATCGCTTCCCACGATGTCGTCGTCGGCGAGGCAGGTGGCTTCGTCCTGATTCGGCACGACGACGCTCACACGTGGGATCGGTGCCGGTCCATGCCGGTGCGGATCCCACACCACCGGCACCCGGCCGGAAACGGCTGTCAGCAGCGCGCGCAGCTGCGGTTGCGCGGCGACCCCGCGCCCGTAGTCGGCGACCAGGACGCCGTCAGCCGCGGTGAGCACTCGTGCGACGTCTGTCGGTGGATCACCTACCGCGGACACCGGCGCGCAGTCATCGACCATCAGCAGGGTTTGGCCTCGCGCCCGCATCCGCAGTTTCACCGGCGTCGGTCCTTGGCTGGGAAGTTCGATCACCGACACTCCCGCCGCGGCGAGATCCGTCCTGATCCGCTGTCCTGGTTCGTCGTCGCCGAAGGCCGCCACCACAGTCACCGACCAGCCGTCGGTGGCGGCGAGCATCGCGGCCAGCCCCGCACCGCCGGGGCGCCACTGTCTCGCCGGCCTGCTCAACACCGGCACGCCTTCGGCGCTTGCGTTCGCTGCGGTCGGCTTGATCTGACGGACTGGAGCGACGGTGTCCGGGTGCCGCGACCTGTATCGAAACGGGCGGGTTGAGAGTCTAGCTATGTCCCTGCCGACTTCGCCGCGGTTACACCGCAGACTCTCACCGTCGGTTCCTGGGAGCGACATCAACCGGCGGAAAAGTTCCCAACGCCGAGGAGTCTCATTTGGCCGTAATAGAATTCGGCCCCACCTGGCGCCGTCCCGGGCTCGACTGAGCGGCCTGGCGATGCGGGCCAACTTGACGCTAGGTAGCTAGGCGGCTGAGACACTTGGTATCTCAAAGGATCAGCAAGGTCGACCACGAGTTCGCGGATTCGGGTGCGCGCACGTTTCCTGATCTTCTCGACGCCCGCGTCGGCACCGACGGTGATCGGATTGCGGTCAGTTTCGTTCCAGACGATGGTCCCGACCTGCACCTGACCTACCGCGAGCTCATCGACCGGGCCACGGCGATCTCGGGTGCGCTGCTTCGGACCGCTGTTCCGGGTGACCGCGCCGTGCTGTTGTTTCCCCCGGGTGTGGAATTCGTCTCCTGTCTACTCGGCTGCATGTACGCGGGTGTAGTCGCAGTTCCGGCGTACCCACCGCGCGGCGCCCACGCAATACCGAGGTTGACTGCCATCGTTGGCAATTCGGGTGCGTCCATCGCGTTGACGACCACCGATCTACTGCCCTGGATCGAGAAGCTGCTCTCCAGCACGCCGGGTGGTCCACGGTGCGTCGCAATCGATTCCATAGTGTCGGTGTCGGACGGTGGTGGCCCGCAAGCGGTTCCGGGCCCCGAATCGTTGGCTCTGTTGCAGTACACATCGGGATCGACCGGCGCGCCGAAGGGCGTCATGGTGACCCATGCGAACCTGCTCCACAACTCCGCGAGCATCCATCACACGTTCGGCTGCACCCGGGACAGCGTCGCGGTGATCTGGCTGCCTCCCTATCACGACATGGGTCTTATCGGTGGCATTCTGCAGCCGCTGTTCGGAGGGTTTCGTACGGTGCTGCTGTCTCCCCTGGAGGTTTTGCAGAGGCCGCGACTCTGGCTGGAGACGATATCTCGGTATCGCGGAACCATCAGTGGGGGACCGAATTTCGCGTACGAACTGTGTTCGGACAAGGTTGGGCCCGACGATCGCCAGAATCTCGATCTGACGAGTTGGACCGTCGCATTCAATGGCGCCGAGCCGGTGCGGGCGAGCACTTTGACGAGATTCGCAGACGCATTCGCCGCGTCCGGGTTTCGGTTGTCGGCCTTCTATCCCTGCTACGGCCTGGCCGAGGCGACGTTGTTGGCGGCCGGTGGGGACAAGGCCGCGGAGCCGAAGGTCATCACAGTGCCCGATTCGACTCCGCTGGTGGCATGCGGCTCGGCGCCACCGTCGCATGAGGTGGTCGTCGTCGATCCGCACAGCGGCAGGCCGAGGCCGCCTTCCATGGTCGGCGAGATCTGGGTACGGGGACCGAGTGTCGCCCAGGGCTATTGGCGTGCGCCGGAGGAGACGGAGCGCATCTTCGGCGCACGGCTGGCGAATGATGATGAGGGCAGCCCGTTTCTGCGTACCGGAGACCTGGGCATGATGGTGGACGGGCAGCTCGTCGTCACCGGCCGCCGCAAGGAACTCATCGTTGTCAGGGGGCGAAATCTCTACCCACACGACGTCGAGTCGGCATTGGATCGCAGTCATCCCGCGATCCGGCGTGGCTGCGGCGTGGCGTTCGCCGTTGTGGACAACGAGCTGGAACAGCTGGTCGTCGTTCAGGAGGTCCGCGCGGAGCCGGGTCGCACAGAGCAGGAACTCGCGGACATCGTCACCGCCATTCGCGGCAGGGTCACCGCGGAAACGGAGATACAGCCGCAGCGGATAGTTCTGGTCCCGCCGAGAAGCATCCCCAAGACCTCCAGTGGCAAGCTGCGGAGGCTGGAGACCCGGCGTATGCTGCTCGACGGAAGTCTGGATGTACTGGCGGATAGTGGCGTCACCGGAGGCACGGCCGAGTTGGTATCCCGCGATCGCGGGAGTCTTCCGGCCCAGTCGGAACAGTTGCCGCTGCTGCTGGCCGAAGCCGTGCGCCGTGCGACCGGCGTTTCGATCTCACCTGCAGACTGGCACCGGCCGTTGATCCGGCTGGGCATCGATTCGCTCGCGGCACTGCGGATCCGGCACGAGTGCGAGGTTGCGTTCGGAGTTTCGCCGGACATCGCGAGCCTGCTCCGCGGCGATGTCATCACTGTGGCCGAGGAGTTGCGGACCCGCACGCGGTCTTCGAAGAGCTCCAGCGGGACCGCGCTGCCGGACGGTGCACTGTCGGCGGCCGAGACCGCGCTGTGGTTACTCGATCGGATGGGGACGGCCGGTACGGCATATCACCTGGCCCGAGCCTTTCATGTGCGCGGAGCAGTCGACCTGTCCACTATCCGCGCCGCGTTCGACGGGGTCGTGAGTGCTTGTCCGGCACTGCGGTCCCGGTTCGTCGAGCTGGACGGTGTGCCCGTCCGCATGGTGGACGACCATCCGGGGGAGTGGCTGTCCGTGGTCGACGCGTCCAGCTGGGACGAGGACCAGGTGCGCGCGGCCTGCCAGACGGAGGCTGATCGCGCGTTCGATCTGACGACCGGACCGGTCTTCCGGGTGCGGCTGTTCGATCGTGGTGCAGCCGCCCCGGTCGTCGTCGTCACGGCGCATCACCTGGCACTGGACTACTGGTCGTTCCTGCTGGTCATCGACCGTCTCCGAATCGGGTTCGCGGGTGGTGCCGCACCCCCCGAGCGGGCGGACGTGACACAGTACGCGCGCCGGGAAGCCGAGTTGCTGAACGGGCCGGAAGGTCGACGGTTGGCGCAGTTCTGGCAGACACGGCTCGACGGTGCCCCGGTCGCGATGCGGCTGCCCGCCGACCGCCCCGATCCCGGCGCCCGGGACGTGCGAACCGGCGGCAGGGTGATCCGTGAGCTGGACCCTGCGCTGTTCGATGTGATCACCGCTGTCGCGGACGTCACCTGCGCCACACCGTATTCCGTGCTCGCCGCGGCGTGGGCGGTGGTTCTCGGCGCATGGACCGGCAGTGACGAGCTGGTCGTCGGGTGCCCCACGTCCGGCCGGACCTCGGCCGAATACGCGAACGTGGTCGGCTATTTCGTCAATCCCGTCGCACTGCGGTTGCCGGTGTCCGGCAATCCGGTCTTCGCGGATTTCGTTCGCCACGTCCACGGTGTGGTCATCGAGGCGCTCGCACATCAGGATTATCCGTTCGCGGAACTCGTCGCGCGGTCGAGCGGTCCGGCGGACCGCGGCCGCGACACATTGTTCCGAACCATGTGCCTGCTGTACCGCGATCTGCCGAACCGGCCAGAGGGGGCGGCGCTCTTCGCCCTCGGCGCGCCGGGGGCCCGGATCGCCTGCCACGACGTCATCTTGGAGAGCATTGCGCTGACCCGCGGCGCGGCTCAGGTCGATCTGACGTTGGTCATGGCGGGGGACAACGGACGCGCCGCCGTGCTGGTGGAGTATGCCGATATCTTCGAGCCGGGCACAGTCGCCGCCCTGTGCGATCGACTGGTCGCAGTCCTCGAGAGATTGCCCGGCGGCGCCGATCGCCGCGTCGCATGGTTGGCGGCTGCGACCGGCGCGGAACGTGCTCGCGTGCTTGCGGCCGCGACGACGGAGGCGGTTCCGTCCGCGGCGGAGTGCGTGCAAGACTGTTTCGAGGCGGCGGTGATGCGCGCACCACAAGCGATCGCGGTGGATCACCTCGGCGTACAAACGTCCTACAGCGAGCTCAACCGGCTCGCCAATCGGGTCGCTCATCGACTGCGAGCACGTGGTACAGCCCCGGAACAGCGGATCGGCATCCGGGCGGACCGCTCGGTCTGGACGATCGTGGCCATGCTCGGCGTGCTGAAAGCTGGCGCGGTGTACGTGCCGCTCGATCCCGCATATCCCGAGGACCGGCGGGCAGCGATGGCTACCGCGGCCGGAATAGCAGTCGAACTCGGAGCAGGCGCCGTCCACGTCGAATCGCTCTGTGCGGCAGGGCCTGCGGGGCTGGACGAGAATCCTGATCGTTGGACGACGCGATCCTCGGCCGCGTATCTGCTCTTCACGTCCGGCTCCACCGGTCGCCCGAAAGGTGTGTTGATCGAACACCGCAGCGTGGTCAACATGATCAGCGGGCAGGCAGCCGTACTCGGTCTGACTTCGAGTAGCTCCGTGCTGCAATATGCCTCGCCCAGCTTCGACGGCTCCGTATGGGAGATTTTTCCGGTCCTCGCGGTTGGCGGCACGCTGCGCTTAGCGGATCCTCGCTTATTGGTGCCTGGGCCCGACCTGATGCGATTGCTTGCCGACGGTGTGGACACCGTGGCCCTTCCGCCCTCGGTGCTGGCGTTGCACTCCGGCGCCGAGCTCCGGAACCTACGCGCAGTCGTCTCAGCAGGCGAGCAGTGCACTGCGGATGTCGTCGAACGCTGGGCAGGCGGTCGCAGGTTCCTGAACTCGTATGGCCCAACCGAAACAACCGTGTGCGCGACGACCCGGGAAACTGTCGATGGCCGGGATGCGGCACGGATCGGCCGAGCCGTGCCGGGGGCGTCGGTGTACGTGCTCGGTCCTGGGCTCGAGGTGGTGCGCCCAGGAAACATCGGCGAGATCTATGTCGGTGGTTCCGGCGTGGCCCGCGGATACTTCGACATGCCGGGACTCACGGCCCAGCGGTTCGTGCCGGATCCGTTTATCACGTCGGTGGGCGGGCGAATGTATCGAACCGGCGATCTGGCGCGGTTGGATTCCGACGGCGGTCTGGAGTTTCTCGGCCGGATCGATAACCAGATCACACTCCGCGGTCATCGCATCGAGCCGGGGGAGATCGAGGTGGTGCTCCTGGAACATCCAGCGGTCCGGGAGGCGGTCGTCGTGGCACGGGAATTCGCGCGGGACATCGCGTTGGTGGCCTACCTTGCGGTCGAGCCGACAGCTCCCGCCGCCGCGGAGTTCCGCGATCTGGCGCGGGCGCAGCTGCCGCGCCATTTGGTTCCCGCGACGTTCATGCTGATGCCTGCGCTGCCGCGCGGCGCGACAGGCAAGATCGACCGTGCCGCGCTGCCGCCGCCGGTGCCGGTGTTCGAGACCTCTTCGTACAGGCCGCCGCGCGAGGAGCACCAGCTGTTGGTGGCCAGGGTGTGGCAGGAGATTCTCGGCGTCGAGCCGATCGGACTCGATGACAACTTCTTCGATATCGGTGGGCATTCACTCAATGCCTCGCGCGTGCACGCACTTCTGCAGGAACGGTTGGGTTGGCAGTTCGGGCTGATCGAGCTGTTCGAATTCACCACCGTGCGCACGCTCGCGGCCCGACTCGCCGGGATGTCACCTGGCATTGAACCCGATAGTGCGAGCATCGCCCAGGTACAGGGCCGTGCGCGGCAACGTGCCCACGCGCTCGCGCGCCGCCGCGCCGCCCACAGGAGTGAGCAATGAGTGAATTCGATATCGCGATCATCGGAACGGCGGGACGGTTTCCCGGCGCCCCGGACATCGACGCGTTCTGGCGGGCACTGCGCGCGGGACGCGAGCTGATCACCCATTTCGAACGCGAGGACCTCATCCAGGCGGGTGTGCGCGCCGAAGATCTCGATCGTCCGGGCTATGTCGGCGCGCGCGGAGTGCTCGACGACGCGGACCTGTTCGATGCTGGTTTCTTCGGGTTCAGCCCACGCGAAGCCGAAGTGCTCGATCCGCAGCACAGGTTGTTCCTGGAGTGCGCGTGGGAGTCCCTGGAGGACGCCGGCCACGACCCGGCCCGGCACGACGGCCCCATCGGCGTCTTCGCAGGCGTGGGCATGAACACCTACCTGCTGAAGAACATCCTGCCCGACGGCGAACTGATGGCCGCGATGGGCGACTTCCAGATCATGACCCTCAACGACAAGGACACCCTCCCGACGCGGGTGTCCTACAAACTCGGCCTGCGTGGTCCCAGCGTGGCGGTGCAGACGAGCTGTTCCTCGGGTCTGGTCGCTGTTCAGTTCGCCTGCGACAGCCTGAACAACTTCGGCTGTGATATGGCGCTGGCCGGAGCGGTCGCGGTCAAATTCCCGCAACGGGTGGGCTACCGGCATCTCAAGGGTGGCATCGTCTCGTCGGACGGGCACTGCCGCGCTTTCGATGCGGAGGCGCAAGGAACGGTCAGCGGCGGCGGTCTCGGCATCGTCGTGCTGAAGCGGCTGGCCGATGCGCTGGCCGACGGCGACCACATTCACGCCGTCATCCGGGGCGGAGCGGTCAACAACGACGGCAACCGGAAAGTCGGCTACGCGGCGCCGAGCATCGTCGGCCAAGCCGACGCCGTCGCCGCGGCCATGGCCCACGCCGGGGTCGAGCCGGAAACGATCGACTACGTCGAAACACACGGCACCGCAACGCCGATCGGTGACCCCATCGAGATCGCGGCGCTCACCCGAGCTTTTCGCATGGGTACCGACGCCACCGGGTATTGCGCGCTCGGCTCGGTGAAGACCAACATCGGCCATCTCGATGCGGCAGCGGGGATGGCCGGCCTCATCAAGGTGGTGCGGGCACTACAAGCCGGGGAGATCCCGCCGAGCCTCCATTACGTGCGCCCCAACCCGGAGATCGATTTCGACTCCTCTCCGTTCTTCGTCAACACCCGGCTGCGTCCTTGGCCGGTGGCCGCGCACCCGCGCCGCGCCGGTGTCAGCTCGTTCGGGGTCGGTGGCACGAACGCCCATCTCGTACTGGAAGAAGCGCCCCGCTCAGATCGGATGACGACGTCCTCCACCGCATCGCCCGAGTTGCTGGTGTGGTCGGCTCGCGAGCCGGAGCGGCTGGACACGGCGCTCGACCGGTTCCGTGACTGGTTGCCGAGTGCTCCGGACGATGTCGGGCTCGGCGATATCGCGTTCACGCTGCATCGGGGACGAAGAGCCTTCGATCACCGGGCCGCTGCCGTCGTCGTTGACCAGGACGATGCGCTACAACTGCTCGACGAGCCGCTCCGGCCCGCGGTGCTCCGAGGTCAACGGCCGACCGCCGGCTCGCCGGATCTGGTGTGGATGTTTCCCGGCCAAGGTACGCAACGCGTTGCCCTGGCACCGGAGTTGTACCGTCGCGTCCGGCCGTTCCGCGAGACGATCGACCGATGCTGTGAAATCTTGCGCAGCACAGCCCAGCTGGATTTGGGCGCGGTCCTGTATCCCGTGGCGGACCCCGACGCGGCACGGGCGGAGTTACGCCGCACGCGCACCGCGCAGGCGGCCGTATTCGTCCTCGATTACGCGCTCGCGGCGACTTGGCAGTCGTGGGGCGCCCAGCCGGTGGCCATGATCGGCCACAGCCTCGGCGAGTATGTGGCCGCGTGTCTTGCGGGTGTGTTCTCCCTGGAGGATGCCTTGCGAGTGGTGGCGGCACGCGGCCGCCTCATCGACGGTCTCGCCCCTGGGGTCATGCTGTCGGTGTGTATTCCCGAGTCGGCGCTGACCGAACTGGTCCGCGACGCCATCGCAGTCGCCGCGGTCAACGGGCCCGAAAACACTGTGCTTTCCGGGCCGCCCGCCGACATTCTCACGCTGGAGCAGCAGCTCGCGGCGCGACAGGTGCCCTGCGCACGGTTGGAGACCTCGCACGCGTTTCATTCCCCCGCGCTGCGACCCGCCGCTGCGGAATTCGAACGTCTACTGCAGGGCACTCCGCTGCAAACACCACGGATACCGATCGTCTCCACCGTCACCGGCGAACTGTTGCGCCCCGAGGACGCCCGCGACCCGGCCTACTGGGCCCGGCAGATGGTGTCGACGGTGCGGTTCGGCGCGGCCGTCACGACGATGCGAGACGCCCATCCGCACGCCTCGTGGCTGGAAGTCGGTCCTGGGCAGTCGTTGTCGGGCCTGGTGCGACCAGTTCTCGCCGACCAAGAACACGCCGCGGTCGTGAGTTCGCTGCCCACCCCCGAACACGGATCGGACCTGCCGGCGCTGCTGGCCGCGGCAGGCAAGCTGTGGGTGCGCGGACACGAGGTGGATCTCGCGTCACCATATGGGGAGCGGCGCAGGCGGATGCGGCTTCCCACCTATCCGTTCGCACGGACAAGGTATTGGGTCGATCCGCCGGAGACACGCCCCGTGTCGAACGGCAGACAGCTGGCGCGCAGGCCCGATGTGGCCGATTGGTTCGCGGTGCCCGGGTGGGCACAGCGTCCGCTCGTGCCGCGAACTCGTCCCGGTCGGCAGTGGCTGATCTTCGATGACGGCGGCGCTGTCGGTGCGCGTCTGGCGGCGGAATCGACCGCCGCGGTGCGCGTGTCCACCGGCGGCGGGTTCGAGCGTAGAGGAACCCGGCATTATCTCGTCGAGCCATCCACCGCCGACGACTACCGGGCGTTGCTGCGCGCCCTGCGCGCCGACGGCATCGAGCCGACGGGCATTGTGCACGCCTTCGGGCTCGGTTCCAGCGCGGATTTTGCCTCCGCGCAACAATCCGGCCTGCACAGTCTGATCGCCTTGGCGCAGGCGATGAGCCTGCCCGGCGCGGGTGACCCGGTGCCGATCTGGGTCCTGACGCGTGGCTTGTTCGATGTCCTCCCCGACGACATGGTGACTCCCGAGCGGGCCACCATACTTGGTGCGGTCACGACATTCGCCCAGGAACGACCTTGGGTCCGGTGCGGCGTGGTCGACGTCGGCACCGCCGACGCCGCCGGGGTGTCGGAACTGATGGCCGCGGAAGCTACCCGGGGCAGTCCCGAACCGGCCGTCGCCTGGCGTTCCGGCCGCCGATGGGTGCGCACTGTCGAGCCGTTGCCGCTGGCCGAGTCCGACGGCGCGAGGATCGAACCAGGTAGCGCGAGCGCGGTCTTCGGCGGGCTGGGCAGTTTCGGTTTGCTCGCGGCTCGCCTGCTGGCCCGGCTGGGCTGTTCGCGTATCGCGCTGATCGACACCGCCGCGCCGACCGACAACACCCACCGTGCGCTCGAGCAACTGCGGGCCGACGGCGTCGAAGTGCTGGTCCTGGCCGCGGATATCGCCGACGAGCGACAGACACGAGAGGCGGTGCGCCACATCATTGCTCGCTTCGCTCGCCTCGACGGCGTGCTCCACGCGGCGGGCCCGCCGCCGCTGTTGGCGACGATCGAAGAGATGGACGTCGCCGAATGCGAGCGGCAGTTCGCTACCAAGGTGCACGGGCTGGTGAACCTCGACCGAGTGCTCACGGAATCGGCTCCCGGGCTCGACTTCGCGGTAATAGCCTCGTCGCTGGCATCATTCCTCGGCGGATCGGGACACACAGCCTACGCCGCAGCCGCGGCTTTCGCGGACGCATTCGCTCGAACTCGCAGAAAATTGCCTTGGCAGAGTGTCAATTTCGAAACATGGAACCTGAATGTCGAACAGGTCGATCCGGCGTCCGCTGGAGCGAGCCGTCTGGAACTGGCGATGACGCCGCAGGAAACCGCGGCTGTGCTGGCGAGAGTGCTGTCCACACCGGCTGGCGCGTTTCGCGAACTGATCGTCTCGACGGCCGACCCGGTCGAGCGGATACGTCGGTGGCTGGAACCCACCGACGAAGGCGCGACGTCCCAGCAAGTGCGGGCGACTCATCGCCGCCCGCACTTGGCCACGCCGTACGTGGCGCCGCGCACCGAGCTCGAATCCGCCGTCACCGTGCTGTGGGAGCACCTGCTCGGCATCGCCCAGATCGGTGTATTCGACAACTTCTTCGAATTGGGCGGCGATTCGCTGCTCATAACCCGTCTGGCCGCGCGGATCCGCGCGGATTTCCAGGTCGAATTGTCCTTGCGGCAGCTTTTCGAATCGCCTGTTCCCGCCGAGGTGGCGACGCTGATCGCAGAATCGCAAGCGGATCCGGACGACTTGGCCGTGGTCCAGCAGATGCTGGCCGAACTCGACGACCTGCCTGACGGGCAGGCGCTCGAGGTGCTCCGCAACGTGGGAATCACGCTGTCCGACGTCGGAGAACTGGAGCAGTGACGATGTCCGAACACCGTCTCGACGAGGTCGGAGCATTCGACCGACCGGAGATCGTCGCCGATCCCTACGACTTCTATCGTGCCCTGCGCGAGACGCCTTCGCCGACCTACGACCCGGTGCTGGACGCCTGGCTGGTGGCCAAACATGCCGATGTCGTAGCGGTGCTGCGTGACCCGGCGTTCTCGGTGCGACGCAACGCTCGATTCCTCGAGGTGCTGCCCACTGCGACGGGTGAATTCGATTCGCTGCGCGGGTTCTTCGGTACCTGGCTCGGTTTCTCGGATCAGCC
The DNA here is from genome assembly GCF_023501985.1 of Nocardia sputi. Lineage (NCBI taxonomy): Bacteria > Bacillati > Actinomycetota > Actinomycetes > Mycobacteriales > Nocardiaceae > Nocardia > Nocardia sputi. The sequence continues at coordinate 26,762 of NZ_JAMFLC010000034.1, read as the reverse complement.
CGAACACACGCGCCGTCGAACAGCGTTCAGCAGGAAGCTGACATCGCGCACCGCGATGGGGCTCAGGGAGGTGATCCAGGACGCCGCGGACCATCTGGTCGCCAAGGCCGCCCAGCTCGGAGGCTGCGATGTGGTCACCGATTTCGCGCCGCTCCCGGCGGTCGTGATGTCCCGACTACTGGGTGTCGATTATGAACGGCTGAGGTCGTTTCGGCCGTGGATCATGGACGTGGCTACGTTCATGCGAACACCGACACGCGACACCGCACGTCGAGCACAGCACGCCATCGAACAGTGGCGCCGCTGGTTGGACGATCATCTGGCGTGCTCCGGCGGTCAGGGCATGATCGCGTCGCTGGCCGCGGACGCAGGCCTGACTCGCGACGAGGTCTTCGCTCTTGTTGCCGCTGTGGTGACCGGCCCACCATTCCGCAGGTACGGCGAGAACGAGCCGACCGCACAGTTTCTCGCCAAAGCGATGTACCTGCTGTTGGAGCACCCGGATCTGCTTGCCCGCTTGCGCGCCGACCCCAGCCTGATCCCTGCCGCCGTCGACGAACTGCTGCGGTACGAGCCGCCGTTCCACTTCATCACACGCCAGGTCGAATCCCCGGTGCGGTTCCGCGGCGTGCGGATCGAACCGGGGCAACCGGTGCTGGTGCTGCTGGCGTCGGCGAATAGAGATTCGGCCGAGTTCACCTCCCCGGACGATATCCTGCTCGATCGACCAGGCGGCAGGCATGTGAGTTTCGGCTTCGGCGCGCACTTCTGTCTCGGCGCACCTCTCGCTCGCGCCGAGCTCGAAGTGACCTTGGCAACGATGCTGCGCAGCTGGCCGAGTATCCGGCGGAGCGGGGACGTGTGCTGGCGAATGGAGTCGGGCGTACGTGCACTGGACGGCCTTTCGCTGGATCTCGACGGCGAGCCGGACACACTGCGTCTGCTGCTCGATCGACTGGAAGGAGACGGCGATCACTGATCTGACCGGACGGCTGGCCGGACTATCGCCGCGGCAACGTGCGTTGCTGGCGGCCGGGCTGGCGCGTAAACGCTCAGAAGACTCGCCCGCCCCATCGTTCGCGGTGCCTTCGCTGCCACCCGTGTCGACGAACCGGCCCCTGTCGTTCAGCCTGTTCTTCTTCTCCGACAATGCCGCGCACCGTCAGCAGCATCCGTACCGACTGGTGCTGGCTGCGGCAAAGTTCGCCGACGACAACGCTTTCGAGGCCATCTGGCTTCCCGAGCGCCATTTTCACGAGTTCGGCGGGCTGTATCCGAACCCCTCGGTCCTCGCGGCGGCCATCGCCGCGACGACGCGACGGGTACGGATCCGGGCGGGCAGCGTCGTTGTGCCGCTGCATCATCCGGCCCGCGTCGCCGAGGAGTGGGCGATGGTGGACAACCTATCGGGCGGACGGGTCGATATCGCCGCCGCTTCCGGCTGGGCGCCTGACGATTTCGTGCTCTCGACCGTGGATTTCGAGCGGCGCCGCGACGAGACCTTCACCAGGCTGGACGCGATTCGCGCGTTGTGGCGCGGCGATCGGATCGACATGCGGCTCGGCGCACGAGCGAAGCCGTTGCCGATGGCCACGTTCCCCCGGCCGATTCAGCCCGAGCTCTCCGTGTGGATCACCACCGCCGGTACGCCCGAGACCTGGACGCTCGCAGGCGCGAAGGGCTACCACGTGCTGTCCGGCCTGCTGCAGGGAGATCTGGACCGGGCCGCCGCGAACATCGCCGCATATCGCAAGGCCAGATCGGACGCCGGACACGATCCGGCGACCGGCCGGGTGAGCATGATGATGCATACCTTCGTCGGGTCGTCGATCGACGAGGTGCGCCGGACGGTACGCGCTCCACTGCTGGACTATCTCGAAACCCATTTGAACCTCTACGAGACGATGCCGGGCATCCAGGCGCGACTCGACATCAACGCGGCCGATTTCTCGGCCGACGACAAAGCGGCGGTCGCGGAATTCGCCTTCGAGCGGTACTTCGTCGGCAACGGCATGTTCGGAACGCCCGAGACCTGCCTGGCGATGACCTCGCGCCTGCAACAGGCCGGGGTCGACGAGGTGGCGTGTCTGGTCGACTTCGGTGTCGACGACGACACCGTGCTGGCGGGTTTGGCCGGTATCAACACCCTTCGCCGGACGGTTCAGCGTGCGGCGTCGCACCCGGATGTGGAGGGCAGCTCGTGACGGACCTGTCGGAGAGAATCGCCGCACTCACGCCGGAGAAACGTGCACTGCTGGAAAGACTGGTGCGCGAGCGAAACTCGGTTTCGCGGCCGGAGACGCCGGCTTCGCTCGGGCAGGAACGGCTCTGGTTGCTCAGTCGCCTCGCACCTGGCAGCGCGGCCTACAACGAGTCCGTTCGCTACCTGCTGCGCGGGCCGCTCGAGGTCGCCGCCTTGGCGGCCGCGCTGCGTCTGGTTGTCCAACGGCACGAGGTCTTGCGCTCGGGTCTCGTGCTGCGAGACGACGGACTTCGCATGGTGCCGTCGCAGGATCTGCCGGTCCTGTCAGTGATCGAGACTACGCCGGCCGAAGTGGCCGGGCTGGCTCTGGCGGACGCGGGCACACCGTTCGATCTGGCACACCCGCCGTTGGTACGCGCCACGTTGTTCCACACGGCAGCTGAGCAATTTACGCTGTGCGTGACTGCTCATCACGCGGTCTGCGACGGATGGTCGCTCGGTCTCTTCATCGGGGAAGTGGTCGAGTTCTATCACGCCTACCACCGGGGTGAGTCGCCAGAGCCGGCGCCGCTCTCGACGAGCTATGCCGACCATGCGCGCACGGAACGCCGGCTGGCCGGCGCGGGTGCGTTCGACAGGCACATCGAGTATTTCGCGCGACAACTCCATGGCGCGCCGCCGTTGCTCGACCTTCCCACCGACCACCCCCGGCGGACGGCACACAGGGGCTTCGGAGCCCGGACACCCATCTCGGTGCCCGTGGACGCAACCGGTCCGCTGAGCGCGCTCGCGGGCCGGGAGAACGCAACCCTGTTCATGGCGAGCCTTACCGTCTTCGCCACCGTGCTCAGGCGCTATACCGGTGTCGAGGACATCGTGGTCGCCACGATGGCCGCCAACCGCCCGGCCGGCACGGAACGGCTCATCGGGTTCTTCGTCAACGCCTTGGCGCTGCGGATCGACCTGTCGGGGAATCCCACATTCGTCGAAGCGCTTCGGCGCGTGCGGGAAACCTGCCTGTCGGCATATGACCATCAGAACGCGCCGTTCGAGCGCGTCGTCGCGCGACTCGGTGTCGGACAGCAAGTGAGGCACGCCGCGCTGACTCAGGTCACCTTCAACTTCGAGAACGCTCCGGTGTCGCCGTTCCAGCTGGCGGGACTGACCATCGTGCCGCAGGACAATTCTCCGGGAACGTCGAAATCCGATCTGGCAGTGTCGCTTCGCATCGTCGACGGCGCTGTAATCGGGCACCTGGAGTACGACACCGACCTGTTCGACACGGACCGCATGGAGCGGATGGCACAGCACTTCCGCACTGCTTTCGCCGCGTTCGCGCACGCACCCACCGCGCGGCTCGCGGACGTGAATATCCGCTCCGCCGCGGAAATGCACCGGATCGCCGAGGTGAGCCAGGCGCCGGCGCTGCCTGCTGCGGTAGAGCCGTTCCTGACCCGTTTCGAACGCATGGCGGCCACGCAGCCGGACGCGCTCGCCGTGGTGTCCTCGGCCGAGTCGCTGACGTACGGTCAGCTCGCCGCGCGCGTCGCTGCTGTGGCGGATCGGTTGCGCGCTATGGGGGTCGAGCGGGATGCGCGGGTGCTGGTGGCGCTTCCGCGCTCACCCGCTCTTGTGGTGGCGATGCTGGCGGTGCTCCAGGCGGGAGGTGCATTCGTCCCGGTCGATCTCGCGTATCCGCTGGACCGGATCCGCCGGGTCGCCGAGTCCGCGCGCCCGGTGCTGGCGTTGGTCGACCGCGCCGACCGCCTCGCCGACATCCTGCCCGCCGTAGTCATACTCGAGACCGGCGAACACGAGTCGACGGCTCCCGGGAAGCTGCAGGCGCGCACCCGAGGCGCGGACGATCTGTGTTACGTCATCTACACTTCGGGGACGACCGGGCGTCCCAAGGGCGTCATGGTGACCGAGCGCGGCTTTGCGAACTACCTCGCGTGGGCAGCCGACCACTTCGGCAGCGCAGCGAGCGGCGAGACGCCGGTGCACACGTCGGCGGCGTTCGACCTCGCCCTGATCAGCGTGTTCGTTCCGCTGGCGGTCGGCGGCCGAATCCGGGTCTACACCGAGGCGCAAGACATTACACACGTCGCCGCACGGCTGGCGTTGGTGCGGGATATCGGTGTGCTGGCGACGACACCAATCCATGCCGGACTGCTCCGCGAACTGCTGAGTCCGGCCGCTCTCGCGAACGCACGCGGCACCCTTGCTGTCGGTAGTGAAGCGGTGCACAGCGAACAGCTGGCCGTGTTCCGCGCCTACGCGCCAGACCTGCGGATCATCAACCAGTACGGTCCGACGGAGACCGTCGTCGCCTGTGTTGTACACGAGATCGCGGCTGCCGACTCCTGGACCGGACCGGTTCCGATCGGGCGACCGATCTCCGGCGTTCGGGTGCGTGTGCTGGACCGATGGTTGCGGCCGGTGCCGATCGGTGTGCCCGGCGAACTCTATATCGAAGGTCCCGGCGTGGCACGCGGCTATATCGACGAGGCCGCCCGTACGGCAAGCAGATTCGTTGCCACCGAATCCGGCGGCCGGATGTACCGTACCGGCGACCTGGTCTGCTTCCGCTCCGACGGCGTCCTGCAGTATCTCGGTCGCTCCGACACACAGGTCAAGCTGCACGGCTACCGCATCGAGCTGGACGAAATCGACTCGGTCCTGCTCGGCTGTCCCGGTGTCCGGGCCGCGTCGTCAGCGCTGCGGCGCAACCGTTCCGGCTCGCCCTATCTGGTCGGCTATGTCGTCAGCGACGGCGGCGTGTTGACGGACGAGGATGTACGCCGACACCTTCGACTCCGGTTACCCGCGTACATGGTGCCGTCGACGATCGTCGCCCTCGGGGCACTGCCGCTGACCGTGGCGGGAAAAGTGGATCGCGCCGCCCTGCCGGAACCGGGGGAACGGCCGCGTGCGCCGTTCGCCGACCCGCGCGGTGAGACCGAAGCGGCCTTGGCGCAGGTGTGGAGCGCGCTGCTCGGTGTGGACAGGGTCGGCCGCGACGATGACTTCTTCGAGCTCGGCGGGCAATCCGTCATCGCCGTGCAGCTGATCGCGCGGGTCGGTGCGGTATTCGACGTCGCCCTGCCGGTGCCTGCGGTGTTCGAGGCCACGACGCTGCGTGCGCTGGCGGATCGGATCGACGGCCTGCCACGCAGGTCGTCGGCCGACCGATTCCCGCTCGTGCCGGTGGCCCGCAACGGTTATCTGCCGCTCTCCTTCGCTCAGGAACGGTTCTGGTTCCTGGAACAGCTCAACCCGGGATCGCCCGCCTACCACGTTGCGGCCGTGCTCGAAGTTCGTGGACCGCTGAGCGTGGCGGCGCTTCGGTCGGCCGTGAATGCGGTTGTCGCACGGCACGAGTCGCTGCGGGCGACCTTCCGGCAGGCCATCGACGGAGAACCGGTGCAGGTTATCGCGCCCGTGCTGCAGATCGACCTACCGGTCGTCGACGTCGGGTCGCACCCGGACCGCCGCGCGGCCGAGATCGACCGGCTCGCCGCGGCAGAGGTCCGGCGGCCCTTCGATCTCGCATGCGGCCCGTTGCTCCGTCTGACGGTGTTGCGGGTGTCGGATGTCGAGCACGTGCTGCTCTGCACTCTGCACCACAGTGTGTCCGACGGATGGTCGGTGGCCGTGCTGACTGCGGAGATCGGCGCGGCGTACACCGCGAGCGTGACCAACCAGCCGTACCATCCGGCGCCACTACCGGTGCAGTTCCCGGACGTGGCTGTGCACCAACGTCGGCGACAGCGGGCGGGCGATTTCGACGACGACCTGGCCTATTGGCGCGACCGTCTGGCAGGTGCGCCCGCGGAGCTGGCGGCACTGGATGACAACACCGAGGAGGTCGGCGGTGCGTGGGTGGGATTCGAGTGTCCCGGCCCTGTGTGGCAGGCGGCGCTCGCGGTCGGTGCCGACGTCGGAGCCACCCCGTTCACGGTGCTGCTCGCCGCGTGGCAAGCAGTGCTGGCATACGGGAACGGCCAGGACGATGTCGTGGTCGGGGTGCCGATGTCCGGCCGCGACCGGCCAGAGTTGGAAGGCCTGATCGGACCGCTGCTCAACACGCTGCCGATGCGCGCCGACCTGTCCGGACAACCGAGCTTCCGCACTTTGCTGGAGCGGACGCGCGGCAGCGTCGTCGACGCGCTCGCTCACGGCGAGATTCCGTTCGAGCAGCTCGTCGAGACACTCGCTCCGGAGCGAAACCCGCGGAGCACACCGATATTTCAGGTGATGCTCGTGCTCCAGAACACGCCCCAGGCGACCTTCGAGCTGCACGGCCTTGCGGTCGAGTCGCGGCCGATGCAGACCGGGGCCGCGAAATTCGCCCTGACATTGACGGCCGAGGAGAGCGCCGGCAGACTGCGCGGGACCCTCGAATACGAGCGTGCCCGCCTCCGCCCAGAGACCGCGCAACGCCTCCTCGGCTACCTCGAGCGGATGCTGTGGCACGCGGGGCAGCAGCCCGACGTCCCGATCGCGGACCTCGATCTGCTCTCCGCGTCCGAGCGAACCGCGCTGCTGGTGGACCGGAACAACACCACAGTACCGATTCCGGAGGAGACACTCGCGAGTCTGTTTCAGCGGCAGGCTCGGCGCTCGCCGTCGGCGGTGGCGGTGGTGGACGCCACGACCGAGTTGAGTTACGCCGAGTTCTCCGGCCGGGTGAACCGGTTGGCCCGCTGGTTGATCGGGCACGGGGTCGGTCCGGAGTCGCTGGTCGCCATCGTGCTGCCGCGCAGCGTGCGATTCGTGGAGTGCGCCTACGCGACGGTGCTGGCAGGCGGCGGGTATGTGCCGATCGATCCGAACGCCCCTGCGCAACGCAGGGCGCTGCTGCTCGAACAAGTGTCCCCGGTCATCGTCCTCGATACGGAGGCGCTGGCGGGCATCGACCTGACCGGCTTGTCCACGGAACCGATCACCGACCATGACCGCCGGGCCCAGCTCCGGCCCGCGAACACCGCCTACGTGCTGTTCACCTCCGGTTCCACCGGTAGCCCGAAACCTGTAGCCGTGACACACGGCGCTATCGTCAATCAGCTGCTGTGGATGCAGTCGCGCTACGGGCTGACCGCGGATGATGTGGTGCTGCACAAGACTCCGCTCACGTTCGACGTCTCGGTATTGGAGTTGTTCGGGCCGTTGCAGGTCGGAGCACGGATCGTGGTGGCGGCACAAGACGGTCACCGCGATACCGGCTACCTCGTCGACACGATCATCCGGCACGGGATCACCGTCGCGCATCTCGTGCCGTCATTGCTCGAGGTGTTCCTCGACGAACCTGGTCTGCGCGAGTGCCGATCCCTGGCGACGGTGTTCTCCGGTGGGGAAGCGCTCTCGGCCGCGACCGCGCGGCGGTCGCTGGAGAGGCTCGGCGTCCGGCCACGCAATCTGTACGGTCTTACCGAGACCGCCGTGAACGCAATGTCCTACGAGATCACTGGTCACGAGTCGGACAGCGTTCCGATCGGCGTGCCGGTATGGAATACCACGGTCGTCGTGCTCGACCCCTGGCTGCGGCTGGTGCCGACCGGTGTGGCGGGCGAGTTGTACATCGGCGGTGCGCAGTTGGCGCGCGGGTACGCGGGTCGTCCGGGCCTGACCGGCGCCACGTTCGTGGCCGATCCGTTCGGGTCGGGGGATCGGCTGTATCGCACCGGCGATATCGGCCGATGGAACCACGCCGGGCAGTTGGAGTTCCTCGGCCGGGCAGACCATCAGGTCAAACTCCGCGGCTACCGCATCGAGCCCGCCGAGGTCGAGCACGCGTTGCGCGGCGTGCCCGGCATCCGCGCAGTTGCGGTCCACGTGCGAGACGAAGGAGCCGGACCAGCGCTGGCCGCGTTCATCACGGCCGCACCCGGCGTGACAAAGGATAAGGTCAGGAATGCGCTGGGCACTGTACTGCCCGAGCACATGGTGCCGACGCTCTTCGCCTTCGTCGATGATCTGCCGCTGACACCCAGCGGCAAACTCGATCGAGTCGCTCTGCGCGCCATAGCGATCGGATCGGCCGCTGAGCGCGTTCCGCTGGTCGCGCCACGCACGCCGGCCGAGCGGACGGTGCACGCGATCTGGGCGGAGCTGCTCAGAGACGAGAACTTCGGTGTCGCCGACAACTTCTTCCACCTGGGTGGCCACTCGCTGCTGGCCACTCAGATGCTGGCGCGGCTACGCCGTTCCACGGGCGTTGCGCTGTCTGTTCGGGAGTTGTTCGAGGCGCCGACGCTCGCGGAGTTCGCCGCGCTGGTGGATCGGGCGGGTGCGGACGCGCCGAGGAGTATCCCGGTACCCGCGCTCGCCGCTGCCGTGCGGCCGGAGCGGATTCCGTTGTCGTTCGCGCAGCAACGGATGTGGTTCCTCAACCAGTTCGACCCCGCGTCGTGCGCCTACCACATCGTGCACGCGTTCCGGCTGTCCGGAGACCTCGATATCGATGTGCTGCGGGCGGCCGTGCGTGATCTCGTCGGCAGACATGAAGCGCTGCGCACGGTGTTTCCGGTAGTGGACGGTGAACCGCTGCAGTCGATAGTGCCGATCCGTGATATTGCCGATGTGGTGACCGGGCCGGTCGCCGTCGACGGCACTGCTGGACTCTGGGATGCGGTACGCGAGTTCGCCGCCCGCGGTTTCGATGTGACGACCGATGTGCCGATCCGGGTGCTGGTGTGCGCGGTGACGGAAACAGTTCACGTGCTGGTGCTGGTGGTGCACCATATCGCGAGTGACGGGTTGTCCAAAATGCCATTGGCACGCGACATGGTCATCGCGTACACGGCGCGGTCGAGCGGAGCGGAACCGGTCTGGGAACCGCTGGCCGTGCAATACGCGGACTACACCCTATGGCAACGAAAGACTCTGGGAGACAGTGCCGATCCGTCGTCACCAGCGGCCGGAGACGAAGCGTTTTGGCTGCGTGAGCTGGCGGGCGTACCGCACGTCATCGAATTGCCGAGCGACCGTCGACGCCCTGAGAACCCGTCATATGCCGGCGGAGTCGTCGAATTCGCGGTGGCTGCTGAACTGACGAGCGCCATCTATATGCAAGCGCGGCAGCACGGAGTCACTGTCTTCATGGTCCTGCACGCCGCACTCGCGGTGCTGCTGACCAAGCTGGCGCGCACCGACGATGTGGTGATCGGGACACCCGTCGCCGGCCGCGCGGAGGGCGCACTCGACGATGTTGTGGGCATGTTCGTCAACACGATCCCGCTACGCACCTCGGTGCACCCGCAACAGTCGTTCACCGATCTGCTCGAGGCGGTGCGAGAAACGGACCTGGCGGCGTTCACCCACGCCGAGCTTCCCTTCGAACGAATTGTGGATGTTGTCCAACCCCAGCGCTCGACCGCACACAACCCGCTGTTCCAAATCATGCTGGCATTCCACAACCTTCCCGAAACAGTCTTCGAGCTGCCGGGACTCCGGATCGAAGACATCAATATTCCAGACGTGACGTCGAAGTTCGATCTCGAATGGATCTTCACCGAAATATCCCAGGGCCGGGGCCGGGTGACCCAGCTCAATGGCAAACTGGTGTTCCCGACAGACCTGTTCGACACCACAACGGTGGTGGCGTTCCGGGACAGATTCCTGCGCGTACTCACCGCCGCAGTGACCCGTACCCGAGTACGAATCGGCGAAATCGACCTGCTCTCCGCGGAAGAACGAACCGCGGTACTGATCGACCGGAACACCACTACGGTTTCGGTACCCAGGGATTCCGGCACGACCCTCTGCTCCCCGTTCCAGGCGCAGGTGGCGCGGACCCCCGATCGCGTCGCAGTGACCTTCGGGGACACGTCGGTGACGTACGCGGAGTTCTCTGGGCGGGTGAACCGGTTGGCCCGCTGGTTGATCGGGCACGGGGTCGGTCCGGAGTCGCTGGTCGCCATCGTGCTGCCGCGCAGCGTGCGATTCGTGGAGTGCGCCTACGCGACGGTGCTGGCAGGCGGCGGGTATGTGCCGATCGATCCGAACGCCCCTGCGCAACGCAGGGCGCTGCTGCTCGAACAAGTGTCCCCGGTCATCGTCCTCGATACGGAGGCGCTGGCGGGCATCGACCTGACCGGCCTGAGCGCCGCGCCGATCACCGATCGCGATCGACGGGCGGAGCTACGGCAGGCGAATCCCGTCTACGTCATCTTCACCTCCGGTTCCACCGGGAGCCCCAAACCCGTCGTCGTAACCCACGGCGCGATCGTCAACGAGCTGCTGTGGATGCAGTCGCACTACGCGCTGACCTCCGACGACGTGGTGCTGCACAAGACTCCGCCCACCTTCGACGTCTCGGTACTGGAGTTGTTCTGGCCGTTGCAGATCGGAGCACGGATCGTGGTGGCGGCCCCAGATGGCCACCACGATCCCGGCTACCTCATCGACACGATCACCCGGTACGAAGTGACCGTTGCGCATTTCGTGCCATCGATACTCGAGGTTTTCCTCGCCGAGCCCGAGGTCCGGAAATGCTCAACCTTGGCGACGGTGTTCTCGTCGGGAGAAGCACTGCCGGTGGCGACCGCGCGACGGTCGCGGGAGCGGCTCGGCGCCCGGCTGCACAACCTGTATGGCCCCACCGAAACCACAGTGGAAGTAACCTCTTTCGAGGTCACCGGCAACGAGTCCGACACTGTCCCGATCGGTGTCCCGATATGGAACACGACGACCTTCGTACTCGACGCCGCGCTGCAGCCGGTGCCCGTCGGCGTGGCAGGCGAGTTGTACATCGGCGGTGCGCAGTTGGCGCGCGGATACGCCGGCCGCCCTGGCCTGACCAGCGTCGCATTCGTCGCGAACCCGTTCGGAACAGGTGAGCGACTGTATCGCACCGGAGACCTCGTCCGGTGGACACGAATGGGCTTGGAATTCTTAGGGCGCAGCGATTTTCAAGTCAAACTACGCGGACAGCGGGTCGAGCTCGGCGAGATCGAGTCGGCCCTGACTCGATATCCAGGGGTGTGCCGGGCCGCCGTGACGATGAGCAACGATCCGCGCCTGGGTGATCAGCTGGTGGGTTATGTGACCGGAGTGGGCCTCGACGCGACCGCCCTGATCGAGTCGGTGCGTGACGTGTTGCCTGGCTACCTGGTACCCGCGGCAGTGCTGGTGCTCGATGAGCTCCCCATCAATGCCTCGGGAAAGATCGACCGTACCGCACTGCCCGCCCCGGTGTTCCAGCCACGGCGGTATCGCGCGCCGGGAACGCCGACCGAGGTCGTGATTGCCACGGTGTTCGCGGAAGTGCTCGGCGTGCCGGCTGTCGGCTCGGACGACGAGTTCTTCGCGCTGGGCGGCAACTCGCTCGGTGCCACCCAGCTCGTGCGGCGGCTGGCGGACGAGCTCGCGATTCGGTTGCCCGTGCAGGACGTGTTCACGCATTCCTCGGTGTCGGCCCTGGCTGCACGAATCGACCTGCGGCGCACAATGAACCAGCAGTCGGCCGAACAGGCGAGTTCGTCCGGCGTGGTTCGGCTACACCGTGCGGGTGGCGAGCGGCCACCGCTGTACTGCGTGCACGGAATACTCGGCGGAGTTTCCGAGTACACCGCGCTCGCCCTACGGCTGTCGGATACGGAGGCCGTGTACGGGCTCACGGCCGCGCCGACCGTGGAGTCCCCCTCGATCGCACAGATAGCCGCCGAGCTGGTCGCCCGGCTCCGACGCGACCGGCCACGTGGTCCCTACCGGTTGCTCGGTTGGTCGTTCGCGGGCACGGTGGCATACGAGATGGCCGTGCAGCTCGGCGAATCCGGGGCTGAGGTGGACCAGGTCGTATTGGTCGACGCGTGGGCGCCGCAGCGGATGCTCGCGGGTGTTCCCGTCGACAAGTCAGGCCGGTTCGGGATATTTGTCCACACACTGCTGCCCGAAGCCAAGGATCGCGTCACATTGGGCGATGACTTCTGGGCGAGCGAGATCACTGACCAACTCGAACTGCTGACCGACCACGCAAGGCGGGTTGCGGCTGTTCCGCCGCACACCACCGTCGCGGAAATCCGACGTCGCCATGATCTGTTCGAGCGGCACACGAGCGCGCTGCGCGGCTACCAGCCGCAGCCGTGGGCCGGTGTTGTCACCGTCGTTCGCGCTGGGAAAACCATTGCGGACGTCGGTGATCCGACCCTCGGGTGGGCATCCGTCGGGAACCCCGATAGTCTCGTCCTCGTCGATGTACCGGGCAGCCACCACACCGTCCTGCTGCCGCCGGACGTGGATCGGCTGGCGGCCGCGCTCCGCGCCGGAGAACCGGAAGCGGGAAAGATTCCATGACCTCGTTGCGGTATTTTTCGGTTCTCGTCATGGTGCTCACTCTCCTGTCCGGGGTCACCCACGGGGTCGGCGGCGCGGACCGTGGCGGGGGTTCGGTGGTCATCCGGCGCACCGCGTACGGCATCCCGCATGTCCTCGCCGACGACTTTCCCGGCCTCGGATTCGGCCTCGGCTACGCACTCGCGGAGGACAGCATGTGCTCGCTCGCGGATATCGTGCTGACGGTCGGCGGCGAGCGCTCGCGGTATTTCGGTGCCGATGCCAATGCCGGGGATCCGATCGACCGGCAGCTCACCAACATCGACAGCGATGTCTTCCACCGCTTCCTCGATGAGAACGGCAACGTGGAGCGAGCCTTCGACCAACCGCCACCACTCGGACCCACCGCCGAAATCGATGACCTCATCGCCGGCTACGTGGCCGGGGTGAACCGGTATCTCGCCGACGTGGGCGTGGACGGACTACCGGACCCGGATTGCCGTGGCAAACCGTGGGTGCGTCCGATCACTCGGCTCGATGTTCAGCGGATGATCTACGCCATCACCGTGTTCAGCGGGATCGGCCGGGTCAAGTCACGGGTCGCGGCGGCGACGCCCGCACCGCCTCGAGCCACCGCAATCGATGCGATATTCGCCGAGATGGCGGGCGGCGACACCGTGCGTCTGGGCAGCAACGGGATCGCCGTCGGACGGGACGGTACGCCGCAGCGCGGCGGCTTCCTGCTGGCCAACCCACATTTCCCCTGGCGGGGGTCACTGCGCTTCTATCAGGCCCAGTTGACCATTCCCGGTGTCCTCAACGTGTCCGGCGCGACGTTGCCCGGCGTGCCGCTGGTCATAATCGGGCACACGGCACACCTGGCCTGGACCCACACGGTGTCGACCGCCCGGCGATACAGCATGTACGTATTGCGACTGGTCCCCGGCGATCCGATGAGCTATCTCGTGGACGGCAGACCAGAGCGAATGACCGAGCGCAGCATTGCCGTGCCGGTGCTCGGCGGCGGCACAGCGAACCGGACCGTCTACAACTCCCGCTATGGGCCGGTGCTTGCGGGCGCATGGACCGAGTCGACCGCACTGTCGCTGCGCGACGTCAACGTCGACAACGGGAGGTCCGCCAATGTGTGGCTGGCGATGAATCAGGCCGACAGCGTCGCCGAGCTGCGCCAGGCGCAAAACCGTTACCAAGGCGTAGCTTTCGCCAACACGCTCGCTGTCGACGACACCGGTGCCGCCTATTACGCCGACGCCTCGGTTGTTCCGCACGTCACCGACGCACAGGCATTGCTGTGCGGCCGGGGTCCGGGGCTTCCCCCGAGCGCGGCGCTGCTCGACGGCTCACTGTCGTTGTGCGCCTGGGGCAGCGACCCCGACGCCGTAACGCCCGGAATCTTCGGTCCGCACGCGTACCCGTCCCTCACACGCTCCGATTTCGTAACCAACAGTAACGACTCCGCCTGGCTCACCAACCCCGCCGCGCCGATCATGGGCACGCCACAGATCTTCGGACCAGTCGCGACACCACGGAGCCTGCGCACCCGCGTCGGCCTGGACATCATCGATCGACGCCTACGCGGCGTAGACGGACTCGGGCCAGCGGGGTTCACCATATCGACTGCACTCGAGGCGTTTTCGGCCGACCGGAACCACAGCGCTGAATTGGCGAGGGACAAAGTCGTTTCGATGTGCCGCGAGCAGACGACCATCCAGGCGACCGATGGACGATACGTCGACGTTACCGAGGCGTGTGAGGCTTTGGCACAGTGGGATTCGCGAGCCGAGCCGCACAGTGCGGGAGCCGTACTGTGGCGTGAGCTCTGGCTCGCCGCAGAGCGCGTCCCCAACGTGTGGGCGGTACCGTTCGATCCGACCCACCCACTGACCACTCCCAACACCGTGAACACCGCGGTTCCCGAAGTCCGCCGCGCCCTGGCGGACGCCGTGGCCCGCTTGGCCGACGCCGGCATACCGCCGAACGCCTCCCTCTCCTCCTTCCAGCGCTCGATCGGCACCGACGTGGCGGTGCCCGGCTGTACCCACCAGGAAGGCTGCTACCACGTGATCGGCGGGGGACCACCGGGACTCCGCGACGACGGAACCTTCGCTCCCGTGGACTTCGGTTCGAGCTTCATCATGGCAGTCGAACTGTCCCCTACAAGAACCTCGGCACGCACCTTGCTCACGTACTCCCAATCACCGGATGCAAACTCCCCGCACAGCAGCGACCAGACAAAACTGTTCGCAACCAATGACTGGGTCGTCGAACGCTTTACCGAATCCGAGATCCACTCCGACCCTGCCCTGCGAACTCGCGCACTGCATGGCTGAGTGGAACGCGGTCTTCGGGAGCGGTGATCGTCCGGCTGAGGTTCACCCCGAATGGTGGACAGGGTTTCAAGCAGCCTTGGCTGCGTCTGTCAGGGATTGCTCGTAGCATATGGGGCCGAGCATCCCGAGGGCGGAGTGCCGCCGATCATGGTTGTATCTGTCGATCCAATTGTCAACCGAGGCAACGAGTTCCACTTTGGTGGCGTAGACATGATGACGTGACCCCTCTGGTTCGGTCCGTAGTAGTTTGTGAGAGTCTGAGTGCCCAGGATTTGGGTGGGAAGGCTCGACGACGATCATGGCGACGCGTAAACGACATACCCCTGAGCAGGTGGTTCGGAAGCTGACCGAGGCCGATCGACTGTTGGCCGAGGGCAAGGACGTGGCCGAGGTGTGCCGGGTCCTGCAGTCACCGAGGCCACCTATTACCGGTGGCGTAATCAGTTCGGCGGGTTGAAGGCCGATGACGTGA
Organism: Nocardia sputi; assembly: GCF_023501985.1. Taxonomy (NCBI): domain Bacteria; kingdom Bacillati; phylum Actinomycetota; class Actinomycetes; order Mycobacteriales; family Nocardiaceae; genus Nocardia; species Nocardia sputi. Next base: position 11,461 of record NZ_JAMFLC010000034.1, on the reverse strand, counting down.
AGAAACTCAAAGAGCTCGAACGCGAGAACACCGTGCTCAAACGGCTGCTGGCCGAGGCCGAGCTGGAGAAAGCGGCGTTGAAGGAGATCGCGAAGGGAAACTTCTAGACCCGGAACGCCGGCGCGCGGCGGTCGCTCACCTGCAACGATTGTTCGGAATGAGCGAACGCTTCGCGTGCCGGGTGACCGGGCAGCACCGAAGCACTCAACGCCGTCCACCGGCCGATCAGACCGCAGGTGATCCGGATTCCGGGTTGCGGGAATGGTTACGCGAGTGGGCGAAAACCCATCCACGGCAGGGATTCCGCCGCGCCTACCATGACGCCCGCGCCGAGGGCTGGCAAGTCAACCACAAGAAGATCCAGCGTCTGTGGCGAGCCGAAGGGTTGCGGGTGCCACTGCGGCGGCGCCGCAAACGCACCGGTGCCTCCACCATCACGTCGGTGACGGCGGAGGCACCGAACCGAGTGTGGGCGCTGGATTTCCAGTTCGCAGCCGAGCACACACCTGCCGGCGCATGGACAGCGGAAAGGATTTCGGCATCGTGACCTCCTACGGGTCAGTCTGCCTCAACTCTCGAAACCGCGGCCTCCTGAGCGGGGGCCAGATCAAGTGGACCGATCACCGGGGTCCCGTCAGGTGGACCTGCAATCGGGGCCCAGTCACAGGTAACGTTCGACGTCGAGTGCCCAATCGAGATTGCCGCGGGACCACATGTCGCAGGCCCGGGAGATAGCGGCGGGTGTCGGTGCTCACACCACAGAGGTTCCGGCGGGCAGGTCGTAGCCGCCCAGTCGAGTATCGGTGGTGACTGTTCTGGTGAACAGCCAGCCGGGTGCATAGAGCCGCAGTGCTTCGCCGGCAGAACCTGTGCTGCCTGAGATGCCGATCAGGAGTCGGAGGGGATGGCGGCGAGGAGGGTGCCGCCGGCGAAGCGGCGGTAGCGGGCCGTGCCGCCGCGGAACTCGTTGAACGAGATGAAGGTGGGGTAGTGCGCGGTGCGAAGGTCGGCGAGGACGGCACCATCTGGGAGAGCGGCTGCGGCGGTCGCCAGTACCGTGTCGGGGGAATGGCGGGCCGTCGGTGCTGGCATGGCGGCCGCTATCGGTGAGTCGCGGGGCGCGAGGATTTCGCCCTGGCCGGACCACCAGTCCTGGAACACCGATTCGAAGTCGAGGTCGTCCAGTTCGTCGTCGTCCAGACCCGGATCCATACCCTCGACCCGCTCGCCGGCGGCAACCCGCAAGGCCAGGTCGAGCCCGTCGGCGACGGAGGTGAACCAGTCGGCGACCGACGGCGCGACCAGGGTGGTGGAGTTGTCCTCCCAGTGGTAGAAGACCCGACCCCAGACGCCGGTCTCGGGATCGATGTCGGCGTAGTAATTCTCCGCGGCGGCGTTGCGGTGCAGCGCCCACCAGGTCCCTGGTGCGCCGGCGCGGCAGAACCTGGGCTCGAAGTTCTCCGGATGTCCGAAGGTGATCGGATCGTAGTCGTCGAACCAGATTTCGCCGATCTCGCGTGCCAGGAGCCGGATGTCGGCGGGCACCGGCACCGCCCAGGTGTCGATGACGTCGTCCGGGATGCCAGGGCCCAGTCGGACCTCGCCTTCCGAGGCCGCCGCCGCGGCTCGCAGCCGGGCGATCGCGTCCTCGGCCCGCGCGAATGCCGCTGTCGGTTCGTTCATGAGTCGGTACCTCCTGGGAAAGCTGTGTGGCAACTCTAATGCTGATATTTGCCACGGCGGCCGGATAGCTTCCCACTAATAACTGATGGCTGTCGAGCAGGTGAGCTTCATCGATGGCCACTATGGGCAGCCTGCCCCGCTCCGCCGCTTCAGCGGCCAGCGTCTCGGCGGTCTCGGGTGCCGGGACCGCGGTGTGATAGGCGGGCCGGTGCCCGAGAGAGGCGACGATGCGGTGGAGCATGCCGCGGACCCCGATCGAGGGATTCGGCAGATAGATCACGATCGGGATGGCGGCCGGCCCGGTCCTGCGACAACTCGCTCTGGGAGGCTTGGGAATCCGGATTGCCACAGTGATTCATGCCTGGCGAACCAGCCTTGTCCAGTTTCAGCGGCACTCGTCCGGGACAATGGATTGTTGCTATCAAGTAGGTACTGCGTCACACCGGGGCCAAATCAAGTTGACATAGCCAGCCCTGCCGGGCTGGCAGCGCACCTCGACGCCGGCGCCGACCATGTGCCTGTGCAAGTGCTCACCGAACCTGGAAACCTCGTCGCGGCCCTCGCCGAATTGGCCGGACCGCTCGGCCTGAGGTAGGTGAACGCTAGAAACAGCAATGTCCGACCCTTGGTCAAGGCGGTCCAGTGGCGAACAGTGCGCGCGGTTCGAGGTCCAGGCGGGTCACCGGCACCGCTTCGGGCGGGGTGAGGTTGAGGACCCAATCGCCGAACCGGCGGATCGTGCGGGTGATGTAGGGCGTGATGGTGGCCAGATCATCCGGGTCGACCGGGTGCCCCTCGGCGGCCAGGGCGTTCGCGGCGTCGGTGATGTCCAGGGCGGTGGAGTAGATGGCGCAGTTGGCGACCAGTTCGTTGAACTTCACCACCCGTTCCTGGTGGTCCGGATCGTTGTGGCCGATCAGGCGGCCACCGAACATCAGCCACTCGGCGAACCCGTGGAACGACTCGGCCCGGTTCGTGATCGCCGTGATCTGCTCGCGCAGCTCGGGTTCGGACAGAAACCGCAGCAGCGTGATGGTCCTGACCACCCGGCCGAGTTCCCGGAACGCTTTGTACAAGCGGTTTTTCCGCGAATGATTACCGAGGCGTCGTAGCAGCGTCACCGACGACAGCCGTCCTTCCCGGATGGAGATGCCGGTGCGCAGCAAGTCGGGGTTCCGGTAGTAATCGGACGAAAAACAACGACAATGGCTTGACCAGCAGAGATAGCGCGCTCCTTGTTTGTCCTGCGGGGCGTCGTGATTGGTGCTTGGCTTGGCTGCCGATGAGGTTGGTCGGCGTGCTGGAGGCTGGGTTTCGTGGCGATGCAGGTGTTCGCGGTCGAGGAGTTGGCGCGGCTGCGGGAGTTCCCGGATATCAGCCGCGAGGAGTTGTTCCGGCACTTCACGCTCACCCCGGCTGACATCGCCTTTCTGACGCCGGGTCGCGGGCGTGGCCCCGCGGAGCGGCTGGGTTTGTCGGTGGCGTTGTGTGCGCTGCCGTGGTTGGGGTTCGTGCCGGACAAGGTGGCTGCCGCGCCTGCAGTGGCGGTGGCGCGGTTGGCGGATCAGCTGGATGTCGATGTGTCGCTGATCCGTTCGTATGGCAAGCGGGCGCAGACGCGCACCGAGCATCTGCGAGTGGTGGCCCAGTATCTGGGCTGGCGGTCGGCCGGTGCGCTGGAGTTCAAGGAGTTGGACGAGTTCTTGTTGGCGCGGGCGATGGAGCATGATTCGCCGACGCTGTTGTTCCGGTTGGGGTGTGAGTATCTGCTCTCGGCGCGGGTGATCCGCCCCAGCCCCGACACCGTTGTGCGCCGCGTTGTGCACGCGCGTGAGCAGGCGCAGCGGGAGACCTACGATCGGCTCGCGCATGAGCTGACTCCGCAGCGGTGCGCTGAGTTGGACGGCTTGCTGGTCACCGATGCCTCGATCCGGATGTCACGGTTGCGGTGGCTGTCCACCGGGCCGGTGGACGTCGGCGGCTGCGGTGCTGTTCGATCAGGCACTGTCGGGGAAGTTCAGTGCCGCGGAGAACCGGATGCGCGAGGAGCTGGCCGAGCGCGGCAAGAGCGGGGAGGACCGGCAGGCGCTACTGGATGACCTCCTATCCATCCTCATCGACCCGCACATCCCCGACGAGGATGTCGGCGGGTTGATCCGAGGTGAGGGCATCGGGTTGGAGCGGCTGCGGGCCGCGAAAGCGCAGACCAAGCCGCGGCTACCGCGTGATCACGGGCATCTGGTGGCTCTCGATTCGTCGTATTCGTATCTGCGGAAGTTCACTCCGGCGGTGTTGTCGGCGGTCCGGTCCGCCGGCGGCACGGCGGCGACGGAGTTGCTGATCGCGGTGGACTTGCTGCGCGAGCTGAATGCAACCGGTCGTCGCAAGGTGTTCGACGATGCACCCACGGGGTTCGTGCCGGCCAAGTGGCGCGGCTATCTCGACGAAGCCCGCAAGACCGGCAATACCGTCGCCTACCGGCACTATTGGGAACTGTGCGTGCTGCTCGGGTTGCGGGACGGGCTGCGCAGCGGGGATGTGTTCGTGCCGGGGTCGCGCCGCTACGCCGATCCTGCCGCCTACCTGCTCACGTCCGAGCAGTGGGAGCCGCAGCGCGGCGAATTCTGCCGCCTGGTCGACAAGCGAGCCGACCCGGTTGCCGCGTTGGTCGCGTTGACCGACGAGTGGGGTGCGGCGGTCGCCGAGCTGGAGCAGATGCTCGCGTCCGGTGACGGGCCGGTGCGGCTGGACGAGGTCGGTGATCTGGTGATCTCACCTTTGACCGCCGAGGACATCCCGACCGAGGCCATCGAGTTGAAGGCCGAGCTCACGGAAATGCTGCCGTTCGCGCCGATCGTGTCGCTGCTGATCGAGCTGGACAAACGCACCGGCTACTTGGATTGCTTCACTCATGCGGGCGGTAAGCAGGCCCGCAGCCCGGAGTTGAAGCGCAATCTGATCGCGGTGCTGCTGGCGTATTCCACGAACCTCGGTCTGACCAATATGGCTGCGGCGTCGGGGATCTCCTACGACATCCTGGCGTGGACCGCGGAGTGGTATGTGCAGGAGGAGACGCTGCGTGCGGCGAATCTGGCGATCATCGGCTACCACCAGAGACTTCCGCTGACCACGGTGTTCGGGACCGGCACCCTGTCGTCCTCGGACGGGCAGCGGTTCCCCACGCGCGGCAAGTCCACCACCGCCCGCGCGGTGAATCACTTCTTCGCCGAGGAGGGCCTGTCGACCTACACTCACGTGACCGACCAGCACACCACTTACGGCACCAAGGTGATCGTCACCACCCGCCGCGAAGCCCATTACGTGCTGGACGAAATCCTCTGCAATGCAACGGATCTGCCGATCACCGAGCACGCGACCGATACCCACGGGGTCACCCTGGTCAACTTCGCGCTGTTCGATCTGCTCGGGATGCAGCTGTCCCCGCGCATCCGGGACCTGGGCAAGATCACCCTGTACCGGCCGGTGCCGCGCGCCGATGCCGACGCGCGGGTTCCCGCACGTCGGACCGCTGTTGACCCGCAAGCTAAATCTGGACCTGATCGCCGAACACTACGACGACCTACCCCGGCTGGCCGGATCACTGAAGTTCGGGCACGCCACCGCGTCACTACTGGTCGGCAAGCTGTCCGCATCCGGGCGGCAGAACGCCCTGGCGGCGGCGCTCAAGGAATATGGTGCCATGCGGCGCACCATCTACGCCTGCCGATATCTGACCGGACCCGACTACCGGCGCAAGATCTCGCGCCAGCTCAACAAGGGCGAATCCATCCACGCCCTCAAACGCGGCCTCATCCACGCCCACGAAGGAGCTTTCCGCGCCCGCCACCTGGAAGCCCAGACGGAGCAGGCCTGGTACCTGACCCTGGCCACCAACGCGGTTATCGCCTGGACCACGGAATATAACGGGCTCGCGGTCGAGCAGATGCGCCGCCAGGGGCGTCGTATAGACACAGATGTGCTGGCCCATATCTCCCCGGCCCACTCGGAGAACATCCACTTCTTCGGCGCGATCGAGGTCGATGTCGATGCAGAACTTGCCCAGCTCGGTCCCACCGGGTATGGCCGCTACGGGTCCGCGACACCCTCTTCTGACCGGGGCGTCGGGGCGCGCTCCTTCGATGACGGACCAGCCTTCGATGACGTGATCGGTCCGCGCGAACGGGTCCGGCCAGTGGCAGGTTCGCCGTGATACCCAGCACGAATGACAAGACCGTCGGTCTGCTCTGGCGAGTTACCAGAGCCCCGAGGATCTGCCGGACTCTTGAACACGCGCGTACTTCGACTGCCCGGAACCCCCTTCGCGTTGAATATCGGGCACGTCCGGCCCATAGCCACGGTGGGCGTTGCAGAGAACTCGCAAGACCCCTATCGGTTCCCATTGCTGGGAGGTCGTGAATTTGGCCATGCCTTTTAGGCTGCGGCGAAGGCATGCGATGTGCGACGTACACGATTCAGCGAGCGGCGTCTCTCATTGCCCGTGACCGCGTGTCCGAGCCAATTATGGTCGTGTCCGGTAGGCGAAATCGGAGGGTGTGTGGCCGAACCTCATGACCGGCTGGATAGGACTCGTGGGCGGTTCCGGCGAAATGGTGGCCCAGGGCAGCGCCTTTTCGGGGGCTGGGCCCGGCACGACAGTTGACGTTTCGGCCGCGAACGCCTGTTACGCCCACCGAGCTCGCCCCGTATCGCCAGGTGATCGAGGGTGCTCTGGCGTTCCCGCCCCGCGGTGGTGTGTATTGGCTTTCCGAGGCAGGGGCCGGGTTTCTCGATTCACGCGTATCCGCGAAAGGCGCAGCAGTTGTATGCGCTCTCGTGCACTCGGAGCCGCGCAGTCTAGCTGACACGTGGGTGGCTGAGTACGGGCTCGAATTCGCGGCGGAAGCAGCTGTGTGGATGTCCGGGGTGGGAATGTCGAGTTCGGTCGTATCGGGATCCCGGGGCGGTACGTGGAATCCTATCCATCTGACCGCGCCCGAGCCGAACGAACCAGGACCATTGCGTGCCTACAACGTGCTGCGGCGGGTCCGGGCGCACCTGGCGACTGCATCCGAAGAGCGTTACCGGACCACCGTCCAACGCCTCGGTACGCTGCGCGGCGTTGCCGGCGGTCGAGGGGCTTCCGGTCATATCGGTGACCTGTGGGTCCGGGTCGCCACGTCGTACCTGCTTCCGACCGAACAGGGTTGGATCGATGCAGATCTCGAGGCGATGCCGATCGACAAGTCGCGCAGCGCACCGCCCGAGCGGCACCTGCGCTGGTACAGCAACGATTTCGGGGCTTGGTCGGTTCCGTCTGATTCCTCGGATTCGCTTGCCCTTCTAGCCGCTTGCGCCACCACCTCTGAGCAACTCACTCGCATCACCGAAGTGGTCGAGCCAGCACGCCTTTTTCGTCATGTGTACAACATCGCGACCCAGGTAGGTCCCGCCGCCGCCGACGTCATCGCGGCGATGCTGGATGCCAGGCTTCATGCAACCTACGGTTGGGGTGCTGACCGAGACTCCACGGGCGAGCTCGCCGACATGCTGTCCCGGTTTCCGACCGATGTCGCGATGGGGCTGCTCCAGGCTCGCGCCGACAACGGGTTGGTGTTCGGTGCGCTGTCCCGATCCGCGGTCCGGTTCCCGCGCCGTGCGAGGAGGCTGTTGTCAGCCGATCCCACCCGGAGGGCGTCGGCCCATATTGTTCGGGCGCTCAAACGTCGAGAACAGCAGTTCATCAGCGATGCGTCGGCTCACCAGTGTGGTCAATCCGTACATCTACGCAACGCCGAACCGCACGAACTGCCGGATGTCTTGGCGTCGCCGCCTTGGCGTCGCGCACCTTCGCGGGCACAGCACCTTTCCCTCGAAAAACGCCCCGACCGCCCGCTGCGGCTCGACTGGCGGCCAGGTGAACGGGAGCGGTGGGCTGCGAGGCCAGTAACACGGGGGTGGTGGTATGAACACGACATGCTCGAGGTGGTCAGCAGGGCCCGGAGCATCGAGGATTACCGTCGCTCAGTGCAGGACGTCGACCAGGAGCCCTTCGTCCTCGCACTGATATCCGACGACATCGCGCATCCGATCCTGCGAGAGTTCAAAGTCCCGCGGGCAGTCCACTCGCAGGCGATTTTCCAACGCATTCTGGGAAGGTTCGGTGCCGATGCCCTTGATGCGGTCGTTGCGACGATGGCGCAACATCCGTTGCGGATGGCTCAGGTCATGGAGCCAGTCGACGGCAGTCGTGTCGCCGTGCTGATGATGCGCTGCCTCGGGTTCCGCCGGACCAATCGTACCGCGGTCGCTTGGTGGCAGCGGCATGCCGACACGGCCGTCGAAGACCTGATTCCGATTGCGCTGAGTCGGTACGGCAGCGATCGCATGCTTGCCCAGCACGCGCTACACACTATTGCCCAAATGGGTCACCGCAGCGCAATCGACAGCGCCGCAGCATATTACGGCGAGCAGAGCCGCACAGCCATCTCCGCGAGGGTGGGCGACGATGCGATACAGTCTGCGCTACCGCATCGGATTCCTCGACTGCCGACGTGGCTCGTCCCTGCCCTGCTTCCTGCCATCTTGCTACCAAACGGCAGCGCAGCGCTGCCGGAATCCGCAGTGGAAGACTTCTGCACGATGCTGGCGATGTGCCGCCCCGAATGGCAATACGCCGGAGTTCGGGTTGTCGCGGAAACGGTGGATCCGACGGCGCTTGCGGAGTTCGCATGGGGCCTATACGAGGCTTGGATGTTGGCCGGTTGCCCCCACCGCGACAACTGGGTGTTGCATGCGCAAGGCCTTGTCGGGAATGCAGACACGGCGCGGCGACTATGTCAGCAGATCCTCGAGGGCGGGTGGCGGATCGGAGAGTCTTCCCGCGCTGCACTCGACGCGATCACAGCTATCGGTGGTGATGAGGCGGTCACCTGTCTGCGTGCCATCGCCTCGAGCTCATCCAGTGGTTTGGCTCGCAAGGCAGGACACCGGATCCGTGAGCTGACGGAACCAGACAGCGTGCGTTGAAAAGCAGCGCGCATCGACGATGCAGGTAAGAATCGTGTCATCTGGTACATGAAGCGTCGCTGTCCGCTTGATCCCACGTTTTGGAGTGCCGGACGCGAGCCTGCCAGTCGGCGCCATCGAAACCGCCTGGTCAGGCGCGAATTTTTTCCGGCCAACGCCGGATTCCGGCCGGTTGGACCCCACATGCCGGCTCTACCCCAGATGCACACGAGTGCGAGACATCTGAACGCCCATCGGTAACCGTGCCTAGGTGATCGCATGACCGTAGATAGGTATATGCCCGATGTCGGCCCGGTACCGATTCGATGAGGATGGTTGTCGCGCAGCGAGCAGAACACCTCCCCGCCAACGCACCGGAGCCGCTCATGTCCATCCGCACCACCATCCCCACCGTGGCCCAACGGCGTGTCACGGTCTCGACCCGAGACGGCGTCGCTCTCGCGGTTCGGGAGTACGGTCCGCGCGATGCCGACCTCACCGTCGTCCTCCTGCACGGCCATTGCCTGCGCAGTGAGTCCTGGACCTACGTCCGCGACGCGCTGCTGCGCCGATACCCCGACGCCCGGGTGGTCTGCTATGACCATCGCGGACACGGCGACTCCGCCGCAGCGTCCCGCAAGACCTACAACCTCGCCCAGCTCGGCCGCGACCTGCAGGACGTTCTCGACGCGGTCGCCCCCACCGGACCGGTCGTCCTCGTCGGCCACTCGATGGGCGGCATGACCGTGCTGACCTACGCCGCACGGTACCCGCACGAGATCGGCACTCGTATCGTGGGCGTCGCGCTCCTGGCGACCGCCGCGAGCGGGCTCGCCGACGCGGGCCTCGGCCGGCTCCTGCGTAACCCGGTCGTCTCCGCGTTCCAGGCGGCCGTCCGCCGCGCCCCGGGCCTGATGCACCACGCGAAACCTGTAGCCTGCACACTCTTCGCCCCCGTCATCCGTGCCGCCGAGTTCGGCGATCGCAAGGTCAGCCCGCGGGTGCTGGCGCTGGCCCACGCGATGCGCAACGAGACGCCGATCGTCACGATGGCGAGTTTCCTGAGCGAATTCACGGTCTACGACCGGACCGACGCGCTCGCGGTCCTCTCGCGGATCCCCACGCTGGTGCTGTGCGGCTGCAGCGACCTGATGACGCCGCCGTCGCACTCGGTCGCGATGGCCGCGGCCGTCGAGTACGCCGACCTCGTGATGGTCGAGGGCGCCGGGCACTCGGTGATTCTCGAGCAGCCCGACCAGGTCGCCGACGCCATCAACCGCCTCATGACCCGAACAGGCGATCCCGACCAGGCCGCGGCCGCTCACCTCACCCTCGTCGCCTAATGGGAATTGATCGGCGAGCCTACGACTGGGGCGGGACTGGTAAGGACCCGTACTGGCGACTCCTGAAATTATCTGCGGTAGCGCTCGCGGTGCCGCTCGGATTGATAGCCAAACCGCTTAGCGCCACTTTTCGCGAATCTGGTCCCCGCACCCCGGATAGTGCGCGTTCGAACAGCAGTTCCTCCTTGTGCCGGATCGCCGGGCTCCGCAGCGGGGCGGTGTCGATCGGTCCGCGGCGGCCGCGTACCAGCATGCTGGGCCGGGTGGGGTGTGTATGCACGACCCAGAGTCCGGCGAGGTCGAACTCGGCGAGGGTCAGAGTCCTCGGCCGGCGGGCGCCGGTAGCGATCCAGAGACCGGCACCGTAACCGGCCAGGGCGTCGAGAGGGCGACGAGGTTGGTCGGTCCGGTGGTGGCGGCGGCGAAGGCGACTTCGGGGTGGGTGGCGAGGGTGGCTCCGAGGTCGGCGAGTTTGGCGGGGTGGGACGGGTAACCACAGCATGGCTTCGCAGGTGAAGCCGAGTAGGCGGGGGTCGATGTCGACGTCGAAGAAGAGCGTGCCGGTGTGTCGGAGGTGTTCGAGGCGTCGATGGATGGTGGATTCGGATCTGCCGTTCCAGCCGGTCGCGCCGCCGAAGAACATGCGGAGGAGGCAGTGCGCGGTGACGGCGACCACTCGTGGTGTGCGGGGCAGTTTGCCCCCACAGCCAGCTGTCGCGGGGCTGGTGGCCGCGGGTTCGTGTAAAGCAGACGATCTCGGTGCCGCCCGAGGTGAGGCTGACCGAGGAGGTGTCTGGGCGGCGAGTGCGGTGGCGATGGGTTCGGCCGCGCCGGGTACGCATCGCAGGCGGACGAGCCATTCGACGTGCCCGAGTCGGCGGGCGTCGGTGAGACCGAGTACGCGCAGCGCCCCGGTGGAGCGCAGTTTGCGGTAACGGCGGGCGACGGTTTGGTCGGACACGCCGAGCGCCGCGCCGATGATCGTGAACGGCGCGCGGCCGTCGAGTCGTGATCTATCTGCCGAATCCCTCGATCGGGGTCGCGGCATGCTCCACCGCATCGTCGCCTCTCTCGGGCACCAGCCCGCCTATCACACTGCGGTCCTGGTACCCCGGACCGCCGAGACGCTGGCCGCTGAAGCGGCGGAGCGGGGCAGGCTGCCCGTAGTGGCCATCGATGAAGCTCACCTTTCGACAGCCATCAGTTAGAGGCGATCCGCATGCTCACCAACCACGACCTGGACTCTGTTTCACCGATGAGTTTTCGGCGGACCGGGCGTCTACCCGGAGAAGGGGTATTGAGACCTAGGTGTACTGACCACGGACGTTGGTAGCGGCGTGTCGGGCTGACATGGCGAAGACCTCCGGGTGAAGTGCGAGCTGTCTAGGAACGCATTCACCTGCCGGAGGTCTTCGTGTCCCACCGTAATG